>VGVA01000089.1 GCA_016874115.1 Gammaproteobacteria bacterium
TCTGCGGTTAGGGTAAGGCGTGGCGAACGCGGCATTTGGCAACGTCGATACTGGGAACACGTGATACGGGATGAAGCCGATTACCGGGCGCACCTGGATTATATCCACTACAACCCGGTCAAGCATGACTGGGTAAAGCAAGTGAAGGATTGGCCGTATTCGACCTTTCATTATTGGGTCAGGCAAGGCGTTTACCCCTTTGACTGGGGCGGTTGTCGAAGAGACTTATATGAATTTGAATAGTTTGAACATACGGCGCAATGCCCGTTGGTTATTGCGCTTTACGGCATTGCATATGAAGGAAAAACACTTACGATTTCGTTTTCTTATTAATAACCCCATGCGGCACGTGCGCGGCGGCGACGTGTTCGGCGGCGGATTCGCAGTGGCCTTGCTGGTCGTCAAAGAAAATATCAGCACCAAATGCCTTTAAGAACGCACCTTTGGACATACCGCCCAAAAACAAAGCTTCGTCGATGCGGATACCCCACGCCCTTAAGGTGCGCACCACACGTTCGTGTGCGGGCGCGGCGCGGGCGGTAACCAGCGCGGTCCTGATCGGCGAAGTCTCCGGCTCAAACTGACGTTGGATATGATGCAATCTACCCAGAAAATCTTTGAACGGCCCGCCCGGCAACGGCTTTTTCGCCTCATTCCGTTCGTTTTCAGCAAACACCGCCAACCCTTTCTCCTGATAAATCCGTTCAGAATCGTCGGAAAATAGGACGGCATCGCCGTCGAACGCGATGCGAAGTTGCAAACTTTGGCTGGCCGTGGCGGAACCGCTCAGGATCGTCGCTGCGGCAAATCCGGCATCGAGCGTTTTGACAACATCATCGGCATTCGCCGATAAAAACAAGTGCGCGCCGAAGGCCGGCATGTACGCGTAGGGCGACACGCCGCTGGTGAACGCGGCGCGGGTTATGTTCAATTTATGATGGGCGATTGAATTAAAGATGCGTAAGCCGGTATCCGCGCTGTTTTGCGAGAGTAAAATTATTTCTACCAGCGGCTCATGTGGGCTGTTATCATTAATAGCCAACAGTTTTTTTACCAGGGGAAACCCGTAACCGGGCGCCAGTATATCGTCCTCATGATTGATCTGATACTCGCAGTACGCTTCTTTCCCTTGTAGCTCAAAGACTTTGTGAGACTCATCCAAATCGAATAAAGCCCTGGAAGACACCGCGACTACTAATTTTTGCTTCTTTATTAATGACATAAAAGCTCGATATCAGATTAATACCCAATGGATAATTAGGACTTCCTTGTTAAAACACATCGCCATTACCAACAGTTAAATTGATGTTAGAATCTTATCCAAAACCTAACGTAGCTTCCATGCAACTATCCATTACCGCCTTAGGCAATCTCAATAGTCACTTTTTAGCGGATATATTGCCCATTATCCGTGATTGTAAGTGCAATGTTCTGGAAATCCGATCATCGCGCTTAGGCCAGTCTACCGCCAGCTATCTGTTAATTCAAGGTAACTGGAATCAAATTGCCAAACTTGAAAGTGTACTGGAATCCCTGCAAAAGAAAGTCGATATTAAACTGCAATACCTGCGCACCGAAACCAGAGAGAAAGGCAAGGAATCCGTACCTTATACGCTGGAAACGATTTCGCTCGACAAGGAAAGCATTGTGGAAGCGATCACTACCTTTTTGCTGGAACACAATATCGATATCGAAGAAATCACCGGCAGCTCGTACCAAGCGCCTTATGCGCAAACTTCTGTTTTCTCGACAAAATTCGTTATTTTAGTGCCGCCGCAAATTCATTTGTTGTCGCTAAGGGAAGAATTTCTGGATTTTTGCGATCACTTGAATATCGACGCCATTCTGGAACCGATTAAACGGTAGGAGCTTAACATGCCGATGCCCAGCATTCTTGTCGCCACGCCTAACCAAAACTATGTTTCTACCGGTATTGCCGGAGCTACTAATCTGACTGATTTTAAAGGAAAGCTCTTGGTTTTGTATTTTTACCCGAAGGACAGCACACCGGGCTGCACCCAACAAGGCCAGGATTTCCGCGACCACTACGACGAATTCAAAACTCTAAATGCCGAGATTATCGGCGTTTCCCGCGACAGTTTGAAATCGCACATTAACTTCAAAACCAAACAGCAATTCCCTTTTGAACTGATAGCCGACACGGACGAAGCTCTATGCCGTCATTATCAGGTTATTAAAATGAAAAACATGTACGGCAAGCAGGTTCTGGGTATTGAACGCAGCACTTTTTTAATCGATCCCAACGGCGAATTGGTACGCGAATGGCGCAAAGTCAGCGTTAAAGGACATTGGCAAGAAGTACTGCAAGACTTGCAGGATCTGTCGCAGCACTAAAGGTACGGAGTTTCTTCATCTTACCTTATGGTTAAGGCAACCAGTAGTCTCTCATTAATTCTCCGTTTCGGTCAAGATCATATCGTCATTGCCGAAGTCGCCGACGCGGGTGCCCAGCTTGATCATTAACCGTACTTCGTTTCTGGAATCGGGTGAGTTCAAGGCGTCGTCGTAACTGATTTTTCCAGCCACATACAAATCATACAGTGCCTGGTCGAAGGTTTGCATGCCCTGTTCGCGCGACGATTTCATTAATTCTTTCAGCTTATTAATCTCGCCTTTGCGAATGTAGTCTTTTGCCAGCGGCGTATTAATTAATATTTCCACCGCCGGATAACGGCCTTTGCCGTCCACGCGCTTGATTAATTGTTGCGCGACAATGCCTTTCAGATTGAGCGATAAATCCATGTGCAACTGATCGTGCATTTCGTCGGGGAAGAAATGCAGAATCCGGTCCAGCGCCTGATTGGCGTTGTTGGCGTGCAAGGTTGATAGGCACAAATGCCCGGTTTCAGCAAAAGTAATGGCGTTTTGCATGGTTTCACGGGTTCTTATCTCACCGATCAATATCACATCCGGCGCTTGCCGCAAGGTGTTTTTCAGCGCAACTTCGTAAGACTCCGTATCGATGCCGACTTCCCGCTGGGTTACGATGCAGCCCAAATGCGGATGCTGAAATTCGATGGGGTCTTCAATGGTGATGATGTGGCCGCTTGAGTTTTGATTGCGGTGTTTGATTAATGCCGCCAGCGATGTCGATTTACCCGTACCGGTCGCGCCGACAAAGATAATTAGGCCGCGCTTTTCCATAATCATTTCTTTCAAGATAGGCGGCAAATGCAGATCTTCCGCATCCGGTATCTGATTTTCGATCCTTCTAAGCACCATGCCCGCCGCATCGCGCTGGGTAAAGGCGCTCACCCGGAAGCGACCCAAGCCGGGATAACCGACGGCAAACTGGCATTCTTTGGTGTTCTCGAATTCGCTCTTTTGCTGCTGATCCATCAGGCTTAAGACAACCATTAACGATTGCTCTGAGGTTAATGGATTTTTCGACAGTTCCACCAACGAACCGTCTGCTTTCATGGTCGGCGGCCTGCCAGCGGTAATAAACAGGTCGGACGCCCGCTTTTTAACCATTAATTCTAATATCGCCTTGAAGTCCATACGCTCACCTAACTTTAGCGGAACATGTCTTTATTAACCGCTTTGCTCATTGCCATTTTGGAATGAATAACCCCTTGATCTACCAAATCTTTCAAGCATTGGTCCAAAGTCTGCATGCCTTCTTTGCGGCCTGTCTGGATAGCGGAATACATCTGCGCCACTTTCGCTTCGCGGATCAGGTTTCGAATAGCCGGGGTACCGACCATGATTTCATGCGCGGCAACCCGCCCGCCGCCGGTTTTTTTCAATAACGTCTGAGAGATTACTGCCTGCAACGATTCCGACAACATGGAGCGGATCATATCTTTCTCTGCTGCCGGGAAGACGTCTATAATCCGGCCGATGGTTTTCGCGGCGGATGTGGTATGCAGTGTGCCGAATACCAAGTGACCGGTTTCTGCAGCGGTTAATGCCAGCCGGATGGTTTCCAAATCGCGCATCTCACCGACAAGAATAATATCGGGATCTTCCCGTAAGGCCGAGCGCAAGGCTTCATTGAATCCATGCGTATCGCGATGGACTTCCCGCTGATTAATAAGGCTTTTCTGACTTTCATGAACAAACTCAATCGGGTCTTCAACGGTCAGGATATGACAGTAATCGTTGGTATTAATGTGATTAATCATCGCTGCCAGCGTCGTCGATTTACCGGAACCGGTCGGCCCGGTTACCAGAATAAGGCCGCGGGATTTGGTGGTCAGTTCGGCAAAAAACTTCGGCGCTTTTAATTCTTCCAGCGATAATACTTTCGATGGAATGGTACGGAACACGCCTGCCGCGCCGCGTTCCTGATTGAAGGCATTGACCCGGAAGCGGGCAACGCCGGGCAATTCGAAGGAAAAGTCGGTTTCCAAAAACTCTTCATAATCGCGGCTTTGTTTATCGTTCATGATGTCGTACATCAAGGCATGGACTTCTTTATGCTCGAACGCTGGGATATTAATACGCCGGATATCGCCGTCCACCCGTATCATGGGCGGTAGTCCTGCCGACAAATGCAAGTCTGATGCGTTATTTTTAACGGAAAAAGCTTACAACTCGGCGATATCCACAGTTTACTCCTGTAATAAGGTGAAATTTAACAATTCCGTCTTAAAACAATAGTCCAAGTCTTCGCTTTTTTAAAGCTTTAATGTTTAATAATCGGCGAAAAGCTTAGCTATCTGCACACCATGTCTATCGCCGAAAATATTAATGAAGTTCGCCAACACATTAACGGTTATTGCCGCGCCTGCAACCGCGACCCGTCCGGCGTGTTGCTTTTGGCCGTCAGCAAGACCAAACCACCTGCCGATATTGCCGCCGCTTACCACGCCGGATTACGCCATTTCGGCGAAAATTATTGCCAGGAAGCATTAATAAAACAACAGGCGCTGGGTGCCTACAACATTACCTGGCATTTTATCGGGCCGATACAATCCAACAAAACCAAGCTGATTGCCCAACATTTTAACTGGGTACACAGCGTAGACAGTGTAAAGATCGCCAAACGCTTGCACGAGCAAAGGCCGGACAACCTGCCGCCGTTAAATATCTGTGTGCAGATTAATATCAGCAACGAATCCAGCAAGTCAGGCATTACATTAGCGGAACTTCCAGAGCTATGCGCAGCGATAAGCGAATTCCCTCGCCTGGCGCTCAGGGGCGTGATGGCGATACCGGAACCGCAAACGGATTTTGCTTTGCAACGCCAGCCTTATCGTGCCATTGTACAAGCGGTAAAGGCGATACAACGCCCTGAATTAACGACGTTTTCTTTCGGCATGTCCGGCGATTTAGAGGCAGCGATTGCGGAAGGCGCAACCCTTGTCAGAATAGGCACCGCCTTGTTTGGCCGCAGAAAAACTTAAGCAAGCGCCAGATGCGAAGCTTCCAACAAGGCAATTACATCATTACAATCAATCACATGCTTATGATGCTGATCGAGAATATGCACGGCTAACGCCGTGATGGCCTGCAAGTTCAACTGATTATTAACAAAACTATAGGCCGCCAAAAACAACTCGACCAGCTTATGGTCGCGTACTTCACGCTGACTATAAACGCCTTCCAGATATTCATTAATGACGCTCAACCCAGCCCTGCCCCCATAAAACTTCAGCGCGCCCAAATACACCAAGTTGGGATTAAATACTTGATTTTCCCGCAGCGCGCAATATTTAGCTTCCGCCAACGGACCGGCCAGAATGTTCACAATATCGGCTTCAAAGGCCAGCCGGTATTCCTTTTGGGCCGAATTCGATAAACCATCCAGCGCCTCGGCTTTCAGCAATGGCAAACTTTGGATTAATCGTCCTCCTTCCACCGACACCACCCGTTGCGGTTTCGCATCTCTAGCATGGCAGGCTGACGAGACGCTGTCTTTGTGCTCGATGACAATCTGAAAATGAACGGCCGGTAATTGCTTCTGCTTGTTGCTCAGATAAATAGCCGCAGCCTGACCCGCATGGTGATAAGCACTGCGCTTGTCGATCGGCATGAGCCATTTTTGTTGGGTATTACCGGCTGGATAACGTGCTTTCATAAGACCTCGACAAAAAAAGTGCGGACTTAAAAACTAAGTCCGCATTTTAGAGAGGAAGAACTTTGCATACGGGGTTTCGGTTCCCATCGAAAGTCGATCACAGTCTAACGTCTTTGCTTAGTTGTTGGTATGCGTAAAATTGTTGCACCCTTGTTCATTAACTAAGTCAGATAAATCAATATCCTGTTGCCGATACTTAACGAAACCGCAGGCAAACTGTGATGCAATTCACATTCATTAATAAAAATAAGCCGCTGATTATTAATCAGTTCTTACAATTAAAAAAATATTAATTCACTTACTTTATCGCTGTTTTTATTAATTATTAATGACTTACATAATCTTTAAAAACATTTATTTTTTGCTTGACAAAATAAGACAACCGGTCGCATATTTTTAACCATGGTAGCGGCAAAAAAACAGATCAAACAAGAAAATCTACTGGCTCAGGGTGTGCAGTTATTAATGCAACAGGGCTATCACGGTACAGGCTTAAAAGAGATTTTGGATGCCGTGCAAATTCCCAAGGGTTCGTTTTATAACTACTTTCCTAGCAAAGAAAGCTTTGCCGCTGAGGTTATCCAGCATTACATCCAGCCTTTTTTGGATCAGTTGCAGCGCCATCTGAACACGCCGGATACAGACGCATTAACTGCCTTGTGTAATTATTTCAATGAATTAATCGCTGAATTGGAAGCCACGCAATTTAAAGGCGGCTGCTTGCTGGGAAACCTGATGGGCGAAATCGGCGACACTAGCGACCTGTGCCAGCAGTCGTTGCGCTTAGCCGTCGATAAATACCAACGTCTATTGGCTGTGGCGCTTAAAACCGCCCAAACAGAAGGTACGGTACGCCTTGATAAATCGGCCGATGAGATGGCGGATTTATTGCTGAACACCTGGCAAGGCGCATTGCTGCGGATGAAGATTGAGCAGTCTTCCGCCCCGCTGAAACAATGTTGCGAGGTTTTATTACAGGATTATTTTATTCAACGATGTTAATATAATTAATAAGAGACGACCGGTCTATTTAATAGGAGACAACCATGCCTAAATACGTAATCGAACGCGAAATCCCCGGCGCTGGCGCATTAACTGCTGAACAACTGCAGGGTATTTCCCAAACCTCTTGCGGCGTTTTAAACAGAATGGGGCCGCAAATCCAGTGGCTGCAAAGTTATGTAACCGACGATAAAGTTTATTGCGTCTACATCGCGCCGGATGAAGCCAGCATCAAGGAACACGCCAGTCAAGGCGGCTTTCCCACCAATAAAATCGCCGAAGTTAAAACGATCATTGATCCAACTACTGCCGAATAACCCCTTTTCATGAGGCCGCCATGAAAGTAACGTGGGATGCCAATAAATGTTGCCATGCCGGTGTTTGCGTACAATCGCTGCCGAAAGTCTTCAAAATAGAAGACAGCCGATTTGTGATCGATACCGACAACGCCAGTGAAGAATTAATTGCCGATGTTGTTAATCAGTGCCCTTCCGGGGCGCTGGAAGTCCATGAAAAATAAATATTTACGGAGAGGAAGATATGACTGCAATCATTAATACGAAAAATCTCAAGCGCGTTAGCTTATTAACAGTAACCGTTGCCGCGTTAGGCATCGGCGCGACAAGGGCGGACGAAACCTGCGTATCGCCATACGCGCCGAAAATTACCGGCCAGGAGGATTTTGTCTACATCTGGACGTTGGGCCAAATCGGTTTGGGTGACGAACAGGACAAGCTGGTCACAGTGGACGTCAGGCCGAAATCGAAAACCTACGGTAAAGTCATTAATAGTTTATCCATTGGCGGTAGGAATGAAGCGCATCACTCCGGCGTTACCGATGACCGAAAATACCTGTGGGCATCCGGTCTGGATACCAGCAAAATTTTCATTTTCGATATTCATAGCGATCCCGCCAAACCGGTATTAACAAACACGATCAGCGATTTCGTCGGCAAAAGCGGCGGTGTCGTCGGTCCGCACACCTCCTACGCCTTGCCGGGACACATGATTCTGACCGGCTTATCCAACAATAAAGATCACGGCGGCCGCACCGGCCTGGTTGAATACAGCAATGACGGCAAGTATATCGATACGCGCTGGATGCCAACCGACAGTAATCTGGGCGGCGCCAAGAAAACCGGTAAATTCGCCGATGGCTACGGCTATGACCTGCGCGCCATGCCTAGACATAACGTAATGTTCACCTCGTCTTTCACCGGCTGGTCGAATTACATGATGGATTTCGGCAAAATGCTGGCAGACCCGGAAGCCATGAAACGTTTCGGCAACACGGTGGTGCAATGGGATCTGCATACCAAGCAGCCCAAAAAAGTCTTCGATGTGCCCGGCGCACCCCTGGAAATCCGTTGCGCATGGGATGAAAAGCATGATTATTGCTTCACCAGCACCGCATTAACGTCCAAACTTTGGTTAATGTACAAAGACAAAAAATCTAATGATTGGCAAGCCAAGGAAGTTGCCGACATCGGCGATCCGACTAAAATCCCCTTACCTGTCGACATTTCCATCTCCAGCGACGACAAGCTGCTGTGGGTCGATACCTTCATGGACGGCAAGACGCGCGCATTCGACATCAGCAATCCTTTTAAACCGAAACAAGTTTACGAGGAAAAAATCGGCGCTCAACTGAACATGGTGTCGTCAAGCTGGGATGGCAAACGGGTCTATTTTACGTCGTCATTACTTGCCAACTGGGATAAAAAAGATAAAGACAACGAGCAATTTATTAAGGCTTACAACTGGGATGGCAAAAAACTGAAACAGCAATTCGCTATTGATTTTACTAAGGAAAAACTTGGACGACCACACTTAATGGTATTCGGGGCGTATGATTTATACGGCAAAAAACCGGAGCAAACCGCCAAAAAATAAACGTTAACTGTACTAGCTCAAACCTGATCTGACAGTTACCGAATTTTCAGGGTGGCTGTCAGGTTAAATTTGGTTCAAGTTTTTTTCGTCCCAAATCAGTTTCCCACTGAGCAATGTTTCCATCGGCGTTCTGCCGTTGCACATTTTGCCTTGATGAGTTCTTTCATTATTGTAATAAACGAGCCATTCGTCCAGGTCTTTCTGCAAGGTATCCAGATCCCCATAAACCTAAAAAGATCAGTTTGCCTCTTATGCAGGTGCGGGAAGGCAATCTGGTGGATGTAATTGCCGACCTCGAAGATACTTTACTAGCGCCAAACTTAATATCCGGCACCAACGCTGTTGGGCATTGAA
>VGVA01000090.1 GCA_016874115.1 Gammaproteobacteria bacterium
ACAAGGCCTATGACGCTGACGGGGTGTTGGGCGAGATTGAAAAGGCGGGGGCAAAAGCCGTTATCCCGCCTAAAAGCAACCGTAAGCAGCAACGGGAGTATGACAAGGAGCAGTACAAGAACCGCAATCTGGTGGAGCGGTTCTTTTGCCGGATCAAGCAATTTCGGCGCATTGCGACGCGCTATGAAAAGCTGGCCTCTCGCCATTCCGCTTTCATTGCTCTCGCTGCCAGCTTTATTTGGCTGGTTTAAATGTCAACAGACTCTAACGTTTGACATTAATGATCGGAAAACCAGAAGTTAAACATCCAATTGGCAGAGTTTGACAAGCATTGTAATGAAGATTTTATCGCGCCAAAAGCGTTTTAATCGGCTGAAAACTGCGCCGGTGAATCTCCAGACAGCCGAATCGATTAATTTCCGCAAGATGCTGTTTGGTGCCGTAACCTTTATGGCGATGAAAAGCGTAATTCGGGTATTGTCGGTGATAGTCCAGCATTAAGGCGTCGCGCGTCACTTTAGCCAAAATTGAAGCCGCACTGATTGCCGGTATAAGGCTGTCCCCCTTGACGATGGCTTCGGCAGGAATAGTTGTTTTCGGCAGTCTATTGCCATCGACAAGAATAAGGTCGGGCGCGACCGACAAACCATTAATAGCTCTTTGCATAGCTAATAACGTGGCTTGCAGTATATTCAAGGCATCGATTTCCGTCACACAGGCATGAGCAATGGCATAGCATAAGGCATGTTGTTTAATGAGCGGCGCAAAGCGGTTACGCTGCTGTTCCGTCAACTTTTTTGAGTCGTTTAATCCGGAGATGGGGGCTTGCGGATCCAGAATCACTGCCGCCGCAACTACCGGTCCAGCTAATGGACCCCGGCCTGCTTCATCCACGCCCGCCAAAATGCTGCTGTACTGCTGCTCTGTAATGACAACGGTTGCCGCCATGGACTGCTGAATCTAAGTTGGTGAACTGCGTCAGCGCAAAATGCCCCGGCTGACATTCCGTAAAAAATTAACCATCATCGATAATTCTTTACTATCGCCTGCTATGTCTTCCATTTGATCGATTGCATCCTCAAGCCGCAAATTCATTTTGTAAATCATTTTGTAGGCTTTACGGATTAATCGGATATCTTCCGCGGTAATGCCGCTACGTTCCATTCCTACAGAATTAATACCGTGCGGCCGAGTAGGTTTACCCCCCACCATCACGTAAGGCGGAATATCCTGGGTAATTGCGCTACCCATGGCGGCAAAACTGTATTGGCCGATCTTGGTGAATTGATGAACCAGAGTAAATCCGCCCAGAATAGCATGACTATGGAGTTGAACGTGACCGGCCAACGACGCGCCATTAGCCATGATAACGTGATCGCCGATCACGCAATCGTGCGCCACGTGCGTATACGCCATGAACAGATTATCATTGCCTATTTTCGTAACGCTTCGATCCTGTTTGGTGCCCCGGTGCATGGTAGCGAACTCGCGGATGGTGTTGCGGTCGCCGATTTCCAGCCGGGTTATTTCATTAGCGTATTTTTTATCCTGCGGATTTTCGCCAATGGAAGTAAATTGATAGATAGTGTTGTCTTTGCCGATAGACGTCGGCCCTTTAACGACTACATGAGAACCGATGACAGTACCGGAATTAATGGTTACCTCTGGCCCGATAACGGAGTACGGGCCAACGGTAACATTGCCGATTAACTCAGCGCTTTTATCGATAATCGCCGTCGGATGGATCAAACTTACGGCACCACGGCGGCGCAACGGATTTCCGCACTAGCGACAAAATCGCCTTCCACTTCGGCGCGGCAATCAAATGCCCAGATATTGCGTTTACTTCTCAGGAATTTTGCTTCCAACATGAGCTGATCGCCCGGAACTACCGGACGTTTGAACTTGGCGTTGTCGATACCAACGAGATAATAGATCATACCGCCCAGTTCATCCGACGATTCCGACGCCAGCAAGCCCGTGGCCTGCGCTAAGGCTTCTAATATCAAGACCCCCGGAAAAATCGGCTTCTGCGGAAAATGGCCTTGGAAGTAAGGCTCGTTGTAAGTGACGTTTTTAACCGCCAACAACCTGACTCCCGGCTCGCATTCGACAACTTTATCGACCAGGAGAAATGGATAACGATGCGGCAAAAAAGCCTGAATCTGAAGAATATCTAAGGTAATGGACATAGTTTTTATTAATTAACGAAAAGGCTAGTGTAAAAACTAATAAACCCTTACCTTTAATCCGGCAGATTCGCTAATTTTTGCTGTAACTGGCTAGTAATATCCATCTGCGGACTGGAATAAATCACGCCGTCGGTTAAGATCAGATCGAATTCTTGCTCTTTGGCTATGGATTTAATGGCTTCGACGATACGGCGTTGTAACTTGCCCAATTCGTCGTTGCGGCGCGCATTAAAGTCTTCGCTAAATTCTTGTTGCGAACGTTTTGCATCGCGGATCTTATCCTGAAGCTCGTTTTCCACTTTATTGCGTTGGGACTCGCCCATGACCGCCGCATCTTTCTTTAATTTTTCCTGCAGGCTTTGGATTTCTTTTTGTTGTGAAACTAATTTGTTATCGCGGGGTTTGAATTCCTGCTCTAACCGTTTTTTTGCCTTTTCAGCTTGCGGAGCTTTTTCCAGCACGGCGGCAATGTTCACCACGCCCACCTTGAGATCGGCAAAACAGACGTTCGCGGCAAGTAATAATCCTAAAAATAGTGCTAATTTTGTGTTCATCGTTTAATCGATCTCCATTGTTAATAAAAAAATCGTTATAGTCATCAAATAGTTGCTGAAAGCCGCCTGCTCTGGTTGAGACGTAAAATCCGCCGTGCTGTTGCAGCGCGCAACCAGAGATAGAATTATACCCAGAAATCTTAAGCGGGCTAAAGTTTCAAAAAATTAATTAAAATTCTTTAGTGTGCGATTAAAGAACTGTACCTTGGAATATGTCGGATATGTTAATTATTGCAAATTCTGATTAGGGCTTAATTAAATTATTATAGGAGATAAGTCCCAGAAACCAAAAATTTCTAGCCATTAATGTCTCATTTCACTGCTTTATGCGGCCAGCCGTAGTTAATTCAACGGACTAACGAAAAAAAATAACCGCCTTTTAACACCTGTGGTTAAAAATTTTGCCCGAAATTGAACTGAAAGATTTCCTCTTCATCGCCAATGCCGGTTTGTCGGTTAAAATTTTTCGAATTCAACGGCATGGCCGCGCTTACCGATAACGCGCCGAAAGGCGACAACCATTCGCCTGAGACGCCGACGGAATATTTCATATTGATATCAAAATCATCGCCGATACTGCCGGCATCGAAAAAGGTTCCCAGCCGTACCGATTTAACATCCGATAAAAACGGCACCGGAAAAAATAATTCGGCGCTGCCCACCACTTTGGTGGAGCCGCCGAGAGGCCGGTCGAAAAATTTCACGGGTATCGCTCTGCCGTTTCTATCCAGGATTAAATTACCTGCTTTGTTTCTTTCATAGAGGGATATAACCGTGTCACGCGGACCTAAGGTATTGTTTTTAAAGCCGCGAACCGATCCGGTGCCGCCGCCGAAATAATTTTCGAAGAAAGGCAACTCATTGGTATCGCCATAGCCGTTACCGTAGCCGAGATCGGCCAATAAGCGGAAGGTAAAGTCCGATGATAACGGGAAATACTCCTGATGTTTATAGGCGATCTTGTAGTATTCCAGATCGCTGATGCCGGGAATAGTACCCATTGCCGATAAGCGCTGCTGTCCGCCGCTGGAAGGAAATAAGGCGCGATTAAGGGTGTCGTGCGTCCAGCCGATGGATGGCGCTAAGGTTAAATACGGGTCTTCGTAACGGTTAATAAAGTTCTTGATTTGTTCCGATGGGCGTGATCCGAATTTTAAATTGGTATGTTTCAGATCGAGTCCCATTCGTAATTGATCGAATTCGTTGAGCGGAATACCCAAATCCAGCCCGCCATCGATAACGGTAGTGGCATAGTTCGCAATATTAATCTGGCTGGCGTCGCGGTCGGAATAACTGAGGTTATAGCCCATGCTTACGCCGTCTGTGGTAAAATACGGGTTATAAAAACCGAATTGATAGCTGGTGATAAAATCGCTGTTGTTGAATGCCAGATTAACCCGCTTGCCGGAACCGAACACGTTATCCTGCGACAGGTTGGCATTAATGACGATCCCTTGTACCTGGGAAAAACCGATACCCGCCGACAAGTTACCGGACGACCTTTCCACTACGGAATAATTAACATCCAGCTGGTCTGTCGTTCCGGGAACAGGCGGCGTTTCCACATTCACCGATTCGAAATAACCCAGACGCTCCAGGCGGGTTTTTGAGCGTTCGATCTTGGAACTGGACGCCCAGCTGGATTCCATCTGACGCATTTCCCGGCGCAGCACTTCGTCCCTGGTTTTGGTGTTGCCGCTGTAATTAATACGCCTGACATATGCCCGCTTGCCGGGGTCGACGAAGAACGTCATGTCCACGGTTTTGTTGTCCTCGTGAATTTCGGGCACCATGTTGACGTTAGCGAAGGCATAACCTTCGTCACCCAAGCGGTCTTGAATGGCTTTGGAGCTTTCCGTGGCGTTTTTGCGGGAGAATATTTCACCCGACCCAACTAGCATTAACTTGATTAATTCATCCGGTTTAACCACCAGATTGCCGGTCAACTTAACCTTGCTGAGCCGGTAAATCTGGCCTTCCTTCACATTAATAGTGACGTAGATGTCTTTTTTATCCGGTGTAATCGCCACCTGAGTGGACTCGATATTAAAGTTGATATAGCCGCGATCCAAATAGTAGGAGCGCAAGGTTTCCAAATCCGCCTGTAGTTTCTGCTTGGAATACTGGTCGTTTTTGGTGTAGAACGACAGCAGGTTGGTGGTGCTTAATTCCAGTTTTTTCAATAAGGTATCGTCATCGAATACTTTATTGCCAACAATATTGATCTCTTTAATTTTAGAGACCCTGCCTTCAGAAATATTAATGCGGATACCGACGCGGTTGCGCGTCAGGTTGGCGACTTCGGTCTTGATTTTCAAGCTGTATTTACCGTGGCTGAGGTATTGTCGCTTGAGTTCGACTTCCACTTTATCCAGCACCGAACGGTCGAAGATCTTACCTTCCGACAGGCCGATCTTATCCAGCGCTTTAGTCAAATCTTCCTTGCTTAAATCTTTGTTGCCTTCAAAGATGATTTTGGCGATGGACGGCCTTTCCTCCACATTAACGATTAATGTCGAACCTTCTCTTTCCAGGCTAACGTCTTTAAAAAAGCCGGTTTTAAACAGAGCCTTAATAGCAGCGCCGACGTTGTTCATAGAAAACCGGTCGCCCACGTTAACCCGTAAATAATTCAGGACCGTGCCTTCTGAAATGCGTTGCAAGCCCCTCACCTGGATGTCGCTGACGATGAATTCATCTGCGCCTTTGACCGGTTGAAACGCCAGCAGCAGGCACAGCAGGATAAAACCTACAATTGTGTGTAATTTCATTGAAGCCTAAAGTAAAGGTCTACAGTCACTGCCTGTTTGCGTTTACGGCAAAGAAAAATCGTCGCTTCAGCAAAATTTACCGCGTGTAAACAAGCTTTCGGGACGATTTTTATCGGGTTATCCAACGCAAAACAGGTAAGTATCTGTTAAGTAAACTATTTACTAATCATACCGCAAATATGGGCGCAGCTTAAGCCCTGCGGATGGAAAAAGACAGCACGTTCGCTATTGCCGGGCTATCCGACAATATCATTAATAGCCTGTCCAAGCCAATGGCAATTCCGGAACAATCCGGTAATCCGGTATTCAAAGCCGCCAAAAGCCGTTGATCTTTATTAACTCTTGCCTGGTTATTAATGGCTCTCTCGGCAATTTCCCGGTCAAAGCGTTGTTCCTGTTCTTGAGCATCCGTCAATTCATAGTAGCCATTGCCCAACTCAACACCATCAAAAAACAATTCCACCCGATCTGTGATTAATGGATTTTCCGCATTAATCCGCGCCAACGACGACATGCAGGCCGGATAACCATAGACCATATATAAAACGCCTTGCGTCATATTCGGCTGGATGCGGATGGAAAAAATCAAATCCAGCCAGTCGGCATGATTACCGCCGCACACCCGATCCGCATCCGCCAGACCGCAACGCTGCGCATAGACTGTATAGTCCGGCAGCGAAAAGATTAATGGATTCAATCCGGTCGCCGTTTGAAACAAATCCTGATAACTGATGGATTGCGTTGCCGTTAATGGCCGTATTCCGGCAAACAACGCAGTCATTAATTCGCCGGTTTCCGCCATTAACTGATCTAAGTCAAAGCCAACGCGATACCACTCTAACATGGTAAATTCAGGATTATGAAATCGTCCCGTTTCGCCGTTTCTAAAGGCTTTGCAAATCTGGTAGATGGAGCCTGAACCCGCCGCCAGCAGCCGCTTCATGGCGAATTCCGGCGATGTCTGCAAAAACAAGGTTTGCCGCATGTGCGGCATCCGCCATTCCGTGGCGAAAAAATCCAGGTTTGGATCGGTTCCCGTTGCCGAACACAACAAGGGCGTTTCCACTTCCAAGACATTTTTTTCGGCAAAAAACCTGCGGATTGTTTGCAGCATTTGCGCCCGAAGGCGCATTAATTCTATCGAACAATTGGGTTGCCAATCTTCCATCAGCAACCAAACCTTATCCTGCTTAACAACAACGCTATTATTTCAAAAGTAGCGGGATAACAGAGCAATTTAGATAAGCTAAGAAAGAATTTTGTCATTTCGACCAACGGGAGGAATCTTAATAACTAAGATTCCTCAGTTGCTTTGCTCCTTCGGAATGACATTTCTAACATTTACCCGCTTAAATTAACGACAGTCGTAACACGCCCCGTAACGCAATTTTATTCTTTAACCCTGGAAATATACTCGCCGGTGCGGGTATCTACTTTAATAATTTCACCGGTTTGCACAAATAACGGCACCCTCACGACCGCGCCGGTCACCAGTTTGGCCGGTTTACCGCCGCCGCCCGAGGTATCGCCGCGTACGCCAGGATCGGTTTCGACAATTTCCAGCTCGACGAAATTGGCCGGAGTGACCGCCAGCGGCGCATCGTTCCACAAGGTAACGGTGCACATATCCTGATCTTTCAGCCACTTAGCCGCATCGCCGACGGCCTTCTCGTCCGCCTGATATTGCTCGAAGGTGTCCGACTTCATGAAATGGCGGTATTCGCCGTCGTTGTATAGATATTGCATGTCGGTATCGACCACATCGGCGCTTTCCAGTGTTTCGCCGGATTTAAATGTTCGCTCGATGACGCGTCCGGTTTTAAGGTTTCTAATTTTTACCCGGTTAAACGCCTGGCCTTTGCCGGGTTTGACGAATTCGTTTTCAATAATCGCGCACGGATCATTATCCAACATGATTTTTAATCCGCCTCTGAATTCACTGGTGCTATAGGTAGCCATTACTTCCTCTAATAAATCTGCAAATAAATTCTGCCATTATAATAGACGCATACCTTCGGCAAAAACTTAATTACATTATTAATGCCTAAACATCCTTTTGACGACGACCAATTTGCCCTGCCCTGGCAGCAACAGTTGAGTGCTGCCTTCAATTCAGTTAACGATTTGTGCCGGTATCTGGAGATAAACCCGTCTGATTTACCGATTTCTTCAGAAGCCTGCCGTAACTTCCCGTTGCGCGTACCTTTAAGCTTTGCCGCCAGCATGGCAAAAGGCGACGCCAACGACCCCTTATTGCGGCAAGTGCTGCCCATTAATGACGAATTAATCGACTTCCCCGGCTACAAACATGATCCGGTCGGCGATCTGGCGGCCAGTGTTATGCCCGGCCTGCTGCATAAATATCACGGACGGGTTTTATTAATAACGACCGGCGCTTGCGCCATTAATTGCCGTTATTGCTTTCGCCGCAGCTTTCCGTATCAAAAACAACAGCTTAGCAAACAACAAGAACAAAATGTGCTTGATTACATCCAGGCGAACAACACAATCTCTGAAGTGATCTTAAGCGGCGGCGATCCATTAATTTTGAGCGACGCCCGCTTAGGGCAATTAATCGGCAAACTGGCGGCTTTACAGCAGATAAAACGAATCCGCATCCACAGCCGTTTGCCGATTGTCTTACCGGCGCGCATCACCGATGATTTGATCGACTTATTAATGAATTGCAGCAAACAGGTCGTTCTGGTCGTCCACTGCAATCATGCCAAAGAGATTAATGAACACGTCATTAATGCGCTTAACCTGCTGAAAAATAAAAATATTACCTTGCTCAACCAAGCCGTCCTGCTCAAAGGCATTAATGATAACGCGAATACGTTGTGCGACTTGAGCGAAACCTTGTTTGCCAACGGAATAATGCCGTACTACCTGCACCTGCTGGATAAAGCCAGCGGCACGGGACATTTTGACATACCGGAAGAAGAAGCTAAGGCATTAATAAGCCAAGTGCAAAACCGCCTGCCGGGTTATCTGGTGCCGAAATTGGTGAAAGAGGTTGCAGGTGAAAAAGCCAAACAGTACGTATAACCAGATCAATACTGTGTGTCATACACGGCAAAATCTTACTGTAATTCTTGTACGTATCTAACTGTAAGCATATCTGCGTGAAGTCCATCAATTAGCGAATGGCCACAAAGGGGCGGTGGCAGACGGTTAAACCTTAAAAGAGACTCTTAAGGTTGCAAAAAATTGTTAACTGTTTGAAATTAAGCGGCAAGGAGGCGCTTATGGCAGAACAGATCATTCACCCTTTGGGTGAACCCGAACCGAAGGCATTAATTCCGTATGCTGAACCTGTCAGGGTAGAAACATTTGGCGGCAGGATCCATGTGGAATGGGATCCACAAGCATCGGTGACGGCGATGGGGCAATTGCCCTTTTTCATAGAATTTTTGCACATCAGCGGATTGTTTGGAGATTGGGTGTCACGATGCCCTTTACGCTGGGTTAGCCCCAACGCCCCGAGAAAACGCAATGTGCTGGGGACGCTATTGCTTTCAGTGTTGTCAGGGCACAAACGCTATGCCCATATCAATGGCTTG
>VGVA01000091.1 GCA_016874115.1 Gammaproteobacteria bacterium
GGATAGGACTTGTTGTATCGCTTGGCCTCGCGTTTCAGGCGTTCCTGGATGGCCTGCTCGACCTTGGCCAGACGCTTCAAACCATACTGGATCATCTTGAAGCGCTGGTTGGTGCTGTCGCGGGGGGCAAATTCTTGCAGCCTTGCCCGTTTCAGCACCTCGTAGAGGGTCGGCCTTGAGACCCGGAAACGTTCCGCCAACTGCGTCACCTTCCAGGTTCGGGTTTGGTAAAGCCGCCAGATTTCTTGGCGGTCTAGCAATGTGAGTCGAGTTCGTTTATGGATGTTCATTTACAGTATTCTCCAGAATACTGTAAACAACGCTAGAAATTTTTACATGTTAGATGATTAATGATGTAACAGAATAGAAGCAAAGAGGCCGGTTTAAAGACTGCACCCGAGGTTTCTCAATTCAAATGATTAATGACGCCGCGAGCGAATTGCCGAAAGCAAGGCATAAATGACAACCATTCAATACATCAAATCTTCCCAGCAATTAACGGGATTGTGTGAGCAAATTAACGCCGCCAAATGGGTGGCGCTGGATACCGAATTCTTAAGGGAAAAGACTTATTACCCTAAATTTTGCTTGTTGCAAATTGCAACGCCGGAATGGGTGGCTTGTGTCGATCCGATTGCATTGCCTAATCTGGAACCGTTATTTCAAGCGCTCTACAACCCGGCATTAATTAAAGTACTGCATTCCTGCCACCAGGATTTGGAAATATTTTACCAATTAACCCAAAAAGTGCCGGGACCGATCTTCGATACCCAGGTGGCGGCGCCGCTACTGGGCTATCAAGACAACCCGGGTTACGCCATGCTGGTTTCCAGCCTGTTGAATATCAACCTCAACAAAGCGCATACGCGCGCCGACTGGAGCAAACGGCCGTTAACCGAGGATGAAATCCAATACGCGGCGGATGATGTGATCTACTTGTGCAAAATCTACGAAATCATGAGCAAAAAACTAGCGGCCCTCGGCCGCGCCGACTGGTTGACGGATGATTTTAAGGCATTGGAAAACCCGGACAATTACTGGGTTAATCCCGAACGGGCGTGGTTAAAAATCAGGGGTAAAAACAAATTGACCGTCAAACAGCTCACCATCGTGCAGGCGTTGGCGGAATGGCGGGAACTTACCGCGCAGACCGAAAATAGACCCAAAAGCTGGCTTTTACGCGACGAACTAATTTTCGATATGGCCAAACTGCAACCCGAAACCATCGCTGAATTAGCCGGTATACGCGGTATTAATGAGCGGATAGTGCAGCGCTACGGTAAAAAACTGTGCGAACTCATCTCACAGGCAAAAACCAAAGAACCCATCGTTCTGCATAACAAAGGGAGGGGCGTCAAAAAAAGCCAGCAACATGAAGCCATTCTCGACATATTAACAGCGTTAGTGCGGATCAGGGCGGAAGAAAACGCGTTAAATCCGAATATTCTGGCTAACCGCAAAGACTTGGAAAATCTTCTGTTTAATGAAGCCGAAGAAGATTGCCCGTTGCTGCACGGTTGGCGCTATAGCATGGCCGGTAAAGAGCTGCTCGGCTTGCTCAATGGCGAATTAACGCTGGGTATACAAGAGGGCAAGTTGATTATCAATCCCAACGGAGCAACATAATAAACATCCGAATGGGCAAAAACGCCATTAACATCTTTTTCAAACGCAAGAATCTTAAGATACTATTCTTCCCACCCTCTATTGTCCCTTGCCAATAAGGCGACAGAAGCAATCGGTCCCCAGGTGCCGGCGTGGTAGTCTTTAGGCGATACATTGTAATGCCGCCAGGCGTCCTGGATGGAATCCACCCAAGTCCAGGCCTGTTCGATCTCTTCCCGGCTTAAAAATAGCGTTGGATTGCCGCGCATGGCTTCCAGCACCAGTTTTTCGTAGCCGCCGAAGATACGGTTCTTTTTAAAAGTGTCGGAAAAGCTTAAGTCCAGCTTGGTTTTTTGCAGTTTAATTTGTTCTTCAATGCCGGGGATTTTATTCAACATTTCTATTTCCACCCCTTCATTGGGCTGCAAATGGATAATTAATTTGTTAGGCGGCAGTTCCTTAAAGCTGTCCTTGAAGATGTTGTGCGGCAGTTGCTTGAAGTAGACGACGATTTCCGTACGCTTGCCCATTAATCGTTTGCCGGTACGCAGATAAAACGGTACGCCCGCCCAGCGCCAGTTGTCGATGTCTACACGGATGGCGACAAAAGTTTCCGTGCGGCTTTGTAAATTCGCGCCTTCTTCTTCCAAATAACCCGGCACCTGCTGGCCTTTAATGAAGCCTGATGTGTATTGCCCGCGTACGGTTTTATCATCGACATTTTCTGTTGTGATTGGACGTAAGGCTTTCAAAACTTTGATTTTTTCATTGCGGATGCTGTGTGCTTCCAGGTCGGCAGGCGGCTCCATCGCAATAAAAGTCAGGATTTGCAGCAGATGGTTTTGCAGCATGTCGCGCAATTGACCGGTCTGGTCGAAATAATCCCAGCGGCCTTCGATGCCGACTTCTTCCGCCACCGTAATCTGGATATGGTCGATAGTGTTGTGGTTCCAATTGGTGGTAAAGATGGAGTTGGCAAAACGCAAGGCCAGCAGATTCAATACGGTTTCTTTGCCCAGATAATGGTCGATGCGGAATACCTGTTCTTCGCTAAACACGCAAGCGACAACGTCATTAATCTCCTTGCACGATTCCAAATCATGGCCGATGGGTTTTTCCATCACCATGCGCGATTCGCTGGTCAACACGCCGGATTTAGCCAAGCCCTGGCAGATGTTTTTGAACAGAAAGGGCGAAACGGCGAAATAATTAATCATCACCCGGGAAGTGCCGTCGGTGACTGTTCGTAAGGCTTGGTATTGGTCAAGCTGGGTCAAATCGATTTTCAGGTACGATAAGCGGGCGGAAAAGCGCGTCCAAACGGCTGCTTCAATCGTTTCGCTGGAAAATTCCTGCAAGTTTTGCCGTGCGATAGCAATGAAATCTTCCTGGCTGTGTTCGTGCCGGTCGATGCCGATGATCCGGGTTTCGGGTTCGATTAATCCTGCATGTTCAAGGCGATACAACGATATGAGCAGTTTGCGGCGCGATAAATCGCCTAAAGCGCCATAGATTATCAGATCGCACGGCTTATAAGTGTGTTTGTCCTTCATTAATGTTGGGTTTGTCGGTAATGTTGTTATTAGAGTTTTTAACGGTGTGGCGCTTAATTATTTCGCTTGCAGATACTGTGTTAAAAATGGGTTTAAATGCTTATTTTCAATAAACGTTGCTATTGTATCCACAAAGGTATAGGCACCGAATTTTTGCCTTATTCTAGTTTCTTTCTTGACGGTAAATAATAACCTGTTAGCGGTTCAGAATAATTTCTTTCACGCCTTTGCTGCCGAAATACGCCAGCAGCAGGAACATAAAACCGAACAACGTCCATTTGACGGCGGTTTGCCCGCGCCAGCCGAAACGCAATCGTCCGATTAATAAGCCGGAAAAGATAAGCCAAGCGCAGATTGAAAACAATGTTTTATGCACTTGATGGCGGGCAAAAATATCGTCCACAAACAAAAAACCGCTGGCGAGCGAGATGCTCAAAAATAACACACCCGCCGTAATCATTTGAAACAGCAACGATTCCATGGTTTCCAGCGAAGGCATGGATTGAATGTAGCGCTTGGGCGGATGGCTTTTTAATTGCTGGTTTTGGATGACGAGCAAAATCGCCTGCAGAGCGGCAATGTTTAACAGGCTAAACGCCACGATGGAACTGACGATATGCAGATGCATGGCCCAGCTATGGGATTCCGGGCTGCGTTGTCTTTCCGGAAAAACAAGTTCTAGCGATAACATTAATGCGGTCACCGGAAATAAAAAAATGCCCAAATTTTCAACAGGTTTACTTAAAGTCGCCAGCAACATCAGCAAGGCGACCAGCAGCGCAACCAAAGACGCCATGCTGAAAAAGCTGAAATTAAAGCCGGTATTTTGCTGAACGGTCAGAAAAATATAGAGCGTATGCAGCACAACAGCCAGCCAAGCGCCGCCCAGAGCGCCGCGTTTTAACCGGTCTTGCGCAGAAAATTTAAAGATCATGACCGCACTTCCCAAATAAGCGCAAATTGCAATGGTAGCGATCAAAGTAACGTTCATGGGCCTATTAATTAAGCTAAAAGCAGGGTGCGTTAATATGTGAAGCTTTACTAATGAATTAATTAACTATTGTAACGGATGATTAGTCATCTTTTACTGCTGTCGTCCGCCCTATTGATGTTAAGGACATGTCAGCTATGTTAATATAACGCATTTACGTTTTAAGCGCATTGCCGCTTGGAATTCATAACCGGAAATTGAAGAACTCAACATGTTTGATAACTTAACCGATCGCTTAAGCACTACCCTTAAAAAGCTCAAAGGCCAAGGGCGTCTGACCGAAGAAAATATCAAAGACACATTACGCGAAGTGCGTATGGCGTTGCTCGAAGCCGACGTTGCCTTGCCGGTAGTCACGGAGTTTATTGACAACATCAAAACGAAAGCTTTGGGGCAGGAAGTCCAAAAGAGCCTGACGCCCGGCCAGGTCATGGTCAAACTCGTGCAGGCCGAGCTTATCCGCGTGATGGGAGAGGCCAACGAAAAAATCAACCTCAAAGCCGTGCCGCCTGCCATCATATTAATGGCCGGTTTGCAAGGGGCCGGTAAAACGACAACCGTCGCCAAATTAGGCAAGTGGCTGAAAGAAAACCAGAAGAAAAAAGTCGGCGTGGTCAGTGTCGACGTCTACCGTCCGGCCGCGATCAAGCAGTTGGAAACGCTGGCAGACAACCTCAAGCTTGAGTTTTTCGACAGCGATCCCAATCAAAAACCCGTTGATCTGGCCCTGCAGGCTATCGATGCGGGCAGGCGTAAATTTCTGGACGTCATCATCGTCGATACCGCAGGCCGTTTGCATGTCGATGAAGAAATGATGGCTGAGATCAAAGACTTGCATGCTGCCATCAAACCGGTTGAGACCTTGTTTGTGGTGGACAGCATGACCGGCCAGGATGCTGCCAATACCGCAAAAGCCTTTAATGACGCATTACCGCTAACCGGTGTGGTTCTGACCAAAGCCGATGGTGATGCGCGTGGCGGGGCGGCGCTATCCATCCGCCAGATTACCGGCAAGCCGATTAAATTTATCGGTGTCGGCGAAAAAGCCGATGCTTTAGAGCCTTTCCATCCGGATCGTTTAGCCTCGCGCATTTTAGGCATGGGCGACGTGCTGACGCTGATCGAAGAGATGGAACAAAAGGTCGATAAAGACAAGGCTGAAAAATTCGCCAAAAAAGTCATTAAAGGCAAAGGGTTCGATTTTAACGACTTTCTTGAGCAGCTTCAGCAAATGCAAAGCATGGGCGGGGTGGCTTCCATGCTGGATAAATTACCGGGTATTAACAGTGTGCCCAAAGAAATGCGCAATCAGGTCAACGATAAAATGCTGGCCCGGCAGATGGCGATTATTCAATCCATGACCAAACAGGAACGGCGTTTTCCCGAGTTAATCAAAGGCAGCCGAAAAGAGCGCATCGCCAACGGTTGCGGTCAGAAAACCGAAGACGTCAACCGGATGTTGAAGCAATTTCAGATGATGCAAAAGATGATGAAGAAAATGAAAACCGGTAATTTAGCCAACATGGTGCGCGGTTTCAAGAATAATATCGGCGGGTTAAGACGATAATTTTGGCTTAAATCGGCAAAAATAAAGATTAACCGGCATTTAATTCTTCACATATTCAGCAATTCGCGTAAAATAGTCCGATTAATTTTATGCATAATGTTTTTGAGGACATAAGATGGTAACAATTCGTCTTTCCAGAGGCGG
Organism: Gammaproteobacteria bacterium; assembly: GCA_016874115.1. GTDB lineage: Bacteria > Pseudomonadota > Gammaproteobacteria > Methylococcales > Methylomonadaceae > Methyloglobulus. Next base: position 5,861 of record VGVA01000091.1, read on the forward strand.
CGCAAAAGACCGGCCTTTTTATCATGTGGTCGTAACCGACAGCAGAAATGGGCGCGATGGCCGTTATATCGAAAGAATCGGATTTTTTAATCCGCTGGCCCGTGGCAATGAGCAACGGTTAGCAATCGATACGGAACGGGCCAATTATTGGACGTCCAAAGGCGCGCAGCCGTCCGAGCGGGTTGCCAAATTGATTAAGGACGTGCTGAAAGCCGCTGCATAAGCGCTTTGTCCAATCCGCAATCCATACAGGTAGGCTTTATAGCCGGTGTCTTCGGTATAAAAGGCTGGTTGAAAATAGCCTCCTATACGGAGCCGAAAGATAACATTCTCACCTATAAGCCGTGGTTGCTGAAAAAAGGCGGTGAGGAAAAAACAGTTAATGTCATCGGCGGGCAATTGCAGGGCAAAGGTCTCATCGTCCGGGTTGAAGGCGTTAATGACAGGGATCAAGCCCAGCAATTAACGGGTTGGGACGTGTATATTAATCACGATCAGCTGCCGGCGCTGCAACAAGGCGAATTTTATTGGGCGGATCTGGTCGGTTTGCAGGTTATTAATACCGACGGCGTTGAGTTGGGCGTCGTGGACAGCTTGCTGGAAACAGGCGCCAACGACATCCTGATTGTTGCAGGGGATAGAGAACGGGCGATACCGTTTTTACAGGAACAAACGATCAAGTCCATTGATCTCGCCGCCGGTAAAATTGTCGTCGATTGGGATGCGGATTTTTAGCTTTGTTCTTGTTAATCGACGGATTAGCAAGTAGAGAGAAACGTTAATGCGATTCGATGTGTTAACCCTGTTTCCGGAGATGATTACATCGGCGGCGGGCGTTGGCATCACAGGTCGGGCGCAAGAACGGAAAATTATTGAACTGAGCGCGTGGAATCCGCGCGATTACACGCATGACAACCATAAAACGGTAGATGACCGGCCTTACGGCGGCGGACCTGGCATGGTGATGAAGTATCAGCCTCTGCATGATGCATTAATGGTGGCGCAGCAGGCGCATCCCGATCCGGCCAAGGTGGTGTATTTAAGTCCGCAGGGCAGGCTGATTTCGCAATCGCTGCTTGCCGGGGCTAGCAAGTGGCCGCGGCTGATCTTGGTGGCCGGGCGCTACGAAGGTATTGACGAGCGTTTTATCGCCGGACATTGCGATGAAGAATGGTCGATTGGCGATTATGTATTGAGCGGCGGCGAATTAGCCGCGCTGGTGGTGATAGACGCGATTACGCGATTATTGCCGGGTGCGTTGGGCGACGTTGAATCTGCCTTGCAGGATTCGCACAGCGATGGTCTGCTGGATTGTCCGCATTATACTAGGCCGGAAGTAATTAATGGTATTGCGGTGCCGGACGTGTTATTAAGCGGGAATCATGCCGATATTAACCGGTGGCGGATGAAACAAGCCTTGGGTAAAACCTGGTGCAAACGTCCCGATTTGCTCAATGGCAAACAGTTGACGGCAGAGCAGACGGCATTGCTGAATGAATTTATTAATGAAGTTGGAAGAGAAAATTAAAGGTGTGCTTATGAGCAGCGTTATTGACGAAATTGAAAAAGAACAATTAAAGCAGATACCTGAATTTGCCCCGGGCGATACCGTGGTAGTACAGGTAAAAGTGAAAGAAGGCGAGCGTGAGCGGATTCAGGCTTTTGAAGGGATTGTGATCGCCAAACGCAATCGCGGTTTAAATTCCGCATTCACCGTCAGAAAAATGTCGCATGGCGTTGGCGTTGAGCGGGTTTTTCAAACACACAGCCCGTTAATCAGCGAAATTCAAGTTAAACGCCGTGGCGATGTGCGTCGCGCCAAACTGTATTTCTTGCGTGAATTGACCGGTAAAGCGGCGCGTATTAAAGAAAAATTATAAGCGGAGCATCATTATTTAGTAAAAAAGGCAACCTTGTGTTGCCTTTTTTACTAATCAAGAAACCTGTAGATGGTCTTTAAATTGTCATTAAGGAATGTTACTCTACGTCTGTTGGCAATTAAAATATGTTATAAAATTATTTAATAATATAATCAATAGGTTATTAATAAATGACCGATAATTTTCCAATGTTTTCTCGGCCTTGGTTGACTGAACCCAGCATCCAGAGATGGCTGTTAAGACATTAAATGCCGTTAATCCCCTGCGGCATGCTGAGTTGAGTATTTTTTGACTGTCATTGTTAACAAATATCTAACTTATCGGAGGCACGGGCGGGCAAGTGCGTCGGCGGGTGTAAAGCATCAACAGACGCTTGGATCAGCAAAGGATGGTCGAAGGCCGGATCGAATATCACGCCTTTTAGCCGCAGCAGCCGGTCTTTATATTTCACGATGATGTCACGTAGTACAGGTTCCAGCTTGAGCCAAGGCATGGGCTGTTCAAAATGGAGACTAACGCTGTTAAAGCCATGGTCGGGTAGTTCGGCGGGCGGCTTGTCATCCAGATAGCGGAATTTCTTCGGCAAGGCTAACAGGTGAGCGGTATCCACCTTGCCATTAATGGCCTGCAAACGTTGGGCAGTGGGAGACAGTTCCGCCAAACGCTGGGATAAGGTATCGCTTTGCCCGGCATCAACCAAATCAGTATAGGTTATTAATATTGCATCCGCCCAGGCGATTTGCGCTTGCGCTTCGGGAAACCGCGCCAATGTGTCCAGTCCGCTCAAGGCAGAAATTGTCGTAATCGTGCTTTGTAAGTTGTAGCGCTTACTGATCCAGTTTTGCTTGAGCAACACGTTCAGCACCGGCTCGGGATTCGCTACGCCGCTGGTTTCGATGATAACCCGGTCAAACAGCTTATCCGGCTTACTTTCCCTGTCCATGCGCAAATTTTTCAATACCGGTGCCAAGGCATTGCGCACCTAGCAGCACAAACAGCCGCCGGATCGTGGATAAGGGGATGTTATGTTCCCGCAGCAATTGCTGATCTATCGGCGTTGCGCCGAATTCATTAATGATGACGGCGGAGTAGGGCAAATCGACCAGCAGTTTATTCAGCAACGTGGTCTTGCCGCTGCCGAGGAAGCCGGTTAAGACTAAAACGGGAATACAATGGACTGGCTTGTTATCAGCGGATGTAAATTGATACAGTCCAGCGGTTGAAAACGGATACACCGGATTGAGAGGATGGCTGCTTTGTGAGGCGGCCGTGAAACCGAACGAGGTGTATGTGGATATTCAGGTTTTAAG
>VGVA01000092.1 GCA_016874115.1 Gammaproteobacteria bacterium
AGCAACCTATAACCTGCGACGACTTTGCAGCCTGAAAACCTGCGGAATTTTGGCCTTTTAACGACCAAGCTGCGCCTGAAATGCACCAAAAAGGGCATTTCAGGATAAAAACCACTGAAAAGTGGGCAATTTTTTGCCCTGATGCATGGGGATCAAGATTCCTATATGTCGTTGGTCAAAGCAACGGCTGATTTTCAAAGTAAATCGAGGTGCCCTTTCATGTGTTTGTGCTGGATATGCGCAATCATGGCAAATCGCCTCATCATTCATTAATGGACTATCCGTCGATGACAGCCGATGTGCTGCGTTTTATGGATAATCAGCACCTGTCATCAGCTCATGTTTTAGGGCATAGCATGGGCGGCAAGGTGGCAATGTGGCTGGCGTTGACTCAGCCTGAGCGTATGAAAAAATTGATCGTCGCCGACATTGCGCCCAAAAGCTACAACCACACGTTTACACAAACGATTAATGCCTTAATTAATTTGCCGCTAGCATCTTTGCAAAGCCGTAAGCAAGCCGAGGAATGGTTAATGAAAGACATTCCCGAACTCACCTATCGACAGTTTTTATTACAAAACTTGGTCTTTGCAGGCGGCAAATTCGTCTGGCGTATTAATCTTGACATCTTTAAACGGCAAGCCGCCCATATTGTATCTTTTCCGGAAACGGAGAATTTGCCCCCTTTTCATGGCGACGCATTGTTCGTTATCGGCGATAACTCTAATTTTGTCAATGAAAACGAGGTCTTACCTTTATTTCCTAGAGCGTTATTTAAACAGATTGCCAATGCCGGACACTGGTTGCATGTGGAGCAACCGGAATTATTTTTGGCAGAGGTTGAAAAATTTCTGTTATAAAAGCCATAATTCAATTTGCTATTAAGAAAAATCAATCCATAATTGAACTTTAGGAATAATTAATACTCAAGGTTGGTATGTATTTTGCCAATTACTGAAGCAGCCTTGAGAGTAGTCGAAGACGGCAGGCAGCCAGCGTCATGGAAATGCTAAGCAATGATTAGCGATTTACTGTACAGACTTATATGCTGAACATGAATAATAAAAATGAGGAGAAACCGGATGTCTAAAGGCCAAAACTTACAGGATAATTTTCTAAATGCGCTTAGAAAGGAACATACTCCTGTGTCCATTTTCTTAGTCAATGGAATAAAATTGCAGGGTAAAGTGGATTCGTTCGATCAATATGTGATTATGCTGAAAAATACGGTCAGCCAAATGGTTTATAAACATGCTATTTCAACTATTGTTCCGGGCAAAAGCGTGAAAATAAACAGAGACGAAGACACCACAGTCGAAGAGTAAGCTTGTGTATCCATTAATGTTGGGAATTAATTCCGGTAGTTAATGCCGATCATGGTAAAGAGGAAAAAATAATTGTTTGACCGCCCAGACACAGGCGAGCGCGCTCTGCTTGTTCATTTACAATTACCCAATCATCAAGAAGACATCCAGGAATTAATCGAGTTAGCTAAGTCGGCAGGCACCAACCCTGTCGGCACGGTAACGGGAACCCGTAAAAGCCCGGATGCTAAATACTTCGTCGGCTCCGGCAAAGCGGAAGAAATCAAAACCGCTGTAACCGAAACGCAAGCGGATATTGTTTTAGTTAATCACGCGCTAACGCCCAGTCAGGAACGTAATCTGGAATCCTATCTAGGCGTCAGGGTCGTCGACCGCAACGGCCTGATTCTAGATATTTTTGCGCAGCGGGCGCAAACGTTTGAGGGCAGGCTCCAGGTTGAACTTGCACAGTTGAAACATCTTTCTACGCGTTTGGTGCGCGGCTGGACGCACTTGGAGCGGCAAAAAGGCGGTATCGGTTTACGCGGGCCTGGCGAAACGCAGTTGGAAACGGATCGTCGATTAATCGGTATCCGTATCAAACAGATTCAAAAACGGCTGGAAAAAGTCGATCAGCAACGGCATCAAGGTCGTAGCAAACGGAAAAAAGCGGAAATACCGGCGATCGCTTTAGTCGGCTATACCAATGCAGGGAAATCCACTTTATTCAATCAGTTAACCGGAGCTGACGGCTATGTCGCCGACCAGTTATTCGCCACGTTAGACCCAACCTTACGCAACTGCCCGTTGCCGAACCATACCGATAGCGTACTGGCGGATACGGTCGGATTTATCCGCCATTTGCCGCACGAACTGGTGGCAGCGTTTAAATCGACATTGCAGGAAACCGCCACGGCGGATTTATTGCTGCATGTGGTCGATGCGCATGCTGAAGACCGGGACGCTACCATTGCGGAAGTCAATCGAGTATTAGCCGAGATCGGCTCATCAACTATTCCTTGTCTGCAAATCTTTAATAAAATCGACCTTATGCCGGGCAGCTTGCCGCGCGTCGACCGGGATGAACAGGGTAACGCGTACCGGGTATGGTTATCGGCAGGGGCGAGTCAAGGATTGGATTTGCTGCGACATGTCTTGGCTGAGCAGTTTGCCCATTCGAAAAACCGGAAAAAATGCTACCTCAAATCGGATCAAGGCCATATCCGGGCGAAATTATTTACTTGCGCAAAGATAATTGACGAGCATATTGATGATGCCGGCGGAAGCAGCTTGATAATTGAGATTGATAACAAATACTTAGGTTTGCTCAGCGCGGTTCAAAGCGAAGAATATGTGTAAAGAGGGTATTAATAACCTTGTACTTTTAGCCGGAGTATCAGTAAAGACATCAACAAACCTGAACTAAAACAAGGTTTATTCATCGATTTACGATACAATGTTGGATTAATAGCTGTCTGTTTCGCCGATGCTGCTAATAGAAAGAGATTAATGGTGTCGAGTAAAAACAACAAACGAAGAACAAATTCATACGGAGCATAAAATATGTCGTGGAATGAACCCGGTGGCGACGATAAAGATCCCTGGAGCGGAAAAGGGGATCAGAAAAGGCCGCCCGACCTGGACGAGGCAATTCGCACATTAAAGGAAAAACTCGAAAACCTTTTTAGCGGCGGTCAGAAAAACGAAGACGGCGGCCAGGGCGGCAATAATTCGCCCGGATTTTTTTCGTTCGGTAATTCCTTGAAAAACATTGGTTATATTGCAATCGGGCTATTTGTTGTCTGGTTGTTGAGCGGATTTTATATCGTTAATGAAGGCACCCAGGGTGTGGTAACTCGCTTCGGCGAGTACGTTAACACGACGGAATCCGGCTTAAACTGGCATATTCCAGCACCCATAGAAAGCGTTGAAAGAGTGAATGTGCAACAGCAACGTTACATCGAAATCGGTTACCGTTCAGGTGGTGGCGGACAAGCGCAAGGCGCAGTGTCGGTACCCAAAGAAGCATTAATGCTCACCAAAGACGAAAACTACGTGGATGTGCAATTGGCGGTGCAATATCAAGTAAAAGACGCCAAAGCTTTTCTCTTTAATCTTGCCGATACTGAGGCCACATTGCGGCAAGTGACCGAGAGCGCCTTGCGCGGCGTGATCGGCGGCAGCGTGATGGATTTTGTTCTGACCGAAGGCCGTAGCGAAGTGGTTGCGCAAGCGAAAAATGAAATCCAGAACGTCATGGATGGTTATAATTCCGGTATTCAGATCGTCAGCGTAAACCTACAAGACGCGCAACCGCCCGAACAAGTGCAAAACGCCTTTGAAGATGCAATTAAAGCGCGGGAAGATCAGCAACGTTTCATAAACGAGGCGGAAGCCTACGCCAATGATGTCGTGCCCAAGGCGCGCGGCGCGGCAGCAAGAAAATTAAAGGAAGCCCAGGGCTACAAAGAACAGGTTATCGCACAGGCGCAAGGCGACACCAGCCGCTTTACCCAATTGCTGGCCGAATACAAGAAAGCGCCCGATGTTACCCGTAAACGTTTGTATCTGGAAGCCATGGAGTCGGTATTATCCGAAACCAATGCGGTGATGGTGGATGTTAAAGGCGGTAATAACATGATGTATCTGCCGTTGGATAAAATAATACAATCCAAACAAGAATCGCATCGCGTTGAAGAAGCCGCCACTACAGCAACAGACAGCAATTCTCCCAAGCATGCGCCCATTGAGGAACAACAAGCGCCTGACCGAGTGCCGCCGCTGCGCAGCCGTGACCGTAATGTGAGGGTAAGATAATGATTGAAAATAAGATTGCGATTGGCTTGGTGGCGCTGTTCGTGTTGGCTACGACCAGTATGTTTACCGTAACTCAGACAGAAAAAGCCATTAAATTCAAGCTGGGACAAATTCAAAAATCGGATTATGAACCCGGATTGCATTTTATGTGGCCGTTCGTTAATAACATTAAAAAATTCGATGCGCGCATTCAAACCATGGATGCTAAACCCGAGCGTTTTTTAACGGCGGAAAAGAAAAACGTCATCGTGGATTCGTTTGTAAAATGGCGCATCGGCGATGTTAAAAAGTTTTATACCGTCGTCGCGGGCGACCCAAACCAGGCCAATTTACGTTTGGATCCCATTATCAAGGAAGCATTGCGTGGCGAATTCGGTAAACGGAACATTAAACAATTGGTGTCCACCGACCGTCACCCGATCCGGGAAATGTTAATCCAAAATACCAAACCGGTAGCGGCTAATCTCGGCCTTGAAATCGTCGATATCAGAGTTAAACGTATCGATTTACCGGAAGAGGTCAGCAGTTCCGTGTTCCGCCGGATGGAAGCGGAACGGGAACGGGTCGCCAAAGAATTCAGATCGCAAGGTGTGGAAGCGGCGGAAAAAATCCGCGCCGAAGCAGAACGGCAAAAAGTCGTGACGATAGCCAATGCGTATAAGGAAGCAGAACAGATGCGCGGTGAAGGCGATGCGAAATCGGCGGAAATCTATGCCAATGCGTACAGCGCCGATTCGGAGTTTTTTACCTTTAACCGCAGTTTGAACGCTTATAAAAAGACGTTTGCCAATTCCGGCAGCATGATGGTGATTGATCCTGAGTCCGATTTTTTCAAATATTTTAAAAAACAAGGCTCGAATTAATCGATAATTAAGCGCTCACTGAAGACTATACGTACCATTAATCATTTGCTATAGGCAAAACAACGAAATCAGTACATAAAACGCTCCTTGTGGAGCGTTTTGTTTGAGTAGCAGGCACACAATGCAACAACACGAATCTTGGTTATTACCTGAAGGCATCGAAGAAATTCTGCCTCGGGAAGCGATATACCTGGAAAACCTCCGCGGAAAATTATTGCGCTTACTCAGTTGCTGGGGTTACGAACTCGTCATTCCGCCGATGATCGATTTTATCGATTCCTTATTAACCGGCTCGGGTCATGACCTGGATTTGCAAACCTTCAAGTTAATCGATCAAGTCAGCGGAAAAACCTTAGGCATCCGAGCAGATATGACGCCGCAAGTGGCCAGAATGGATGCGCATCAGATTAAACCAAACTCTCCGGCGCGCTTGTGTTATGCCGGTACGGTGCTGCACACGCGCGGCGATCCTTTAGATAAAACACGCAGTCCCATGCAAATCGGGGCCGAATTGTACGGTCATGCCGGTATTGAAAGCGATATCGAAATCATTTCATTAATGCTGGAAGTGCTGGCGCAATCCGGCATTTTAGACGTCCATCTTGATTTGGGACATGTGGGCATTTTTCAGGCATTGTCCAGTCAGGCCGGTCTTACGCACGGACAAGAAAGCCTTTTGTTCAATATACTGCAACGCAAAGCCAGGCCGGAACTGGAAGAATGGCTGGGCGATGCGGATATTAATACGGATATAAAACAGATGCTGGCTGTTTTGCCCGAATTGAATGGCGGATTGGATACCATTAATAAGGCGCGCAATCTTCTGGTTAAAGCCGAACAGCCGGTTAACGACGCGTTGGCTAATCTGGAAGCAATTGCCGGTAAAATAACCCAATACTTTCCTGCCTTGCCCATCAGTTTTGATTTTGCGGAATTACGTGGCTATCATTACCATACCGGCGTGGTATTCGCCGCTTTTGTACCGATGGTCGGCAAAGAAATCGCTCGTGGCGGACGATACGACAATATTGGCGCAGTGTTTGGTCGTGCGCGCCCGGCAACGGGGTTTAGCGCCGACCTGAAACAACTCGCTATTTTGGGAAAACACGCCGCTCAGGAAACGCAACAACAACGCATATTGGCGCCTTATTTGGATGGCGATAACGCTTTGGAAGAAACCATCCGCGATTTGCGCGCCCAAGGGTATTGTGTGATTAAACAATTGCCCGGACAACAAGGTACCGCGGAGGAATTGCGCTGTACAGCGGTTTTAGAACAAGACAATCATCAGCGCTGGGTCATCGGATCAATCGCTTAAATTAAGGATAAAAATGGGGAAAAACGTCGTTATCATAGGCACCCAGTGGGGTGACGAAGGCAAAGGCAAATTGGTGGATTTGCTGACGGATCAAGTTCAGGCGGTAGTTCGTTTTCAAGGCGGTCATAACGCCGGGCATACGTTGGTCATTAAAGGCAAAAAAACCGTTTTACACCTCATTCCTTCCGGTATTCTGCGCGACAATGTGCAATGCATGATCGGCAACGGCGTCGTATTGTCTATGAACGCCTTACTGGATGAAATCGCCATCCTGGAAGGCGCCGGTATTTCCGTCAGAAATCGCTTATTAATCAGCGAAGCCTGTTCATTAATCTTGCCGGTTCACGTTGCGCTGGATAAGGCGCGCGAACAGGCGCGGGGCAGCAAAGCCATTGGCACGACCGGGCGCGGGATCGGTCCTGCTTATGAAGATAAAGCCGGTCGCAGAGGCTTAAGAGCGGGCGATTTGCTGAATCCGGGCGTGTTTGCCGACAAATTAAAAGAGCTGTTGGATCATCATAATTTTATGCTGACAAACTATTATCATGCCGATCCGGTCGACTATCAGCAAACATTGGACGCTAGTTTGGCGCAAGGCGAGCAGGTAAAACCCATGCTATGCGACGTCAGCGAAAAATTGTACGAATATCAGGAACAAGGACATAACCTGCTGTTTGAAGGCGCGCAGGGCGCGCTATTGGACATCGATCACGGCACTTTTCCTTTTGTCACGTCCTCCAGCACGACCGCTGGCGGAGCCGCCACCGGCAGCGGCGTCGGTCCTCTGGATCTGAATTATGTTCTGGGTATTACCAAAGCTTACTCAACGCGCGTCGGTAACGGTCCTTTCCCGTCCGAATTACACGACGCCAATGGCGAACATTTAGGCGCTAAAGGTCATGAATTCGGCGCAACAACCGGTCGCAAACGCCGTACCGGCTGGTTTGATGCTGTCGCCATGCGTAAATCGGCGAAACTGAATAGCTTAAGCGGCATTTGCCTGACCAAATTGGACGTGCTTGACGGCCTGCCATCCATCGGCATCTGCACGGGTTACAAATTGAACGGCAATCACACGGACACAGCTCCGCTGGGCGCAGACCGGTACCAACAATGCGAAGCCATCATTGAAATGCTGCCGGGTTGGGACGGCGTCACCGCCGGTATCACCGACTACGACGCCTTACCGCAAAACGCTAAAGCCTATATCAAGCGGATCGAGGAACTGGCGGGCGTTAAAGTGACGATATTATCGACCGGCGCGGAGCGGGATGAAACCATTATTTTAGAAAATCCGTTTGCCTAAGCATTAATTGCCGATTGCAGCTATCGCCGTCATGCTGAGTCCTGTCCTTTCGAATCGCCTGGTCGTTCTCGATACGGAAACGACAGGGTTAAATCCCCAGGAAGGACATAGAGTTATTGAAATCGGTTGTGTTGAATTAATTAACCGGCGTTTGACCGGCAATCGCTTTCATGTTTATCTCAATCCAGATCGATTAATCGATTCAGGCGCTATCGAAGTACACGGCATCACCAACGAGTTTTTGGCGGATAAACCGCGATTTGCGGATATCGCTAACGACTTTATCGCGTTTATTAAAGACGCGGAGCTGGTTATCCATAACGCTCCTTTTGATGTCGGTTTTCTCAACTACGAACTTTCACTTTTGGCCGGTATCAGTCATGGAATAGATGCTATTTGTAGCGTGTTCGATACATTGGCCTATGCCCGTAAAAAACATCCCGGTCAACGAAATAGCCTGGATGCGCTCTGTAAACGGTATTCGATAGACAACAGTCATCGCGAACTGCACGGCGCTCTACTGGATGCGGAAATTCTGGCGGACGTTTTTTTAACCATGACCGGCGGACAGTCTTCGCTGCTGGAAGAAGCCGAAGAGACGCATCAAACGGTTATCGGCGTGACGGCGTCAGATAAAATTGCGGTTAACCGGCCTGTTTTACGGATTATTGCCTGTACGGAACAGGAACTGGCCGCGCATCGAAAAACATTAACAATGATTAATAAAAACAGCGGGTTCTGTTTATGGCAAGATTAATCGAGCCGTTTTCCGATGCCCGGCGTTATTCGTCGAACAATCCCAGCAAGGTAAATTTTACGTCCGGATATTTTGCCATCCAATCGAAAAACTGATTTTTAGGGATATAACCGTAAAGCGATTTTTCCAGCGTGATCGCAAAATAAGACATAACTTCTTCGGTCAACAGCATCGCTTTACCGGAACCCAGGCGAGGTTCTTGAATTTGCAGCGTTGCCGCTTTGCTATTATGGTGATCTTGCCCTGTTCTTTCGGACACTCGGCTAATAGAGTAATCTCTAAACCCGAGGTCAACAATGAATACCAAAAAAGAAGAAATAACGGCACGGTTTGCCTACAAGAGGTATACGTCGCCTTTTAAAGAGCAAGCGTTAGAGCGCACTGATCGGGATGGTGTCCCCAAGGTGGCGCAAGATTTAGGGGTGGCGGAGGCGACCTTGTATGCCTGGAAGGCGAAGCGTCGACAAACCGGGCAGCCGTTTGAAGACCAAAAGCCCCAACAAGCCGAACTGGCAAGGCTTAAGCGTGAGAATGCGCGACTGGAAGAGGAAGTGGCCTTCCTAAAAAAGGCGGCTGCGTACTTCGCGAAACTGCCAAAGTGAAGTACGCCATGATCAAAACTA
>VGVA01000093.1 GCA_016874115.1 Gammaproteobacteria bacterium
CTGCGGAGCAGTTCAATGCCCAACAGCGTTGGTGCCGGATATTAAGTTTGGCGCTAGTAAAGTATCTTCGAGGTCGGCAATTACATCCACCAGATTGCCTTCCCGCACCTGCATAAGAGGCAAACTGATCTTTTTAGGTTAATCCTTGTGCGGCAAAAGCAAATGCCACCGTAGCAGGCGGCAAGGCGGTTTCTGCCGATGCCACACTGCCTTGCCGGTATCAGGCCGGGCTTGGCGAAGCGCATACCTTGATTGCCAGCCGGTCCAATATGCTGGCGAGCGCTTGTGGTACCTGTTTCGGTAACGGTATCTCACGGGGTTGTAGTGTTGCTTACAATAAATGGACCTGTTCTACAAAAGCAACCAAGTGCGATACCGGGAGTTATTGCCAGTAAGGCATTAATGGTAAAACAAATTGTGGATTTTTAACGGGGAGTTAATATTGCGTAGGTCAGGTTACGCCTAAGCGTTACCTGACATTCTGGTTACTTTATGTCACATAACCGCTTTCGCGGTATTGCGACCTAGGAATTGTTCATCCTTCGACAGAGCCACTCCGCTTGACGGGGTATCATACCCCGTCAATCACATTTTCATGAGGCGGCGTGTTAAACCGCATTCAAAACATCACGAACGGGGCAACATGCCCCCCGTTCGGCTTAAGAACACGCCGAATCGCTGAGGCAGAATAATGACGCTGAGCAGGAAAGCGGATTGTCTGCTTCTTAAAAAATAATCTTCTTATCTTTTAATAAGTTATAGATGTCGTCAAGATTGTTGGAATCGGTATCGAAAGCGATATCGCTCTCGTTACAGTAGGCAACGCAAAGGCAGAGCAAACCGGCTTGCTTGATGGCGTTAATAAGGTCTGGGTTGGGGGTTTCCAGCACCGTTGCAGCATGGCCGTTGTCGAACAGTTTGCGTTCCAGTCGATAGGCTATTTCGTTAGCTTTTGCGCCGGTTAAAGCAATCGCAGCGGCGGTCTGGCTGAAACGCGCGGCGCGTTCGGCGGCGCTGACGGGTTTGAGTTCTTCATCGCCGGTGATGCCGGTAATCATACCCGCGCCGACGGTGCCGTTGGTCAGGCGGTCGATGATGATGAACGAGCCGGTGCCCTTGCTGTTTTTATAAGGGTCGAAAACAACCGGCGCGGTTGTCGATACGGTGCAGGAAGCAATCTCGTTGAGTTTTATTTCGTTGGCGTCGTGGTGCTCCAATGTATTGACGTCGATCCGGTGATGGATCATCGAGATGGAACCATAGACCTTGCGCGAGACCAATTTAATAGCGTATTGCTTGCCCAGGGTCATTGGCTTATCGGTCATCCAGACTATGGTGGCACGGTATTTATCAGATACTATCGGTTCAGATTTTTGATGACCGACAATCAAGTCGCCCCGGCTGATGTCGATTTCATCCTCCAAAGTGAAGGTGACAGCCATCGGCGGAAAGGCTTCGACAATGTTGCCTTCATAAGTGACTATTTCTTTAATTTTACTACTTTTTTTCGACGGCAACGCGGTTACAACATCGCCTTTGCGGAAAATACCGGCCGCCACGGTGCCGCAAAAGCCGCGAAAATCCAGGTTGGGCCGGTTGACGTACTGCACCGGAAAGCGGGCGTCTTCAAAATTGCGGTCATTGGCGATTTTGACGGTATTCAGGGTTTCCATTAATGGTTGGCCGCTGTACCAGGGCATATTACTGCTCGGATTGACGACATTGTCGCCGTCCAGAGCCGAAATCGGGATAAAACGGATGTCGTGCAAATCCAGTGTACTGACAAAAGCCAGATAATCTTCCTTAATTTTGTTGAACACGGCTTCGCTGTAACCGACCAGATCCATTTTATTAACCGCCACGAGTATGTGCTGAATGCCCAGTAGCGAAGCGATAAAGCTGTGCCGCTTGGTTTGGGTCTGCACCCCGTAACGGGCGTCGATTAATATGATGGCAAGATCGCACGTTGACGCGCCGGTCGCCATGTTACGCGTGTACTGCTCGTGGCCGGGGGTATCCGCGATGATGAATTTGCGGGTGGAAGTGGAAAAATAACGGTAGGCGACATCGATGGTGATGCCTTGCTCCCGTTCTGCCTGCAAGCCGTCCACCAGCAAGGCCAAGTCGATTTTACCCGCGCCGGTCGTGCCGGATTTCACGCTGTCAGCCTGCACCGCGGCCAGTTGATCTTCGTAAATCATCTTGGAATCGTGCAGCAAACGGCCGATTAATGTGCTTTTACCGTCGTCCACATTGCCGCAGGTTAAAAACCGTAACAGTTCTTTGCGTTCGTGCTCCGCCAAGTAAGCATTAATGTCAGTACTGATTAATTCGGATTGATGTGACATGAAAAATTTTTCCTAAAAATTTTTAGGCACAAGGCGCAAGGCGCAAGGCCAAAAGTTAGACTGTTTGTGATTTTATGAGGGCTGAAAGCATTTTTGAAATTTGTTCGGCTTCGTCTTTCCACTTAAGGCCAATTTCTTTTGAAATAACACCAATTTCTATGCCTATGTACATTTGAGTGCGTAATTCACCGCACGACCCTTTTGCATATAAAAAATTTAACCGAATCTTTATCGCTATCCCGTTCAAAACCTTCTGCGATATTACTGGGGACAGATAGGCTGCTTCGCGTGATTTGATCTTTAAAACTAAAGTCCTTGCATTCTTTCAACGACTTGTATATCTCTACGGATAAGCGGCAAGAACGCTTCCAAACTTCCAAGTCTTCGAATCGCATAACGCTGTTTTTCGCCTTTGGCCTTTCGCCTTGAGCCTCATTTAGAAATATCCCTCCCGCTTCTTTTGCTCCATTGATCCCGCCTGGTCATGGTCGATTAGCCGTCCTTGCCGTTCCGATGTCGTGGTCAACAGCATTTCCTGGATAATTTCCGGCAAGGTGGTGGCGGTTGACTCGACAGCGCCAGTTAATGGATAACAACCTAAAGTACGGAAACGCACTGTCTTCATCTCAATTTTATCGTCCGGCCCGATGGGCATGCGGTCGTCATCGACCATGATTAACATGCCATCTTTGTTTACAACCGGGCGTTCCTTGGCGTAATAAAGCGGTACAATGGGGATATTCTCAAGATGAATGTATTGCCAAATGTCCAGTTCGGTCCAGTTGGAAAGAGGAAATACGCGGATGCTTTCCCCCTTATTAATCTCGCCATTGTAAATATTCCATAACTCCGGGCGCTGGTTTTTAGGATCCCATGTATGGTGTTGGTCGCGGAAGGAATAGACGCGTTCCTTGGCGCGGGATTTTTCCTCGTCGCGGCGCGCGCCGCCGAAAGCAGCATCGAACTGATATTTGTTGAGCGCCTGCCTGAGCGCCTGGGTTTTCATGATGTCGGTATGTTTTTTACTACCGTGAGTAAAAGGCCCTACACCTTGGGCAACCCCGTCCTGATTAATGTATACCAGCAGTTCTAAGCCCAATGATTTCGCCATCTTGTCGCGAAATTCGATCATCTCCCTAAACTTCCAGGTGGTGTCGATATGCATCAGAGGAAACGGCGGTACGCCGGGATGGAACGCTTTCATCGCCAGATGCAGCATGACGGCGGAATCTTTGCCGATAGAGTAAAGCATCACAGGTTTTTCGAATTCGGCGGCGACTTCGCGGATGATATGAATGCTTTCCGCTTCCAGTTGCTTAAGGTGGGTTAGTTTGTAATCGGTCATTAATGCAAAAGTTGTGGTTTCCAGGCTGGAAAATAAGTATCTAAATTCTTCAAACAGCCATTCATTTTAGTCGTAAATACCTGCCTTTGCCACTTTTCTATCTGTATTTATTATTCTATGGTGCTTGTTTTAGCATATCGATAGCCAGCGCCTCGGCCGCTTTAATGCCGTCCACAGCTGCGGAGAGAATGCCGCCCGCATAACCCGCGCCTTCACCTGCCGGATACAAACCTTGGGTATTAATGCTTTGATATTCCTCGTTACGTTTGATGCGAATGGGCGAGGACGTGCGGGTTTCCACGCCGGTTAGTACCGCATCCGGCATGGCAAAGCCGGGGATTTTGCGGTCGAATGCGGTAATGCCTTCGCGGATGGCGACAATCGCATAATCGGGCAGGGCGGAATCGAGATTGCAGAGATGCACTTCCGGTTGATAGGAAGGCGTTACCGTGCCGAATACACTAGATGGCCGGTTTGCCAAAAAATCGCCGACCAATTGCCCCGGTGCGGCATACGTGCTGCCGGCCAGACTATAAGCATGGGCTTCCAGTTTTCTTTGCAGATCAATGCCAGCCAGCGGATGTCCGGGGAAATCCTCTGGTGTAATTTCAACCACAATACCGCTGTTGGCGTTACGTTCGTTGCGGGAATACTGGCTCATGCCGTTGGTGACGACATGACCGGCTTCCGAGGTTGCCGCCACCACCGTGCCGCCGGGACACATGCAAAAGCTGTATACCGAGCGCCCATTAAGGCAATGGTGCACCAGTTTGTAATCCGCTGCGCCAAGAATCGGATTGCCTGCGTTAGCGCCGAACATGCACGTATCGATTAATGATTGCGGGTGTTCGATACGAAAGCCGATGGAAAACGATTTGGCTTCAATATAAACCCCGCTGTCATAAAGCATTCGAAACGTGTCGCGGGCGCTGTGGCCGACAGCAACGATAACATGCTGACTTATAAGGGTTTCGCCGTTGCTTAAGGTAACGCCGTACACTTGTCCGTTTGCGATATTAATCTTATCTACCTGGCTTTCAAAGCGGATTTCTCCGCCCAGTGTTTCGATTTCCTTGCGCATATTTTCTATCATCGACACCAAACGATAAGTGCCAATATGCGGCTTGCTCACGTACAGGATTTCCGGCGGCGCGCCTGCCTTGACGAATTCGGTCAGTACCTTACGTCCGTAATGGTTGGGATCTTTAATGCGGGTATAGAGCTTGCCGTCGGAAAAGGTGCCCGCGCCGCCTTCGCCGAATTGCACGTTGGATTCCGGATTGAACCGCCTTTGCCGCCAGAAGCCGAAGGTATCCTTGGTGCGTTCACGCACTTCCTTGCCGCGCTCCAGAATGATCGGTTTAAAGCCCATTTGCGCCAGAATTAATCCGGCAAACAAGCCACACGGGCCAAAACCGATGATAATCGGGCGTTGAGTAAGTGTTTTAGGCGCTTTTGCGACAAAACGGTAGGTGCTGTCAGGGGTTAATGAAATTTTTATATCGTTTTGCAGCCTAGTTAATACAGCTTTTTCGTTTTTAATTTCAACATCAAGGGTATAGATGAGGGAAATGCGGTTTTTCCGGCGTGCGTCGTAAGCGCGACGGAAGATGTGGAAGGCTATTAATTCGTCATTGCCGATAGTTAAGCTCGCTGTAATAGCGTTCCGTAAGGCCGTTTCGTCATGGTCGAGCGGAAGTTTCAGTTCGGTGATACGTATCATTCAGCTATAAACGGTGCATTAATAAAGGGTTATTTTTCTTGTTGTATTAATAAAAGGTTAAATTTTTCTGCACAGCTTGCGTGGCGTACGGAAAACTTGTTTTATGGCTGAGGAACAGAATTTTTTCCGTACCGTTCGCCGTCCGCAAAGAAATTAAGCGGCATTCCTTTACTTATTAATAACCGCCCTTATTATGACAGTTAATGATATAAACTGAGAAAGCTTGTGTTGAGCGGAAAAATAATGGTCGTGATCGGCGTTGTGCTGGTGCTAATCGGACTGGCGCTCACGTATGCGCCGTGGCTGGTTACCTAGTTCGGAAAGTTGCCGGGAGATATTCGCATTCAAAATGAAAAAAGCACGGTGTTTATTCCGCTGATGTCCATGCTGGTTATCAGTATTGTTTTGTTTTTGATTATTAATATTTTTTTCAAGAAGTAATCGTTAATTAATCTAATTAATATCTATAATTGTTGTCAGTTTGCAATTGAATTTCATGATGAAGCTAATTAATTTTATGGAGTAAACCGATGATTCCGATACGAGATACAGCACCTTGCAGTACTACGCCATACGTAACGTGGTCGATAATGGCAATATGTATCTTGATATTTTTAGTAATGCAATTCATGCCGTACGAATTAAGCTATAAGCTGCTTTATTTGTACGGCATGGTGCCAAACCGTTACGCCAATCCGCAATGGGGTTTGGCTTACGGTATGCCGTTTGACGGTTATCTGTCCTTCCTGACCAGCCTGTTTCTGCATGGCAATTGGATCCACATCATATTAAATATGTGGTTTATGTGGATTTTTGCCGACAATGTGGAAGACCGGATGGGCAGAGGGCGGTTTTTGGCGTTTTTTCTTATTTGCGGCGTTCTGGCGACGACTGTCCAGTGGTACAGCGCACCGACATTGACGATTCCGGTGGTCGGCGCGTCCGGTGCGATTGCCGGTGTGCTGGCGGCTTATTATTTTCTGTATCCATACGAGCGCGTGATTGTGTTCTTTTTTCCGGTCGTGCTGCAAGTGCCAGCGGTGATGTTTTTGGGGCTATGGGTGATTTACCAGCTGTATTCCATCACCACATCCACCTTTGTGCCGGGTGCGGCTTCCGATTCGGCTTTGTGGGCGCATATCGGCGGCTTTATCTCCGGCGCAATCTTGTACCGGTTTTTCCTAAGAAAAGATGAGCCGGTTTGAACGTTTTCAGGCTATAATTAACGTATTTATTAATCATTAATATTAAGCAGGGCGGACGGCGGCTGCTATTCCGCGGTTCGCTTGTGTTTTGTCTGGAAAGCAAATAACGGTATGAAAAAATTAAACTACTTTTTAGTAAAACTGATGCAATTTGTTGTTTTTGCAGTGTTTACATTCGTCGTCTTGACGTATTTCGGCGCTTTATTGCTGTTGCCGCTGGATGCGGTTGCTATTCTGGTTAAATTAATGGGCGTCGTTGGCATTCACGGCATGATCGGTGCGGTTATTGCTATTCCAGCAGTGGCCTATCTGTGCCGTATGGTGTATCAAACACCGGGTTTGTGGCAGATGATACTGGATATCGGGCTGGATTTGGTGAAAACCGGTAAAGCGAAGGTCGATGGTTTTAATGCCATTGCCGACGCGGTAAAAGGCTAATATTAATTCTGTCCGCAGTAAATACCGGCCTTTTATCGCGCGATTAATGATTAACCGGCAGTAACAGTATCTTGTTACTGCCTTTTCCGCGGGCCGTTAATTAATCTCCCGTTGCTGGCTGACAGCACGTTCTTCCATTTTCGATATATCAATCAATGGCTAAGACTACACCGCAAGTCGGCTTCATCAGTTTGGGTTGCCCTAAAGCCCTGGTCGATAGCGAACGCATCCTGACCAAACTCAGGGCAGACGGTTACGCTGTCTCGCCCACCTATAAAAATGCCGATTTGGTGGTTGTTAATACCTGCGGCTTTATCGACGCGGCGGTGGAAGAGTCGTTAGACAGCATCGGCGAAGCACTGGCGGAGAATGGCCGGGTGATCGTGACCGGTTGTTTGGGTGCGCGCGAGAATGAAATTCGCGCCCGCCATCCGCAGGTATTGAAAATAACCGGCGCACACGCCATTGATGAAGTCGTTGCATCCGTTCATGAGCATCTACCGCAGCCGCATAATCCGTTCACCAGCCTGTTGCCACCGCAAGGCATTAAATTAACGCCCAAGCATTACGCGTATCTCAAGATTTCAGAAGGCTGTAATCATCGCTGTACGTTTTGCATCATCCCATCCATGCGCGGCGATCTGGTGAGCAGGCCGGTTGACGATGTTTTGATTGAAGCTCAACGTCTGGCCGATGCCGGCGTCAAAGAGTTATTAATCGTCTCGCAAGACACCAGCGCCTACGGTTTGGATATTAAATACCAGCCCCGCTATTGGCAAGGCCGCGCCATTAATACTCGATTTTACGATATGGCTGCGGCGCTGGGCGATTTGGGTATCTGGGTGCGGCTGCATTATGTGTATCCGTATCCGCATGTGGACGAAGTGATCCCATTAATGGCGGAAGGAAAAGTTCTGCCTTATCTTGACATCCCGTTCCAGCATGCCAGCAGCCGTATTCTAAAATTAATGAAACGTCCTGCCGCCAGCCAGAACAATTTGCAGCGTATTCGGGCTTGGCGGGAAATTTGCCCGGACATCACGCTCCGCAGCACCTTTATCGTCGGCTTTCCCGGTGAAACCGAAGACGAGTTTCAGGAGTTGCTTGATTTTCTTGAGGAAGCGCAACTGGATCGCGTCGGCTGTTTCGCCTATTCGCCGGTTAAGGGCGCGGCCGCCAATGATCTACCGAATGCGGTGCTAGAGGCAGTCA
The DNA here is from genome assembly GCA_016874115.1 of Gammaproteobacteria bacterium. GTDB lineage: Bacteria > Pseudomonadota > Gammaproteobacteria > Methylococcales > Methylomonadaceae > Methyloglobulus. Next base: position 8,272 of record VGVA01000093.1, read on the forward strand.
AACAAGAACGGCTGGAACGCTTTATGGCTGTGCAGGCCGAAATCAGCGCAGCGCGTTTGCAGCAGCGGGTCGGCAATGTCGAAACCGTGTTGATCGATGAAGTCGTCGAGGAAGGCGCGGTTGGTAGAACTACCTCCGATGCGCCGGAAATCGACGGGCAGGTGTTTATCGACGGTGCAACGCATTTACAGCCGGGCGACTTAGTTGAAGTCGAGATCGAGGAAGCGGACGAACACGACTTATGGGCGCATCTGCTTTAAATTAATTAATGGGCAAAGCAACACTTGCTACTGATATTAAGCAAGGAACCCAGCCGCAATCCGTAAATTTAAGTGGATTATTGTTCCACAATCCGGCGCATTAATGCTGAACTAACCGGTGTAAGCATTAATCGATTAATACCTACTGGGCACCTCGATTTACTTTGAAAATCAGCCGTTGCTTTGACCAACGACATATAGGAATCTTGATCCCCATGCATCAGGGCAAAAAATTGCCCACTTTTCAGTGGTTTTTATCCTGAAATGCCCTTTTTGGTGCATTTCAGGCGCAGCTTGGTCGTTAAAAGGCCAAAATTCCGCAGGTTTTCAGGCTGCAAAGTCGTCGCAGGTTATAGGTTGCT
>VGVA01000094.1 GCA_016874115.1 Gammaproteobacteria bacterium
AGCAACCTATAACCTGCGACGACTTTGCAGCCTGAAAACCTGCGGAATTTTGGCCTTTTAACGACCAAGCTGCGCCTGAAATGCACCAAAAAGGGCATTTCAGGATAAAAACCACTGAAAAGTGGGCAATTTTTTGCCCTGATGCATGGGGATCAAGATTCCTATATGTCGTTGGTCAAAGCAACGGCTGATTTTCAAAGTAAATCGAGGTGCCCTGTGGTTAATATTGGATTATATAACGCCAACCGAACAGATAACATGACAAATCCCAACATATTGCTTAATAATTGGCTAACATAATGAAACGATTAATTTTTCTTATCAGTATTCCATTAATTTTCAGCTTTACCGTCAATGCCGCAGAGCTGGATCGCGCCGCTGTAGAGCGTCAACTTGCCGATGCGAAAGGCAAAACTGTTGCAGATTTACGACGCAAAGATCTTCGCGATCTGGATTTGTCCGGTCTCGACTTCAGCCATGCCGATTTATGGGGCTCCGATCTGCGCCGGTCGAATCTCAGCAAAAGTAACCTATCCGGGCTTAACCTAGACTTAACGGTGATGACTAAAATCGATTTATCTGAAGCAAATCTGGCAAATACCAGCATTTTCGGCGTACACATGGCGGGCGCTAATCTCAGCAAAGCCAATTTAAGTAACAGCCGTTTTATTGCAAATCTCGACCGCGCCAATCTCAGCCAGGCCAATCTGAAAAACGCCAATTGGGGCGTCGATATGAAAAACCAGCCGATGGGATTAATGCGCGTCAGTTTGAATAATGCGAATTTATCCGGCGCAGACCTGACGGACGCCGATTTGAACCGAGCCTTGCTGCGCCATGCCGACTTCAGCAACAGCCTGTTACATAACACAGTACTGGCCGGTTCCGACATGTCCAGCGCAAACTTTAACAACGCCGATTTAACCGGCGCGGATTTATCGAACTGCAACTTGACCGATGCCGATTTTACCGGCGCGAATGTTACCAATACACGTTTTTCCGCCAACGATAAGTCGGCGGTTAAAAGCCTGCAAAAAAGCAAAAATCTGGCGTCGACTATTTTTCAATAACTTTCAATAACTTGTGACGTATTCTCTAATCGGCTACGAAATAAACGATTTCACACTGAGCAAGGTCTTGTAAATTCCCCAGCCCAAAGGTATTAATACAGCCAACCAAGCGCACAACACGATTAACGGATGCGACGGCTTTGTATGCGTAACCGAATTAATGGAATCGATATCGGCAATTTTTTCGTGAGACAGCTGTCGTTCTTCCGCCAGTTCCGCTTCGGTCATATACCATTTTTTGGCGACCGGACGGATTAATAGATTACACAGCAAACCGATCAGCAGCATCCCTGCCAATATCAACATGGTTTGGTTATACACCTGTTGCTGCGGAATGCCTAAACTCAACTGGTATTCGCGCATGTAATTAACAATGACCGGGCCAAGAATACCTGCCGTAGCCCAGGCTGTTAACAATCTACCATGAATTGCGCCGACCATTTGGGTACCGAACAAATCGGCCAGATAAGCGGGCACGGTGGAAAAACCACCGCCGTACATGCTTAAAATAAGGCAGAATGCGCCGACAAAGAGCAGAATATTCCCCTGCCCGGCGCTTTCCGGAATGCTGACGTACAGCGCGCAACCCAACACAAAGAACACCATATAGGTTAATTTACGACCCAAAACATCGGACAGGCTCGCCCAAAAAAACCGTCCGCCGATATTAAATAAGCTGAGCAACGCGGTAAATCCCGCAGCGACTGCGGCGATTGCCGCTAGTTGTGGCTTGTCCAATTCGCCATAAAGTTTATTAATACCGATCAACCGGCCGCCGAACACTTCCTGCAACATGGGCGACGACATGCCAATGATACCGATACCGGCGCTGACATTCATGCATAAAACGCCCCAAAGCAGCCAAAACTGTTTGATTTTAAATACATTTTTCACATTAACATGATTCTTGGTAATCATGCTGCCAACTTTCGTACTGTCGGGCGGACGCCAATTCCTGGGCAACCAGCCTGTTGCCGGCACCCGGTATCCCAACGCTCCCGCCATCATGAAGACGAAATAAACGGACGCCATCACGATGAGTGTCAGCATGACGCCGACATCCGTGTCGGTCGCAAAAAACTTGATTAATTCAGCCGCCAGCGGAGAACCGATCATCGCGCCGCCGCCAAAACCCATGATTGCCATGCCGGTCGCCATGCCGCGGCGGTCGGGAAACCATTTAATTAATGTCGAAACCGGCGATATATAACCCAAACCCAGGCCGATCCCGCCGATAACTCCAGAACCCAGCAACATCATCCAGAATTGATGGTAATGGATACCCAATGCCGAAAATAACATCCCGCCACACCAGCAGCAAGCGCTGACCACACCGGCTTTGCGCGGCCCGGCATGTTCCAGCCAACTGCCCCACACTGCCGCTGAGCAACCTAAAAAAACAAAAAACAGCGTATACATCCAACCCAGTGTGGAAATTTTCCAATCGCAATGGGTTACCGTTAATTCCTGAATAAAGCCGATACCGGGTTCGCATTGCACGGGCGCTTTGACGCCTACCGCTTTCGATAAGGGCAGCCAGAACACCGAAAATCCGTAGGCCATTCCAATACAAAGGTGTATCGCCAGTGCCGCGGGCGGCGCCAGCCAGCGGTTGAATCCGGGTTGGGCGATGATACGTTCTTTGGTTAAAAATCCTGGTTTTTGCTCGTTACCAACCGTTGTTCTGCCCGCTTTCATCGATCCACTATTGCCTTGTTAAAAGGTAAATAGTGTACCGGATATTTTATTAATGTTGGTCTATCGGTATCGGATAACCCGGCTTTCTTGGCGCTGGCGGTAGCTTGATGGGCGACGGTAGCGTATTATGCGTCGGCGATCCTTTGTATTCTCCGGGACGCCGTGGCGGAGCCGATGGATATTGATAGTATTGGCTGCCATAATAAGGATCGTAGGGCGGGTAAGGGTAAGCCGGATTAGGCGGATAGTCGTGCGGATGCCAATAACGGCCGCCGTAACCATAGCCATAGCGCGGACCGGCAAAGCCTCCGCCAACATTTTGATTTTGCTGCGCGTTTACCGCCGCTTGTTCCTGCGCCTGTACGCTTCGCCGTTGCAGCTCAAGGCTTTCTTGCTGCATTAACTCTGCTCGCCGCGCCTTATCCGCCTCTGCTTTAGCCGCTTCTTCCGCCGCCTGTTGCTCCTGCCAGGCTTTTAATCGTGTTTTGGCCGCTTCTTCCTCTTCCAGCGATAGTTTTTTAACTTTAACAACACCTAGTTCTTTCGAAGTTTTGGCGCATGGCGACGATTGATAAACAATTTTTCCGGTTGTTAATTTACATTTAAAAACATCGGCCTGTGTAGAAAACGATGCCATTAATACCATCAAAAAAATATAGTGTGTACTTTTCATCATTCGCTCCTCCATGCCTGACCATTCGTCAGGTAATCTTTACATCCGATTATCGGTGTGCTGATTGTTCTTTATGATTAATCGCGCCAGACGCCGTAATCCGTCTGAGGTAATTTCCAGTCCGAACGGTGCGCCGATCGTTTCTAATTGGTAAATCACGTCAGTAGCGGCAATAAAGGTTAAATAACGCAAACTTTCCGCTTCCGGCAGTTCTTTGGCCAAGGTATGCAAATGCGGCGTCAGCTTTTCCCAAGTTTCGGTAAAAAATAAACGGACAGGATCGCCGCCTTTCGTTGGTTGCGATTTTAATCCAGCGTCAAAAGCACTGCGGGATTCCGCCAGGATGGCAGTCAAGGTAGTACGCAACTCCGGCGATTGTGCCTCGCTGGCGGCCTGATTAATGGTGTTGGTAAAAAATCCGTCCCATTCTTTCCACAAGGATTGCCATTGCTGCTGTTCCGCCGCCGTTAATGGCGCTTCCGGTTTCGGCGCGGATTTTTTGATTGGCGCATCGAACGATACCGCCACCTTAACCCCATTATCATTGGCTTCGGCGTTATCAAACCGCAGTGTTGAAAGAATCTGCTTTACCTCCGCCTCGTTTTCAGGCGGCAAATAATTCATCAGGGTACGCGCCATATCGTCTCTGGATTCGTTCAGATCCAGTTTGACTGACGCCAGCTTCGGTTCCGCAACTTTTCTTAATAAATCCTGTAGCTTATCGATTGTTAATTGACGTCCTTGCCTATCGTAAGCATTGGCTTTCGTTACGGGCAGGCTTAACACGTTACGATCAGCGCTCACGGTCGGCTGTTGAAAGGTTTCCAATGCGCCTTCCCACGCTAAAACCGGAATGCACTGGCCGCCGAATCCGGTACCGAATTGCGCCTGGACATCATTAATTAATCTGATCTGACCGTTAATGCCGGAAATTTGCGGATTAAACAACTTAAGAAAACTACAATTATGTTTGTCATGCCATACTTCCGCACTGCCGCCCTCGCCTTTAAACAATTGGCTAACCACGGCTTTTTTAATCATGCCGTAATTCAGTTGTAGCGGTAACGTATAAGGATCGGCGCTGGCTATGTTTGCTGCCGCAACAGACAAACCGATTAATAAATTGCTAACCCATTTATACATTGTGTGCTCCTGCTTTCATTAATACCTTAATTAATTCTCACCCTTATTCCAGTTACTTGGATTCGCCCGGTTTATCTTCACTTTATTTAACCTCGCCCGGTTTATCGTCACTTGGCAGGTACTCCGGCAATTGTGTGTCCGCGTCTGCATCCGACGGGTGTTTAAACCGGGTAAATTGCTGGCCGATAAATAAATCGTTGCTTACGGTATTTACATCGTTCAACCAGCGCGCAGATTTTTGACAAGATTCCGAGTACGGAGGTTCTTTGCACACATCGATTTTGCCGCCTTTCAGTACGTTAAAATGCAATCCCGGCAACGGCCGCGTCCGCATGTCAGGCAGCGGCTCGGTGTAATTCAATATGGACGGCTCCGTATTATTTAATAACTTAAGAAGCAATTTAGGTAACTGATAAAGCGGCATACTGCCTAATTTGAGCGGCCCGTTTTTACCATCGATAACAATCATGGGCGTACTGACATAAAATTTGAACATTTCCGGCGTAAAACTACTCCGGCTGGACGCCAGTACGCCGGAATCGACATAACCTGCAAAGTTTTCGCCTAAAAACGGCAGGTGATCGCCGAACACAGCGATAATGCTGTCGGGATCGCGTTTCCGTACCTGCTCGATGAACGCCATTAATTCCCGCGATTTGTAATAAACCGTATTGGCGTACGTCGTGACTTCTTCAACTTTGGATTTGGCCGTGACTTTGTTGGGCCGCTTCGGTCCCAATGGATAATTCCAGTGCCCGAAATAAGTAACGATATAATCCAGAATGGGTTCCTGCTTCGCCAAATTCGGCTCTATTTTTTCCATTACCTGACGATACAAGGTAGCATCCGCCATGAACTCCCGGTTCATGTCGTCCTGGACGAAATCGGCAATCGACCAGTAGGTTTGAAAACCGATGTTCCGGTAGGCATTAACCCGGTTCCAAAATACCGGCACATTGGGATGCGAAGCGATAGTGCGGTAACCTTTGTCTGCCAGAATATGGGGTAAACAAGGTACCGAGTTTTTCAACTGCCGCTCGAATTTGACATTGTCTTTAGTGACAGGAAAGCCGCATAAAACTTCAAACTCCGAATTAGCCGTATAGCCGCCGAAAACCGGCGGCATGGCCAAGGTATAATCGGTGCTTTTCCAAAGTTTGCGGAACTCTGGAGACAAGGGATTCTGGTTATACCCTGCTTTCTTCAAGCGATAGGGATCCCAAAACGATTCCAGCAAGACCAAATGGATATTGCGCGGGACAAACGCTTTAGCTGCGTTCTCCGGTGCGGGCGTTTGCCGGGCCATTAATAAATTTTTGGCGGACTCATGGGCAAGATCGGTGTCGGGCGCAACGTCCGCCAACGCAAAATAACGCGAGCCCTCTTGCAGACTGTACATGGTCGCGCCGTGCCAAATGTAGTTGGAACGCTGATCCCACACGGAGTTGCCGGTAAACCTATCAATCGGCTCGACAATCATTTGCGGCTGATAGACGATGGTCATGCCCGACAACAACAACAATGAAGTGGCAAGATAAGCGCTCCAATGGCACATACTGAAATTAAACAGCACCAGACCGGCAATAGCCGCCAAGGGTATCGCCGCAGCAAAAAACCGCCAACCTTCAAGGATTAATAATAAAGAACGCAATGCGTAGGCGTCGTCCGGCATGATCGGACCGCCGAAAAAAGCAATTTTGATGGCGTTGCCGATATACAGCAAGCCCATTAATAAAGCCTGTATTATCAGAAAGATAGATGTTTTTTTCGATAAGGCGAAAAGAATATAAGCGACTATTAATTGTAATAAAAAATCTAAAGGAATCGCCTTTAATTTAATTTCCACATCAAACTTTAACGCGCTGACCACGTAAAAAATAAAATAATACAGCGACGTAGAAATGAGCGGTATGTATTTTGAGCGCATGTGTTTGAACATAGTCGTTTAATTTTAGGCTACACCAGATTAGATGAATACTGTATGAATCGGCGCGACATAGTAGCATAAACAAGCTTTATGCTTTCTTATACAGATGGCGCAATGCATTCGCCGGGCAAAAAGCCGATTACCGATTAACTGTAAAGCACGAGACTTGATCTGACATTTTGTGTATAAATCATAACAAAATGGAGATTGAGAAATGACAAACATAGAACAGAAGATCATCAAGCCCAAACTGGGCGTATTGGAGTTGGCCAAGCAGCTTGGGAGCGTGTCGCAAGCCTGCAAGACGATGGGTTACAGCCGGGACAGCTTTTACCGCTTCAAGAAGCTATATGAGAATGGCGGTGAGGAAGCGCTACGAGAGATCAGCAAGCGCAAGCCGATCATCAAGAACCGCGTACCCGAACATGTAGAACGCGCCGTGATTGCGCTGGCGATAAAGAACCCGGCGTTGGGTCAGCTTCGTGCCAGTCAGGAGTTGTTGCTACAGGGAATTATTGTCTCCAGTGGCGGTGTACGTTCCATCTGGCTGCGTAATGACCTAGAAACCCTGAAGAAGCGACTGAAAGCCCTGGAGGCACGCTCCGCACAGGAGGGCATTTTGCTGACCGAAGAGCAAATTGCCGCGCTGGAAAAGATGAAGTCTCAAAAAGAGGCCCACGGGGAGACTGAAACCCATCACCCTGGCTATCTCGGGGCGCAGGACACCTATTTTGTCGGCACGATGAAGGGCGTCGGACGCATCAGCAGACCTTCATTGATACCTATAGCCGCGTGGCACTGGCCAAGCTCTACCTTGAGAAAACGGCTATCACGACTGCGGATATGCTGAATGACCGCGTTATTCCATTCTTTAACGAACACAGTCTTGATCTGTTGCGTGTCCTCACAGACCGAGGGACAGAGTATTGTGGAAAAGTTGAAAACCACAGCTACCAGCTCTATCTGGCGATGGAAGACATCGACCACTCAAAAACCAAGGCCAACCATCCGCAAACCAACGGTATTTGCGAGCGCTTCCACCGCACGATGAAACAGGAATTCTATGATATTGCCTTTGGTAAGAAAATCTACGCCTCGCTCGAAGAATTACAGGTTGACGTGGACCACTGGATAGCCAAGTATAATGAAACGCGGCCGCACAGCGGAAAGTATTGCTACGGCAAAACACCCATGCAAACCTTCCGCGAGGCAAAGCATTTGGTAGCAAAGAAAACCATCCCTGTTGCTGAAACATCGGACAGCGCAAATCATCTGACACGCGCTGCTTGAGGTGTCTGTCAGATCAAGTTGAGAGTTTTACAGATTAACCGGATTGTCACGCTAGATTGTTAACCGGCCGGAATGTAGCAGGAATCATTCCGGTGCAACGACAGCATTAATGGATTAATTAGCGCTTTACTTGAAGGGTATTCGTGTTAATTTGTATAGAACACATTTCATCTTAGCCCGGAATTTGCCGATACTATTTTCATCATGCCGCTGTTTGTTATTTTTTGCCTGATATTCGCTTTCGTCGTTCAAACCGGCAGCCCAGTTGAAGCGCTGCTCAGTTCCGAACTCGCTCTTTACGGCGGTTTAACGGTCACTGTTTTAACAATTATCGCCAGTTTTTTACACCGGATTCCGGAAGCTTACGCTTACGATTTGTTCGCCAGTAGCGCCCTGTTCGTCTGGTTTTCTTACTGGAAGCCGTTTTTTGTGAAAGATTCGCCGATTTTCTTTTTCTTTCCAGTTTATTTCGCCTTATTGGTTGCCTTCACCACTTTATTTTTCATCGGTCAGCGGCACAAAATCGACCGGCAAAGCCTGCAATTAATGCAGCGTTTGGCGAGCTCCGGCGTAATCGATCCCTGGATGATTATGACGCTGGTATTAATTACCTTGTATTTTGAAAACCGTTTTATTCAGTATCCCACGTGCACAACGCTGCTGATTATGCGCTATGCCTTATACGGCTGCTTAAAACCCAGTCCTAAAGCCAGCTATTCATAACCACCGGCTGTCAGACGGTTAATTCGCTGTTGGTTTCCTGTTTTAGATAGGTTTCGGCAAAATTAGCCGCTGTTAACGGCTCTGCAAAATAATAGCCCTGAAAAATCCCGCAACCTTTCTGTTTTAAAAAATTCAGCTGTCAAACGGCTTTGAAAAGTTTCCACTAAAGAGTGCCGAATAGTTTCCAGCCAAACTGTAAGGTTATAGGTTTTCTACCGCCTTTTTGCGTTGCTTAAATCGATAGGAATCGTTGCCGGTTTCCAGGATGTCGCAATGATGGGTAATCCTGTCGAGTAGTGCGGTGGTCATCTTGGCGTCACCGAACAC
>VGVA01000095.1 GCA_016874115.1 Gammaproteobacteria bacterium
GGAAACAGGCGATGATTCCTATCGGTTAAAACAACGGAACAAGATTATCGAAAAAAACTAAAAATTAAGCTTAAGCGGGTCAGTTTTCAATGACGTTTAGCGGGTCAATTTTGGGTGATGATTGACAAGCCATTGATATGGGCATAGCGTTTGTGCCCTGACAACACTGAAAGCAATAGCGTCCCCAGCACATTGCGTTTTCTCGGGGCGTTGGGGCTAACCCAGCGTAAAGGGCATCGTGACACCCAATCTCCAAACAATCCGCTGATGTGCAAAAATTCTATGAAAAAGGGCAATTGCCCCATCGCCGTCACCGATGCTTGTGGATCCCATTCCACATGGATCCTGCCGCCAAATGTTTCTACCCTGACAGGTTCAGCATACGGAATTAATGCCTTCGGTTCGGGTTCACCCAAAGGGTGAATGATCTGTTCTGCCATATGCGCCTCCTTGCCGCTTAATTTCAAACAGTTAACAATTTTTTGCAACCTTAAGATGCTCTTTTAAGGATGAAGGGCTTATTAACCCAATGGGGTTGTGAGGTTATCGCGGTAGCTTCTTCGACGGAAGCGGTGGCTCATTTGAAAGTGGATCAGTCAACTATTGATTTGATTATCGTCGACTACCGGTTGCCAGAATCGCTTTCTGGTATTGACATCGCCCGCGTATTGCAAGCTGAATTGGGTTATCCGGTGGGTGTTCTCATCGTTACTGGTGACACAGGGCCAGAACGCCTGCAAGAAGCCGAATCTAGCGGTTTTCCGCTGCTACACAAGCCGGTTCAACCCGCCAAGCTACGCAGCACCTTACAGTTTTTAGTCAATAAAACCCGCTTAAAAATCAACTGAAGGGCTATATTGCCTTAACCCTGCGCCCTGTTTTCTGGCAGTACCCCAAGCCGTGACGCTTGCATGACCGCATCGGTTCGGTTACGCGCACCCAATGAGCGCAAAATTGTGGCGACATGCAGCTTAACCGTGCCTTCAGCTACGTTCAGAGTTCTGGCAATGGATTTATTAGGCAATCCTTTGGTCATCAGTTCCAACACTTCCACTTGACGGGAAGTTAATAAAGCCGGATTGAGTTTGCCCGTATTAACGGTTTTTCCCGATAAAATCGGCGCATTCAGTTTACCCATTAACCGGGCAGGCACATAGATTTCGCCTTCTAAAATAATTTTTAGCGCCGCCAGCATTTCATGACTGGTACAGGATTTGGGAATATAACCTATCGCACCGTTTTCCAGTGCTCTGGCGACATGCGCGGTAGTTTCCGATCCGGATAAAACCACAATCGGCGCGGTTGGCGCTAACTCGCGCAAATCCGGCAGCGCCGTTAGCCCATCAACGCCGGGCAAATCGATATCCAGTAAAATGAGATCCAAATTGTTGAATCTTGAAACCAATTGCGCTGCTTCTTCGGCATTGGACGCTAGCGTATTAATACGCTAGCGTCAAGCTGGTTTAACACATGGAGTAGCGCTTCTCTGAACAGGACATGATCGTCGACAAGTAGCATATGCATTGCGAAACCCTCGAAATAAAAAATAACACACACTTGTTATTAGTTTATCCCTAAAAACAATTAATTACGTTAAAACTGCATCATTGGAATATCTTATATACTATGCTTTTCCAAAACGAGTGTCTCGGTAATTTTTAACATTTTTCGCAGTATTTTTAAGCGCCAGTAATGGCAGCACATAGTTAATGTGCTTGTTTAACAATATTAGTAATGGGTTATTTGATAGGTTACGCGGTAATAGGTCCCTGACAAATTATTAATCTTATCCACCCAAAATCTTGCGCTCGAATTCTTCCTGACTGATGTGCCTGACATCCTCGCCTTTAATCATGTACACCAGATGCTCGCAGATGTTGCAGGCGTGGTCGCCGATGCGTTCCAGTGAGCGCACCGCCCACAGGATATTCAATGTCCGGGTGATGTTTCGGGGATCTTCCATCATGTAGGTGATCTGTTGCCGGACGATGCTGTTGTATTCCCGGTCCACTTCATCATCCTGCTTGGTAATGGCGGGGATATCTTCCACATTCATACGGGCAAAAACGTCCAAAGCATCGTGCAACATGGATTTTACAACAGTCGCCATGTGTTTCAATTCGTAATAAGGATCGTTTTTATTGCCTTCCACATCCGATAATTGCAATGCCATTCTGGCAATGTGTTCGGCCAGATCGCCGACGCGCTCCAGTTCATTAATCACCCTGAGTACGGTTATTAATAAACGCAAATCGAAGGCGGTCGGTTGTCTGAGCGCCATGATCTGGGTACATTCCTTATCCAGAGCTTTTTCCAGGCTGTCTATCTGATTATCTTGCTTGATGACCTGTTCAGCCAGTTCCTGATCCAGCGTGGTGATGGCGTTAATTGCCAGATCCAGTTGTTCTTCGACCATGCCGCCCATGGTCAACACGTGGTTACGGATGTCTTCGATTTCTTTGTTGTACTGTTCGGAAATATGATGCCCGATACTGGTGTTATTCATAGCGTCTCCTGGTTACCCGTAACGACCGGTGATGTAATCTTCGGTCTGTTTTTTCTTGGGATTGGTAAAGATTTGGCTGGTGTTGCCGATTTCGATGAGTTCGCCCAGATACATAAAGGCGGTGACGTCCGAAACCCGCGCCGCCTGCTGCATGTTGTGAGTAACAATGACAATGGTGTATTTTTCTTTCAGCTCATTAATCAGCTCTTCAATTTTCAACGTGGAAATAGGATCTAACGCGGAAGCAGGCTCGTCCAGCAGCAACACTTCCGGCTCAATGGCGATTGCACGGGCAATAACTAAGCGTTGCTGTTGCCCGCCCGATAAACCTAAGGCATTATCATTCAAGCGGTCTTTGACTTCATCCCAAAGCGCCGCGCCGCGCAAGGCATTCTCTACCGTTTCTTCCAAAATACGCTTTTCATTAATACCCTGTATGCGCAGGCCGTAGGCAACATTTTCGAAAATGCTTTTCGGAAAGGGATTAGGTTTTTGGAAAACCATGCCTACACGCCGCCTGAGCGCCGCCACATTAATAGATTTATCGTAGATGTTTTCATTATCCAGCAATATTTTGCCTTCAATACGGGCGCTGTCCACCAAATCGTTCATCCGGTTAATGCAGCGCAGCAAAGTCGATTTACCGCAACCGCTTGGACCGATGTACGCGGTTACCTGATTTTTACCCATCTTCATATTAATATCGTGCAAAGCCTGTTTTTGCCCGTAATACAGATTCAGATGTTCTATATGGATACACGTTTCCATTGGGTTCGTGTAACCGTCCTGCTTGCGCAAGATCGCCTGCATGTCGATGGCGTACGTACGTGACTGTTCGGTCATCTTTGATTTATCCTTCCAAGGCGCGGTATTTTTCCCGCAAGTTATTTCTGATGATGATGGCCGCCAGATTCAGTCCGATAATAACCAAAACCAGCAGCAAAGCGGTGGCATAAACCAAAGGCCGCGCCGCTTCTACATTCGGGCTTTGAAAGCCGACATCGTAAATATGAAAGCCCAAATGCATAAATTTCCGTTCCATGTGCAGAAACGGGAAATTACCGTCCAACGGCAAAGTCGGCGCGAGCTTGACAACACCCACCAGCATTAATGGTGCCACTTCGCCCGCCGCCCTGGCGACCGCTAAGATTAATCCGGTCATGATGGCTGGGCTGGCCATTGGCAGCACGGTATTCTTTAATGTTTCGAATTTGGTTGCGCCTAACGCTAAACTACCTTCGCGGATGGATTTGGGAATCCGCGCCAAGCCTTCTTCTGTGGCGACAATAACTACCGGTAGCGTTAGCAAAGCCAGGGTTATCGACGCCCACAGAATGCCGGGCGTACCGTACATTGGCGCAGGCGCAGATTCCGGGTAAAACAGGCGGTCGATATTGCCGCCCAGAATATACACAAAAAAACCCAAGCCGAACACGCCGTACACCACTGACGGTACCCCGGCAAGATTATTAACGGCAATACGAATCAAGCGGGTCATAAACCCTTGTTTAGCGTATTCCCGCAAATACACGGCGGCAATCACGCCAAATGGCGTGACGATTACCGCCATAATCAACACCATTAATACCGTACCGAAAATAGCCGGAAAAATGCCGCCTTCCGTATTGGCTTCGCGTGGCTCCTCGGTTAAAAATTCGCCCAGCTTTACGAAATAGTGGCCGATTTTGCCGAAAACATTCATGACATTAGGTTTATAAAGCCGGACGACTTTCGCCAACGGAATCGTAATTTCTGCGCCACTGTCGGTTTTTACCAATAAACTGGCGTTTCTGCTTTGTTGATATAATTTGGATAATTCAGTCTGAAGTTCCTGATAACGCTTATTCAACCCGGTTTTTTCCGTTTCGATCTCAGTCTTGGCGCTTTCTGTTAATTGCCCGGTTATTTCCAGTTTGCGGCGTTTTAACCGGAGTTGCTCCAACCGGTAATTAATCGCACCGATTTCCTTTTTTTCCAGATGGCTGATTTCATCGTGAATGTCGAGCGTTTCCGTGATTTTATCTTGCGCCGCTTGCCAAGCTGCATCACCCTGGGCAATCACGCCGCTCTTATCTTTAACAGCCAGAAGAGTTCCATAGAAATTACCCCATTCCCGACGTTCAATCACGCTTAGTTCGGGCGGCGTATCCTGCTGTTTAATATTGCGTTCTTGAATCCAGCGGAAATCGCTGCCGGTCACATCGCGGTTGCCGGTTTTTATTTGGTATTGCACCAGTACTTCTTCATTGTCGGCCATGTTGTAACCGGAAATTCTGGCGGCGGCAGCGGGCGTTTCACTCGTGTCAATGATTTCACCGTACAGCGTTTTAAGCTGGCCGTTCGTTTCCTGATAATTAAAGCTGGATACATCAGCCGGCCAGAAATGGCCGATGCCGCGCACAGTAATTAATAACAATACGCCGATAATCATAATCAAGCTGGCGCTAACGGCAGCGGCAGTAAACCAGATCCACGGCGCGCCGGATTGAAGCCACGTATTTGTTTTGCTGCTTATCATAACGAACTGTACTTTTCCCGTAAGCGTTGGCGAATGACTTCCGCCAGCGTATTGAAGATAAATGTCGCCAAAAACAACACCAGCGCGGCCAGAAACAGGACGCGGTAATGAGTGCTGTCGATCTCCGATTCAGGCATTTCCACAGCAACATTCGCCGCCAGTGTCCTTAAACCCTGGAAAACGCTGAAATCCATCACCGGCGTATTTCCGGTAGCCATTAATACGATCATGGTTTCGCCGATTGCTCTTCCCAAGCCGATCATAACGGCGGAAAAAATACCGGGACTGGCGGTTAACAGCACCACGCGCGTCATGGTTTGCCAGGGTGTTGCCCCCAAAGCCAACGAGCCGGTAGTTAAATGCTTAGGCACACTGAAAATAGCATCTTCCGCAATTGAGAAAATGGTCGGTATGACCGCAAAACCCATGGCAATGCCAACCACGAGCGCATTGCGTTGGTCGTAACCGATACCTAAGCGGTTATTAAACCAATCCCGCAAAGAACCGTTAAACAACCAGGCTTCCAACGGTACGCTGAGAGTAAAGGACAGCCACGTAACGATGATAATGGCTGGAATTAATAATGAGCCTTCCCAGCCTTCACCGGCTTTTTGGCGCAGATGTTGCGGTACAAGCTGCCAGCAGTAGGAGCAAATCAACACTGAAACTGGCAATGCGATTAATGTTAAAAACAAGCCTGCCAAATGCTTTTCAATAAACGGAGCCAACCATAAACCGGCTAAAAATCCGATAATTACCGTCGGTAAAGCCCCCATTAATTCAATGGTCGGTTTAACGATCTGGCGCATTTTAGGATCCATAAAATAAGCCGTGTATATTGCACCCAGAATAGCCAGCGGTAACGCAAACAACATGGCGTAAAACGCTGCTTTCAACGTGCCGAAAACCAATGGCACCAGACTGTATTTCGGCTCGAAATCATTGCTGGCCGATGACGACTGCCAAATATAAGCCGGTTTTGAATAGCTTTCATACCAAACTTGCCGCCACAGGGATTTAATGGAAACTTCGGGATGTTCATTGTCGACATTCCAGTGGTGCATTTTGCCGTCCGCCGACTCAACTAAAAGCCGGTTTGCCCGCGGCGAAACAATTGCATTGACCGGCCTTGATTCTCCGATTTTTAATGTGATTAATTCGCGCTCCGCCGTTGTATTAAAAATACCTACAGCGCCATCATCATCCATAGCAATAAAGCCTTTACGGCGCTGTTCAGGATCAATCGCAACAATGGGTTTATCCGCTAATTTGAAATTACGGATGTTTTTTAAAACAGGGTTATTGAGCGCATCTTTAACCTGCGTCCACTGGGTAATCTGCCCTGTAGAATCACCCGCCAAAAGCGAAATGTCTCCATTAAGAAAAACTAGGCTGCTGACTTTGGCATCTGCCGATATAATTTTTTGTTGAAATTTAAGCTTAGGACTCGCCTTATCGTTAATGTTATATGCGTAAACCATGCCGGTTTTATCCAGGACGTAGAGATGCCCGCCTTGCTTGTCCAGCAATAATTTTTCGACCTTATCTGCAGGCAAATCAATTGTCGCAACCGTCCGGTTGGTTTTAACCTCATCGGAGAATAAGGATTTTTCCTGATTAATATTAACCAACTGGACTGCTTGTGCTGTTTTTGCCGCTATCGTTACAGTGTCGCCTGATAAATTGACCGCTATTGCTTCCAACGCCGTCATAGCTTCATCCACAATGATCGGTTGTTCGCTCACCGGGTAAACCGTTGTTGGTAAAATGTGCCGACCATTATTATCGTAGTTAATTTTGTACTGAGTCTTGGCAATGAACATTTTGCCATCGCTCAACCCGTAAGCAACAACGCCCTGACTGACCGTCGAACCCTTAGCAATACTGGTAATGCGGCTTTCCGGCGGAATTTTTACAGTTTCGGTCGATACAACCTTGCCGCTTGCGACTTCAAAAAACACAATCTGACCATTATCGATAAAACGGGCTGCAACTTCATTCTGTTCTTCCGCATCTAACAATAACGACTTGCCGGATTGTTGCTGAGGGGTTGCGTACTGGGCGATTTCCCGGGCGCTTGCTGAACCAAACAACGGCAACACCACATATAATAAATAAAAGAAAATTAATACGATAGCGACGATAACACCTAATCCACCCAGGACAACGCCGTAACGCGCCAGCCTGTCTTTTAACAAGCGCCATTTTTCATAAGCGGGGTTAACCAAATGCTTAAGCGGGGTATCCACAGTTTTTTCCAGTTGTTCGGGCATCTTTAGAATAATAAAGCTAAACTATGACGCTAATGTGAAAATCATTATCAATGTTCTACGTTATGTGAAAACATTAATACGCCAATACTTATTGATATTAGCCATTAGTAATCACTATTTAACAGCGTAATTTTACGACAGAAAAAAGGCCGAAATCTGTTTGTCAAATTTCAGCCGAACGATCTAATTTGCAGAGTACTGGGGATGCTTATCAGATCGGACATCCTTGTCACGGGTTCCTGATGAGTATCTTGTTTATTAATAAAGCGCTTGCGCCTATTAATAACCTAATGATTTCGCAAACTTTATTTGAGTAACGCTAAAGCTTTTTCAACAACATTAACCGGCAAAGGGATGTAGCCGTCCTTAATAACCGATTGCTGACCGGTTTTGGACAGAACCAATTTGATAAATTCCTGTTCCAGCGGCGCCAACGGTTCGTTCGGTTTCTTGTTAACGTAAATATACAGATAGCGCGTTAACGGATAGCTACCATTTAACGCATTTTCCGGATTGGCTTCGACATAATTGGTCGTACCTTTTTTCGCCAGCGGCACCATTTTTACCCCGGAAGTGGAATAACCCATGCCGGAATAACCGATGCCATTAATTGATTCGGTCACCGATTGCACCACCGATGCGGAACCGGGCTGCTCGTTCACATTGCTTTTGAAATCGCCTTTACACAGGGCATGCTCTTTGAAATAACCGTAAGTACCGGAGACGGAATTCCGACCGTACAATTGGATGGTTTTAGCGCCCCAAGCGGCAACACCGGCGTCACCCCAAGTCTCTATGCTTTTTGCAGCGCCGCATTTGTTGGTAGCGGAAAAAATGGCATCCACTTGCTCCATTGCCAAGCCTTTGACTGGATTGTCTTTATTAACCAGCACTGCTAAAGCGTCAACCGCAACCGGAATGGCGGTCGGTTTATAGCCGTGCTTGCCTTCAAATGCCTCGATTTCGTCGTCCTTCATTTCCCGGCTCATCGGGCCAAGGTTGGAAGTGCCTTCGGTTAACGCTGGCGGTGCAGTGGAAGAACCGGCCGCCTGCACCTGAATGTTAACGTTGGGATAAACGCGGTTGAAATCTTCCGACCAAAGTGTCATTAAATTGGCCAAGCTATCGGAACCGACGCTACTCAAATTGCCGGATATACCGCTGGCCGGTTGATAGTCAGAAATAGCTGCGTCAACGGCAGCCGAATTAGCGGCCATTGCTGCAGAACCGGAAAGGATACTAACTACAAAGGCTGACGAAGTCAGCAACGATTTTATATTAATAGGCTTCATTGAAGGAGTACATGGAAGCGAGCGAAGCCGAGCGATGTACGACGACCCCTGCGTAGCCGTAGAGGCCGGGCGTTTTAACGGAGTTGGAGCGCAAGCGTAGTGCGTAGTCAAAATGCAAGGCCATACGACACGGCGTCAAGTCATTCGCGCAAGGTCAAAATACGAAGCAAGGCGGAAGCCGATGTTTTGTGTTTTGGGCTGTAG
>VGVA01000096.1 GCA_016874115.1 Gammaproteobacteria bacterium
ATGGTCGCAAAGTCCACGTGCTTTTCCATTACTTGCAGAATGTCGCCCAACATATCGAGTTTGGCTTCACGTTCTTCGGCGGCAAATAGGCTTTCTTTGATCATGGTGGTGTGCATCAATCTAGCGGCTATGTAGATATGCTATTTTAACATGGGTGGGTTTTTCGATGCGCCCAAGCAGCTTAGGTATTATTGGTAATACGATTACTTATGGCTCCTACGCCGTGCGCGCGCAGTAACTGCTGAAACTTAATGCATAATGCATGACGGGGTATGTTACCCCGTCATGCACGTTTAAAGAGCGTGGAAACGAAAGTGCAACCACAGTAAAAACCTTCGGACGGAGCAATATGCCCCGTCCGGCTAAGGAGAATCTATAAATTAAACCGTCTTACCGATCAGTTCGCCCATTTTAACCAGGGCATCGGCTTTCAGCTTCTCGTCCCATCGCATTTTGCCTTTGCCGAACAGAACAATAATGGTGGAACCCATGTTAAACCGCCCCATTTCCTCGCCTTTTTCCAAGGTGACGGTTTTTTTACTGTAACTCCAGCTTTGCACCGTTGGCGCAGACGGCGGCGTCACCACGCCATGCCAGACGGTTTCTATGCTGGACACAAAGATCGCACCGACCAGCACTAACGCCATCGGCCCGGCGGCAGTATCAAAAATTGCCACAACACGTTCGTTTCTGGCAAACAGGCCGGAGACGGAGCGCGTGGTCGCAGCATTCACGCTGAACAGCTTGCCGGGCACATGCACCATTTCTTTTAATGTGCCTGCTAATGGCATGTGCAGGCGGTGATAATCTTTTGGCGATAAGTAAATCGTGGCAAATTCGCCATCCATAAACGGAATGGCGCGATCGACCGAACCGCCCAGTAAATCGACTATCGAAAACTGCTTGCCTTTGGCCTGAAAGATTTTGGTTTCATTAATCTTGCCAAGCTGACTGATAGCGCCGTCGGCAGGGCTGGCGATTGCTTTTTCGCCGCTGACAACCGGCCGAGCAAGCGATCTTAACGAGCGCGTAAAGAAGTCGTTAAAGGTTTCGAAGCATTCCGGATTATCCGGTAGCGCTTCCGCCATGTTGACGCCGTAAAGTTTGATGACTTTATTAATCATGTAGTTTTTCAGCGTTGTATTCTTGGAATGCGTGAATTTGCTCATCAGCTTGGATAACGCATGCTGCGGCAAAATATATTGCGGTAATACTTTAAAAGTGTCGAAAAAAGCCATTGAAGTGTTCGGTTAATAGAAAAGTTACGGTAAATTAATTAATTGCGGCGCTTGCCACGTTGGATTCCGGTGTTCTGCGATAACTGTCGTATAAATGCCGCCGCGCACGTTAAATTCGGCACGAATCCGCATAAAATTAGGATTAATCGCATTAACGATGTGATCCAGCATAGCGTTGGTTACGGCTTCGTGGAACGCGCCTTCGTCTCGAAACGACCAGATATACAATTTCAACGCTTTCAGTTCCACACAAAGTTTATCAGGCACATACTCGATATGAATCGTTGCAAAATCCGGCTGTCCGGTCTTGGGGCACAGACAGGTAAACTCGGGAATACTGATGCGAATGGTGTAATCCCGCCCCGGCTGCGGGTTTGGGAAGGTTTCCAGGTCTTTGCTTGGTAAGGTCGTCATAATCGTGAAATAATACTGTACAAATAAATTCAATTAACGGACTATTTTACCAGTTATGAAACTGGAAAAAATCAAACTTTCAGGCTTTAAATCTTTCGTCGATCCGACCGTAATCCCCATCCACGGCAACCTGACCGCCATTGTCGGGCCTAACGGTTGCGGTAAGTCCAATATCATCGACGCAATCCGTTGGGTAATGGGCGAAAGCTCCGCCAAACACCTGCGCGGCGACAGCATGGCGGATGTGATTTTTAACGGTTCGGCCAGCCGTAAACCGGTCAGCACGGCATCTGTCGAGCTGATTTTCGACAACAGCGAAGGCAAGATCGGCGGCGAATACGCGCAATACGCCACGATTGCGATTAAGCGGCAGGTGTCGCGCGACGGGCAATCCATTTATCTATTGAATGGCGCTAAATGCCGCCGCAAGGATATTACTGACCTGTTTTTAGGAACGGGTTTAGGATCCAGAAGTTACGCCATTATCGAACAAGGCACCATTTCCCGCATGGTGGAAGCCAAGCCGGAAGAACTGCGTATGCATATCGAAGAAGCGGCGGGCGTTTCCAAATACAAAGAGCGCCGCCATGAAACCGAAACCCGCATGCGCCATACCCGTGAAAATCTGGATCGGTTGAACGATTTGCGCGACGAAGTCGATAAGCAAATCAAACACTTGCATAAACAAGCGGAAAAAGCGGAAAAATACACCGGACTAAAAAAGCAGGAACGCCAATTCAAGCTGGAATTAATGGCGATGCGCTGGCAACTGTATCATCAGGCGGCGCAGGATATCGACGTTAAATTGCACGACGTCAGCAAAACGCATAACGAGCGGGTTAATCAGCTACGCGACCTGACCCTAGCCATCGAAAAAAAACGCAACGAATACAAAGACCAGCAACAGCAACTCAATCAAATTCAGGCCGATTATTACAGCGCAGCCGGGGATGTCAGCAACCTTGAGCAAGCCATCCGCTTTAATGAAACCAGCCATGAAGAAGCCCTGCAGGAAATTAACCGTTCTCAGCAACAAGCCGATCAGGCCAAAACGGAAATCGATTCCGATCTGAAAGGTCTTGACGCCATCAAAAAAGAAATTCTGGAAACCGGCGGCGTATTAACAACCGCAGAACAGCAAGAAGACAACGCCATTCAGGCCTACCGCGCCTGCCAGCAACAAAAAACAGACTGGCAAGAACAGTGGGAAAACTACCGCACCGACAGCGCCAAGCATAAAGAACAAGCCGAAATCCAGCGCGTTAAAATCAACCAATTGGACAACGCCAGCCGCCAATTGCAGGCGCGGCTGGAAAAATTACAGGCCGAACACAACGAATTATCCGCCAATGACTTCCAAACCGGCATTAATGCGCTTAACACAACCCTTGCGGCATTGGAAACCCAGCGAACCGAGCTTCACCAGCAATTGGAGCAACACCGGCAGCAGATTAATGAGTTGCGCGAACACGTCAAACAAAAGCAGGCGCAACTGCATGATTACCGATCCGAAAGCC
This sequence comes from Gammaproteobacteria bacterium, assembly GCA_016874115.1. Taxonomy (GTDB): domain Bacteria; phylum Pseudomonadota; class Gammaproteobacteria; order Methylococcales; family Methylomonadaceae; genus Methyloglobulus. Next base: position 3,170 of record VGVA01000096.1, read on the forward strand.
AGAATGTAAAAGGTAAAATCGCTTCGCTGGAATTGTTGCAGCAACACGCGATGGGCAAAGACAATAAACAGCTGGGCGACTGGCTGGCGCAACAGTCGTTAACGCAACACAAGCGTTTGGCCGAATTCCTGGATGTCGCTTCGGGGTGGGAAAATGCGGTTGAAACCGTGCTGGCCGACAGGTTGGAAGCCATTTGCACCGAAAACGCCGACCCATTAATACCGGCCTTGCAGCAGCTTAAAAACAGCTCGTTAATGCTGCTGGAAAAACGCACCGGCATTGCAACGGAACCATCCGTCAACTACAGCCGTTTAGCTGATAAGGTCGCCGCGCCCTGGGACTTAAACGCGTTGCTGGGCAACGTGTACTCCGCCGATGACCTCGAATCGGCAAGAGCGCTCTCTTTGCAATTGAAAGCGCACGAATCCGTCATTACTCCGGACGGAGCTTGGTTCGGGTCGGGCTGGATCAGCATTAATAATGAAAAAGACGCCAAATCCGGCGTTTTGCAACGGGAAAAAGAACTGCGTTCCTTAAAACTCCGCCAGCAAGAGCTTAACGACGCCATTACAACGGCCGAACAGGAAACCCACGCCGCCGAACAACGTTTGAAAGAAATCGAAAGCAACCGCGAAATCATCCAGCAACAGCATAACCAGATCAATCACGACTATTCCAAAAAACAAGCGGAAGCCAGCGCGCTCGCCGCCCGTCTGGAACAGCAACAACGCCGCCTGGAAAATATTAATAAGGAACAGGAACAAATCGTTAATGAATTGGCGGTTAATACGCAAACATTAACGCAAGTCAAAACCTTACTTAGCGATGCCGAATCCGTCATCACCACTCAGGAAAGCGTCCGTCAGCGCCTGGAAAGCATCAGCCAAAACTTGCAGGCCCAGCTTAATCAGGCCGAACAAGCCGTTAATCAAGCTAAACAGCAGGTTTTCGGCATAAAAGCTAAGATAGCCTCCTTACAATCGTCGGAAACCTTGACCGGTAAACAGATCGAACGCTTGCAGCAACAGCAGGACCAGGCATTAATGCGGATTGCCGAGCTAAAAGACAAGCTTGCACAAACCCTGGCGCCCATCGATAACGACAAAAAACAACTGGCGCAACTGGAACAAAACAAAACGCAACTGGAAGCTCAACTAAAAAATCACCGGCAATTGCTGGAAGAAATCGAGACCGGCATAGCGCAACTTTCCGAGCAACATGCCCAAACCGTACGCGGTGTGGAACAGCAACGGGAAAAGCTGGACCGATTACGGCTTGATCTGCAAGAAAGCAAAGTACGCCAACAAAGCGTTAACGAGCAGCTCAATGAAATTAATGCAAATGCGGAAGAAGTACTCCGTACGCTACCGGAAGACGCGGAAGAACCGGTCTGGAAACGTAAAGTAGACGAATTAACTCAACAAATCGAGCGGCTAGGCACCATTAATCTGACGGCAATCGAAGAATTTCAGGCGCAATCCGAACGCATGAAGTTTCTGGACGAACAACACGCCGACCTGACAGAAGCGTTAAACACACTTGAACAGGCCATCAGTAAAATTGATAAAGAAAGCAAGCTGCGTTTTCAGGAAACTTTCGATAAAATTAATGCCGGATTACAGGATAAATTTCCCAGATTGTTCGGCGGCGGTCAAGCTTATTTGCAATTAACGGAAGACGATCCATTGGAATCCGGCGTAAATATCATCGCCAAACCGCCCGGCAAGCGGATCAGCTCGATTCATCTGTTGTCCGGCGGAGAAAAAGCATTAACTGCGGTGGCGTTGGTGTTTTCCATTTTTGAACTGAATCCTGCGCCGTTTTGCCTGCTGGACGAAGTAGACGCCCCGCTGGACGACGCCAATGTCGGGCGCTTTTCAAAAATGGTGGAAGCTATGTCGGAATCCATTCAATTCCTGTATATTTCCCATAACAAAGTGACAATGGAAATTGCACAACAACTTGCGGGGGTCACCATGAAGGAGCCGGGCGTATCCCGGATGGTGGCGGTTGATATTGATGAAGCGATCAGTCTGGCGGAAACCTAATGGATAAAGAACTCTTACGAATAGTCATCATAGCCACCGGATTGCTGGTCATACTCGGCATGATTTTCTGGCATTACCTGAAAAACCGTCAGCTTGACGATGACGAAGTCCCTATTAAACGCGAAAAAGCGATCGGCTCCTCCAAGCACGTAGATGAAACGCTAAAACTGCATACCGAACATGACGAATACGACATTATACCGGTCGGCTCCGCCAAGCGAATGCTGGACGAAAACGATGACGATAACGATGCTTATGCGGAAACCGAAGCGGACTGGGACACCGAATTTAACGAAGACTACAACGACGATGACTTTGAACCCGACGAAGACAACGTTTTACCGGAAATTATCCAGTTCGGCGTAGTCGCCCGCGATGACGAAGGCTTTAATGGCGTCGATTTGACCCTGGTATTCGGTCTGGTGGATCTTGAATACGGCGATATGAAAGTCTATGAGCGCATTAATAAAGATGGCGGCGTGGATTTTGGCGTAGCCTGCATGGTAGAACCCGGCACCTTCCCGGAAGGGGAGTATCTAGCCTCTTTTAATTGCCCAGGCATCGTTTTCTACCTCCAGCATAACGAAGTAGACAATCCGCAAGCCGTGTTCGACGATTTTGTCGATACCATCCAACGTGTCGCCAGCGAACTGGACGGTGTTATCTGGGATCATCAGCGCCAGCCATTAACGGAAGAAACCATCCAGGCGATCAGACATAGTTTATAAGTGATTAATGCTTAGTGAAAGCCAGCTTAACTTACTGAAAAATAACAGCTCAGAGGCGCTGGCACAAAATTTTCAAAGGCTGGAAGACATTGCCAAACTGTCTTCCGCCGCCGCTCTAAACGATGACGAATTACTGGCTTTCCTGACCGCCTGCAATACCTTGTACCGTAACGGCGAACCGCTGATTTCCGACGCCCAATACGATTCGATCTTCTTAAGCGAACTGGCGAAACGCCGCCCCGACCATCCCTATCTGCATGCCGTTGAACCGGAACAGGCATTTACCGGCAAAACGATTACCCTGCCGCAACGGATGCTATCCACCGAAAAAGCCTACAGCCAGAACGCTGTTGAAAAATGGCTGGATAATGTCGAAAAAGCCGCTGTGGCTTTAGACATTAATCCGGAACATCTGATATTCCGCGCCACACCCAAACTGGACGGCTTTGCCGCTTATGACGACGGCAAAATTCTTTACACCCGCGGCGACGGGCGCAAAGGCACTGATATTTCAAGGGTTTTCGACAGAGGATTAATCGTCGGCGGCAGCGGCAAACGCGGCCTGGGCGCGGGCGAAATCGTCGTTACCCAAAGCTATTTTAATCAACACCTTGCCGATACGTTTGAAAACGCCCGCAACTTCCAGGCCAGCATCATTAAAGAAAAAACCCTAGATGAGCATGCCCTGCAAGCCATTAATAACCACGCCGCCGTCTTCTTTCCGTTCAGCGAACTGCCGGACTGGCAAGGCACAGGCAAAGAAATTCGCGCCAATTTCGACAACATTGTTAGTCAAATGCATACTAAGGTTGATTATGATATTGACGGCATTATCTTAGAAGCAACCGATCCAGCCGTTAAAGACTATTTAGGCGCAACGCGCCATCACCACCGCTGGCAAATCGCCTATAAACAGAATGCCGAGACCGCACAAGTCAAAGTGGTGCGAGTAACCCCGCAAACTTCTCGCTCGGGACGGGTTAATCCGGTAGCCGAGTTGGAGCCGACCAAGCTTAGCGGCGCAACGATTTCCCGCGCCACAGCGCATCATTACAGCATGGTCAAGGAACAAGGCATTGGCCCCGGCACATTAATAGAACTCACCCGCAGCGGCCTGGTGATACCAAAAATCGAGCGCGTCATTAACCCGCAAACACCGCAAATTCCGGACATCTGCCCCAGTTGCGGCACATCTTTGGTGTGGGACAGCGATTATTTGTACTGCCTCAATAACACGCATTGCCCGGCGCAGATTAAACACAGCATCGAACATTTCTTTCGAACACTGGCCAACAATGACGGCTTCGGCACAAAAACCATCGAAAAACTGCATGCCAACGGCATTAATTCCGTGTTCGCCATCTACCAATTAACACTGGAACAAATCATCGACATAGGTCTTCGCAGTCAGGATGGAAAAAATTTACTCGCGAAAAATTTATTGAAAGAATTGGAGCGCAGCCGCTCCGAAGTGATTGAAGACTGGCGCTTTCTCGGCGCTTTCGGCATTTACCGCATGGGCTTAGGCAACTGCGAGCGCTTGTTACAGCACCATAAATTGCTGACGATTTTCGATCTCAGCGTTGAAGACATTATATTAATCGAAGGCTTTGCCGACAAAACCGCGCAAGCCGTGGTCAAAGCCCTGACATTAATCAAAAACGATTTTATGAACATACATGGCCTAGGCTTTAACCTCATCGAAACCCCGCTTCTGGGCGAAAAACAAACCGCAACCAGCCCCATAGCTGGACTTACCATCGTCTTTACCGGCGCCATGCAGCACGGCAAACGCGACGACATGATAAAAGAAGCTAAACGATTAGGCGCCAACGTCGGCAGTTCGGTCACCGGAAAAACCGACATGCTGGTCACCGGCAGCGATGTCGGCGCAACGAAACTGAACGACGCCAAAAAATTTAACGTAAAAATAGTGGATGAAGCGGATTATTTGTCGCTGATTGGCGATAGTCGTAATTAATTAACTGAACGGGCTGGAATCGAATACCGGCACGGTAGCGATAGTTTGTTTGAACGGCACCATTTAAACCTACAAGGCGGGTCATGACCCGCCCTTGCTTATCATGCCGCTCTTTCAAAGCTATTCGAAGTAGCAAACTTATATAAAGTTTTCGGCTCGATATCAGCATTACCGTTTTTGAATTGAAGGCATCCCCATTCAGGGTCAATGCAAGCGGAGGATAAATCTTCAACGCCGACGTGTTTAGCAATCAAGTCGGTTAAATCAGCGGTTTTTATCTCACCAGTCACAAGTTCCAGTTTAAAGCAGTAACTTTCAAGGTGCTCAAATTTTTTAAGTTTCATGGTGTTTACTCCAACGGGGCAATAGGATGAAATTTTTGGCTGTCCCACATTTCCAGCAATTCATCTTTGTGTCAAACGGCTTTGAAAAGTTTCCACTAAAGAGCGCCGAATAGTTTCCAGCCAAACTGTAAGGTTATAGGTTTTTTACCGCCTTTTTGCGTTGCTTAAATCGATAGGAATCGTTGCCGGTTTCCAGGATGTCGCAATGATGGGTAATCCTGTCGAGTAGTGCGGTGGTCATCTTGGCGTCACCGAACACTTGCACCCATTCCGCAAAATTCAGATTGGTGGTGATGATCAGGGACGTTTTCTCATACAGGTGGCTAATCAGATGGAATAGCAAGGCACCACCCGATGCAGGAAACGGCAGATACCCCAATTCATCGAGGATAACGGCATCCATGGCGGTGAGTTGCTTGGCCATGTTGCCGGCTTTACCCTGCTGTTTTTCCTTGTCCAGCTGATTGACCAGGTCGACAGCATTGTAGAAGC
>VGVA01000097.1 GCA_016874115.1 Gammaproteobacteria bacterium
TACCGAGACCGCGCCGATGCTGAAAACAGTTTTGACGAACTCAAAAACCATTGGGGCTGGGGTGGCTTCACCACCCAAGACCTGAAACGTTGCCGGTTCATGGCCAGGATCACCGCATTGGTTTATAACTGGTGGAGTCTATTCGTCCGGCTCGCCGACCCCGACCGACATACCGAAGCCATTACCAGTCGCCCCTTGATGCTCTATGGCATCGGCAAGCAGACGCGTCACGCGGGACAAACCCGACTAACCGTCAGCAGTACCCACTCCGAGGCGGTAAAAGTTGAACAGTGCTATCGCCGGATTGCCGCATTCTTCAAAGAGCTTTGGGCAACTGCGGAGCAGTTCAATGCCCAACAGCGTTGGTGCCGGATATTAAGTTTGGCGCTAGTAAAGTATCTTCGAGGTCGGCAATTACATCCACCAGATTGCCTTCCCGCACCTGCATAAGAGGCAAACTGATCTTTTTAAGTTTAATTCTGTACGTATAAAATAAACAGTCTGCCGCGCAGACATATGGCGTCCGGAAAAACGAAGCCTTTGCAAACCGATTAAGTTCCTCACTATGTACATGAGGAACTTAATCGGCATTGGCTTTAGGCAGCATTGCCTGTATTGTTGCCTTTGGGTGAGCCGTCCCTGGCTCTAGCGGTTTCAGTCGTTACCGCTGCCGGTTAGAGCAGGATAACAATCGCCAAAACCACTAACGGATACACCAAAAAGCGAACAAATTGTAAAGGCATTGCTTTCTCCTAAAAGATGGGTTAGGGATGACATCGGATTTTTTAAAATCCGGTGCATAGTATGGGGTCGGAATGCTGAATAACAACTGAATGCAGAAAGATTTTTTTACTCACCCCGTTTAGACGCTGTATTAATAACGTCAGTAACGATTTGAAGTGATTAAAACCGAATTATTAATGGCTTCGATTTATTAATCTACTTTGATTAATCTGTGTTCGCTTAGCAAACTGACGATCCGCTCGGCTAATCCCGGCTGCAACGCATCATAGCGGAACGCTTCGGTTTCGCGCCGTAGCCAAGTAAATTGACGTTTAGCAAATTGCCGGGTGGCGGCAATACCTTTTTCTATCATCGCTTGTTTGCCGTATTCACTATCAAGATACGCCCATACCTGACGATAACCTACCGCCCTGATGGATGGTAGCTTTGGCGACAAATCGCCGCGGCGGCGCAAGGCTTCGACTTCTTCGATAAACCCTTGATTAATCATGACTTCAAAACGTTGGGCAATGCGTTCATGAACGGTTTTGCGTTCTTCAGGCGCGATAATTATCTTATTAATCCGATAAGGAATTGACGTTTGCGCTGCACTTTTAAAGTAAGTCGAGATCGGTTTGCCAGTCAATTCATACACTTCCAATGCGCGCTGGATGCGCTGCGGGTCGTTGGGGTGAATCCGGGCGGCAGCCAACGGGTCTATGGTTGCCAAACGTTGGTGCAAAGCTTCTTTCCCCAAGCGCATTAATTCTTCGTCCAACTTCGCTCTAATGTTTGCATCGGCTTCCGGCAGTTCGGCCAAACCGCCCGCCAGGGCATTGAAATACAGCATGGTGCCACCGACCAATATCGGCAGTTTTCCGCGTTGGCTGATGTCCGCCATTAATGCCAGCGCCTGACTTTTGAATTGCCCGGTGGAATAGCTTTCTCCAGGATCGAGAATATCGATTAAATGATGCGGAATGCCTTGTCGTTCTATTAATGACGGCTTGGCCGTGCCGATGTCCATGCCGCGATAAACCAGCGCGGAATCCACGCTGATGATTTCGCCGTTTAACCGCTGCGCCAGTTGTACGCCGAGAGCGGATTTGCCGGAAGCAGTAGGTCCCATGAGAAACAACGCAAGCGGCAATTTATCTTGGTTAATCATTAGATTAGCTTGATAACGCTGTTATTGTCCGCGCAAAAAGAATTTATCCAGCTCAGCATGGGTTAATTCCACCCAGGTCGGCCTGCCGTGATTGCAAATGCCGCTACGCTCGGTGTGTTCCATGTCGCGGAGCAAGGCGTTCATTTCGTCAACTGTCAAACGGCGATGCGCCCGCACCGCGCTGTGGCAGGCAATGGTCGCCAGAATATGCTGACTGCGTTCCTGCAAGCGGTTGCTGAAACCTTCTTCACCCAAGTCAGACAATACATCCCGCACCAGGTTTTCAACATTCTTGTTCACCATTAATACCGGAATAGCGCGAATTACCAGCGTTTCCGGCCCGGCGCGATTAATTTCGAAACCCAGTTCTGCAAACTGTTCAGTAGCTGTTTCCACCAGCTCTGCTTCCGCCGAGATAACGGTAATCTGCAACGGCAGCAGCAAGGGTTGACTGGGTACTTTGCCCTGCGCCGTCTGTGTTTTCAGTTTTTCATAAAGGATGCGCTCATGCGCGGCATGAGCGTCTACCAGAATAATGCCGTGCGGCGTTTCCGCCAGAATGTAGATATTGTGCAGATGCGCGATAGCATGGCCTAGCGGAAAGTCCTTAGGTGATGGAATTTCATTCATCGACTGCAAGTTTATGGCTGGCGCAGTATTGCCGTACAACTTTCCGTACGTCTGGATAGTTTCTTCAACGCGGTAAGGCAACGGCGACTGCGCGGACGGTCTGTACGCATAACCCGCCTGCATTAACGGCCGCTCACCGTTGCTTGAAGAATCGGCTTCCGGCAGCGCTCGATCAAGTATTAATGGCTGATGCACCGGCTGACCGGGCCTGATCTCGGCAATGGCGCGATGCAAAGCGGAAAACAGAAAATCGTGTACTGTGCGCCCTTCTCTGAACCTGACTTCCAGCTTGGCCGGGTGTGCATTAACATCCACCAGCGCCGGATCCAACGTTAAATACAGCACAAATACCGGATGCCGACCATGAAACATTACGTCGTGAAACGCCTGCCGGATCGCATGGGCGACCAGTTTGTCCTTCACCAAACGGCCATTAACGTAAAAAAACTGGCGATCCTGCTGACTGCGGGAAAACGTAGGCAAGCCAATCCAGCCACTTAAGTGCAAGCCGAGAGATTCGACGTCTATTTTGACGGCCTGCTCCAGAAAGGAGGAACCGCAAATCGCGGCAATGCGTTGTTCTTTTTCAACTTCCGCTGTCACCGGCGCAAACTGACAGACTTCATTCCGGTTGTGCGTCAGGGTAAAACCCACATCAAACCGGCTTAACGCCATTTTCTGGATTAATGCTTCAATATGGGAGAATTCGGTCTTTTCCGCCTTTAAAAATTTGCGCCGCGCCGGGGTATTGTAGAACAAATCTTCCACATCCACCGTTGTTCCCGGCGGGTTGGAGTCGGGTTCCGGCTCGTCAAATTGATCGCTGCCGTCGGCATTAATACGCCAGGCGCAAGCGGAATCGTAGGTGCGGGAGATTAATGTCAAGCGCGAGACGGAACTGATACTGGGCAAGGCTTCTCCCCGAAAGCCCATGCTGGCGACGTGTTCAAGATCGTCCAGGCTATTGATTTTACTAGTAGAGTAGCGGGACAACGCTAGCGCCAGATCGTCTTTTACTATACCGCAACCGTTATCCCTGATGCGGATGCGGCGACTGCCGCCTTGTTCGATGTCGATGTTAATTTGGCTTGCCCCGGCGTCAAAGCAGTTTTCCACCAGCTCTTTCACCACAGACGCCGGGCGCTCTACGACTTCACCGGCGGCAATCTGATTAATAAGCTGAACTGGGAGAACTCGAACGCGCATTGCCTTGGATAGAATTTAGCGGTCATTCTATACGAGAGGCTATGCCCTGGGAAGCGGGCAACATGCAAAGGCGGACGAGTCCAACGCGTAACCGAATACAATCTGCCTTGATTAATGATTAATAATTTGGGTTTACAACGGCTTATTCAGCCATTTTCGGCACGGGTTTCGCCGCTTGATGGATTTCCGCCGCGTAACGGCTGCTGCGTTGGGCAAGATTACGGACTGCGTTTTCCTGCCAATCCGGCGCGGGTTCCTTAAAATCGACGATAGTTGCTGAACGTTTTACCTCATCAACCGGCTTACGGCTGCGGTAACGGCTGGGTTTTTTAGTTCGTGACATCGAAAAAACCGAACCAGCCAGCCCGCGCAAGATAAAACCGGCTAGCAACCCTAAGCCGAATAAGATGGCCGGATTCGCCGCAATAATGTCGTTAATATCGTTCATAGTCATAGTTCACTCCGTATTTTCGAGCCGCCCTATTAATGATTACTGTTACAACTTAGCAATCTTATTAAGTTCGGCAGGCTCCATTTGTTCCGCGTAATTCACGATTCCTTTAAAAATAGCTTGGGCGATTTTGTTCTGATAGCCCTTGCTCATTAAATTCAATTCATCCGAAGGATTTGAAATATAAGCCGTTTCCACCAATACGGAAGGAATATCCGGCGATTTTAACACGGCAAAGCCGGCTTCTTGTACACTCTGGTAATGCAGTGAGCCGATTCCCTGAAAATTCTTCAACACTTTATTAGCCAGCGTTTGGCTGGCGCGTTGAGTGGCGTTTTGCGACAAATCCAAAATAACCGAGGCCAGCATCGGATCTTTACCATCCATGTCGACACCGCCTATTTTTTCCTTGGCGTTTTCATTATTGGCCAGCCAGCGCGCGGCTTCGGATGACGCGCCGTGCTGCGACAGCGTATAAACCGATGCGCCGCGCACGTCAGGATTGTTCACCGCATCGGCATGAATGGAAACAAACAGATCGGCGCGGTTTAGCTTTGCCAAACGAATGCGTTCTCGCAGGCCGACGTAGTAGTCGCCCTTCCTGATTAATTTGGCTTTCATGCCGGATTGACCGTTAATTAATGCTTGTAACCGCTTGGCGATAGCCAGGGTGATGATTTTTTCTTTGGTGCCGTTCGGTCCGGTTGCACCCGGATCGTCGCCGCCGTGACCGGCGTCAATGGCTACGATAAAGCGTTTTTTTCCCGCTGCCTGTTTGTTTTTGGAAGGGCTGTCTTCCGGTTCTGCCTGGCTGGCTTTTGCAACGGTATTAATGGCGGTTTTATTGCTTTTTTGCTTGTCTTTTTTGCTACTCGTTTGATTTTGCTTGGCCTGCAAATTAATGACCAACTGTTCAGCGCCGACCGTCTTGGTTGCTAATCGGTGAGTTTTGGCGGTAACCGCTTGCTTAAGATCAACAACGACCCGCACATCCTCTTCGGATTTTTGCGCTGTACGAACATGCGCAAACAAGGGATGGGACTCTGCCGGTTGCGCCAGATTGCGTTTTGCCACGGCATTTTTTAGATCGACCACTAGGCGGTCGGGATTCGTCAGCACGAAAACCCGGTATTTGGGAGAATCGGTGACATTTAAAATCATCTTTGCCTGATCGGCAGACGTGACATAACGCGCGGAATTAACGGTAACCGGCTGCGCGCAAATCGATGAAGCCGGCAGCGCCAGCGCCATTCCTAGAATTATATGTTGTTTCCTTACCCACATAACCATACCTATACTGTTACAATCTAGTTTAGATTATAGCAATATGTTATTGTTTTTAAATAGCTAGAATGAATTATTTTTTATTACTTAAGAATTTCCAGCCTGCGCCCTTCCTGCTGCGCGGTTAGTGTGATACTGATATCGGGTTTGGGTAAGTACTTTCGGCCTTGTTCCGGCCATTCGATAAAACACACGGCCTCTTGGCTAAGATAATCATTAATGCCGATCCATTCCAGCTCTTCTGGATCTTTTAATCGATATAAATCAAAATGATAAATTGTTTTTCCGGCCAAATGGTATTCTTCGACCAGATTATAGGTTGGGCTTTTTACCGTGCCTTTGTGTCCGGCGGCGCGTAAAAATCCGCGCACCAGCGTGGTTTTGCCTGCGCCTAAGTCGCCGTGCAGAAATACCAGACATTTTGCAGGTAACGTTTGGTACAACGAGCCGCCAATCTGTTCGGTGGCTTCGCAGGAAGGCAAAAATTGCTGCATTAATTAACTAACTGTCTGATATAAGGGAATAAATCACTGGCTAACAAGCCTCTTTCGCCGCCTGCTTCCGCCGCCAGATCACCCGCCATACCGTGCAGATACACGCCTTGCTGGGCGGCGTCTTTCATGGAAAAACCCTGCGCCAGTAAACCGCCGATAATACCAGCCAGCACGTCGCCCATGCCGCCTGAAGCCATTCCCGGATTTCCGCTGCCGGACACGGCGATTTCGCCGTCCGAGGCAACCAGACTGCCGCTGCCTTTCAATACCACGATACCGCCGTACTGTTTTTGCATAGCGGCGACAGCGGCGTAGCGGTCTTGCTGGATGTCGCTGACGTTTTTGTGCATTAATCGAGCAGCTTCGCCAGGATGCGGTGTTAATACCCATTTTGCATGTTTTTCAGTCACATGCGCCAATAAATTCAGGCCGTCGGCATCGACAACCAGCATTTTGCCCGATTTTATCGCCACAATGAACAATTCCGCCGCCCACTTGCTTTGCCCCAGGCCGGGTCCTACGACCAGTACATCGGCTTTGTCCAGCAAGGGCAACAGTTGATCGGCATTTTTAACGCCGTGACACATTAATTCCGGCCTACCGGTATTCATTAATGCGGCATGATCCGGATGCATGGCGATGCTAACCAAACCCGCTCCAACCCGCAATGCGGCTTCGCCCGCCATACTGGCCGCACCGGTAAAACCTTTATCGCCGCCGATAATCAATACATGGCCGAAGTCCCCTTTATGCGCGCACCGGGCGCGCGGCGGAATGATTTTCTGGATGATTCGGTAATTTTCTGATTTTACGCGGCTAAATACCTCTTTAGGCAAAGCGAGGGTGGAATACTGGATATCACCGCAGTAATCCGCCGCCTGGCCGGTAAACAGCCCTTGCTTAAGGCCGATAAATGTCACCGTGCAGGATGCCTTTACCGCGATTCCCATAACGCAACCGGTATCCGGATTCAAGCCGGACGGCAAATCGACCGCCGCAATGTAAGCTTTGGTTTTATTAATGGCTTGGATGGCGTCCTGATACAAGCCGCTGACCGGCTTGTTAAGCCCTGTACCCAGTAAGGCATCGACGACAATGTCGGTACGAATTTCCATGCCGGGTTCGAATTCGATAATCTGGCCTTTGGCTTTCAAATAATCCCGATACGCCAGTTCGACGTTACCGGTCAGATTATACGGCGCGTAAACCGTATAGATTGTCACATCCATACCGGCAGCTTTTGCCAAATTCGCCACAATATAGCCGTCTCCGGCGTTGTTGCCGGAGCCGCAAAAAACGGCAATTCGTCTGGCGTTCGGTAATTTATTGCGCAGATGGCGGAACACGGCGTAACCCGCCCTGCTCATCAGTTCGATACCTGGCGTACTATGTTGTTTGATCGCCAGACTTTCCATTTCGCCGATTTGGGCGGCGGTATATAGATTTTTCGGTAGTTTCTGCATAATAGCCGGGTTATTTAGCTTTATTAATCACCTTAAGATATGTCCGTTCGTAATCCCGGCCAGATGGCCGACCTTGCCGTACTTATTAAACGCTGGGGCGTGGAATTGGGTTTTCAGCAGATCGGCATTACCGATACGGCTTTATCGCAGGCTGAAACGCACCTTAATCATTGGTTGGCCAACGGCTTTCACGGCGAAATGCATTACATGGAACGGCATGGACTTAAGCGTAGCAGACCGGAGCTATTACATCTAGGTACAAAGCGGGTAATTTGTGCGCGAATGGATTACCAGCCGGAAGCCCACAGCGGCATGATTAAAAACCTGGAACAGCCCCAATCCGCCTATATCAGCCGCTATGCGCTGGGGCGGGACTACCATAAATTAATGCGCAATCGCCTGCAAAAACTGGCGGATCGCATTCGGCAGGAAACCGGCGAGTTCGGTTACCGCGCGTTTGTCGATAGCGCGCCGGTACTTGAGAAAGCGCTGGCGGAAAAAGCGGGATTGGGCTGGATCGGCAAACATTCCAATGTGATTAATCGCAAGGCCGGATCGTGGTTTTTTTTGGGCGAAATCTATACCGACCTGCCTTTACCTGTCGATACGCCCGCCAGCGAGCATTGCGGCGATTGCCGCGCTTGTCTGGATATCTGCCCGACCCAAGCCATTGTCGCGCCGTATAAAGTGGATGCACGCCGCTGCATTTCGTATCTAACGATTGAATTGCACGGCTCAATACCAGAGCAGTTCAGGCCATTAATCGGCAACCGCATTTACGGCTGCGACGACTGCCAATTGGTCTGCCCGTGGAACCGTTTTGCTAAACTCAGCCAGGAAAAAGACTTTCATCCGCGCCATCGGTTGAATTCTCAGGAATTAATCGCCGTATTTTCCTGGACGGAGACAGAGTTTTTACGTTACACCGAAGGCTCGGCGATTCGCCGCATCGGCTATGAACGCTGGCTAAGAAATAACGCCGTTGCGTTGGGTAATGCCCCGAAATCGGAGATCATTAAGACCGCATTAATGGCAAAATTAACGCATCCTTCCGAACTGGTGCGGGAACACGTACAGTGGGCTTTAGCTCGGCACGATGACTGATAATAATAAGGGCACCTCGATTTACTTTGAAAATCAGCCGTTGCTTTGACCAACGACATATAGGAATCTTGATCCCCATGCATCAGGGCAAAAAATTGCCCACTTTTCAGTGGTTTTTATCCTGAAATGCCCTTTTTGGTGCATTTCAGGCGCAGCTTGGTCGTTAAAAGGCCAAAATTCCGCAGGTTTTCAGGCTGCAAAGTCGTCGCAGGTTATAGGTTGCT
>VGVA01000098.1 GCA_016874115.1 Gammaproteobacteria bacterium
GTGACCTCTTCGGTCATGGCGGATGCCAAAATACCGGTATTGGCCGTCAAACATTACGGCGCGCATTTGTCGTTGTGGCAAACGTTGTTGTCAGGGCACTTTTTAAGCAGAGGGGAAGCGAAAGCCGGTTAGCGAAAGCCTTATGGCATGATAGCTTTGTCTAAAATACCGTTTCGCCGATAAGTGCGAATCAATTCATACGCATGACAGTTTTAGCCGGATGAGTTTGACGACTCATCCGACTCAAACCAACAAGAGACTGAAAAATGAAAACCTTAACCAAAGAAATGCAAGCCGCCATCACCCCGGGAATGGCTTTGAATTTATTGAAAGAAGGCAATAAGCGCTTTATCAATAACCTGAAAATAAACCGTAACCTGTTGCAGCAAGCGAACGAAACCTCCGGCGGCCAACACCCGTTTGCGGTGATTTTAAGCTGTATCGATTCACGCACATCGGTCGAGCTGATTTTCGACCAGGGCTTGGGGGATGTGTTCAGTGTTCGCATTGCCGGCAACATCATCAATGAAGACATACTCGGCAGCATGGAATTCGCCTGCAAAGTGGCCGGATCGAAATTTATTGTAGTGTTGGGCCACAGTAAATGCGGTGCCATCAAAGGGGCTTGCGATCATGTGGAAATGGGCAATCTCACCGCGCTGTTAAGCAAAATACAACCGGCGGTATACGACGAAAAAACCGAAACCGAAACCCGTAATTCGAGCAATAGTGAATTTGTGGAAAAAGTCGCGGCTATTAATGTCAAACGAACGGTCAATGCCATCATCCAACGCAGTCCGATTTTAAGTCAAATGATAGAACGAGGCGAGATCGGCATTATTGGCGGTAATCATGATATTGCGACAGGAGAAGTCGCTTTTTTTGAGGATACATTGATTATCAATAAGCCACATTGAATTTAAATCAATCCAAGCGACCAACTGGGTAACGACCTAAAGCTTGTTATTTGGAGAAAATATGAAAAACAACCTTATCCTCGCATTCACCTTCGCCTCACTACTATTAAGTGCCTGCGCGTCAAAGGAAAAGATTTCGCCCCCAACATGGGCGCACTCCAAGCTCACTGAAGAAACCCGTGAGTCGCATAAAGCCTTGGCACAACACTATGAAGAAGTCGCCACTGAAATGCGCAACGACGCTGACGAGGAACGTGAACAACTCAATCATTACCAGACGAAACCGTATAAATATGGCAAACAGATACAGGATTTAAAGGCCCGTTCCGAAAGAATGATCCGTGACTTCGAACTGGCCGCCAAGGAAAGCCAGGAGTTGGCGGATTATCACCGCCAGTTGGCGGGAGAAGAAGAGTAAACCGGTCTTCGGCCTGCAGCCTGCAAACAAACCCGGCCAAAGAAAAAGCCTATGAACATTCTGTTAATCGAAGACGATCCTGTTCTGATGGATGGATTGCATTATTCGCTGAGTAAGTCGGGTTATGACATCACCCCGGCGACAACCGGCCGCTACGCGGAAGCGCTGATATTTGCCAAGGATTTCGACATGATCATTCTGGATCTGGGTTTGCCGGATATGGATGGCGCCCATTTTCTGTCGAAATTGAGGTTGCGAAAAAACCCGGTTCCGGTATTGATTCTCACCGCCAAGGATGCCGTCAACGATAAGGTAGAATGTCTGAAAAAGGGCGCGGACGATTACATGGTCAAACCTTTCGATCTGAACGAGTTGGAAAATCGCATTCATGCCTTAATCCGCAGAACTTACGGTAATTTCAGTAAAGATATCGTGTGCGGTCGATTGACCCTGGATACCCGTGAACACCGGGTATTCGTCGACGGCGACCTTTTGATATTGTTTCCGAAGGAATATGCCTTACTCGAATTCTTTTTATTGAATCGCGGCAAGGTGCTGGGTAAGGATAAAATAGCCCAACGCTTATTTAGTGATGATGTGATTAGCGATAACACCATAGAGGTGAGTGTGCATCGGCTGCGAAAACGCTTAAGTCCTTATGGCGTGAATATTCTCACGTTGAGAGGTTTGGGTTATATGATAGAAGACAACTCGATCCGCAATGAAATGGGTAAGGGCTAATAGTTCCCGTCGGCCATTATTTTTTACTCTTGCCGAAAGTTTTAGATATGGGTTTGCTAACTTAATCCAAAAAACAGCGCCGCAGAAATTCCAGTTATTATTTCAGAGCATAATTTAATTTTTAACAGCAATGTTTGCTCGTGCCAAAAATCTATTACCTCCATTATTTTATGGTTAAAATAATCTACAAACCGTTTGCAAATCCTACGGTACCAACCGGGCACGGCGCGCAATAGCAAAAATATGACTGCGATTGAGATCCCTGTCATGACATAGAACACAATAATTTGGGTTGCTCTACGGCTGGTATGAAATAGATGTTCGACAATACTATCCAGGCTGCTTTCGAAAAATTCAAACAAATAATGCGCGATTACAATCAGCCCGTGAAATAGCGATAAAATCATGTCGAATATAGCGCTGTGCCCCATGAATATAATCAAAGCCAGTACCCATATAACGATGGATTTATTCTTTTTAATCGATAACATCGCTGCATCCAGGTTTTATTTTATGTCAGTAATGAATAGCCAGACAATTTGATTCTATAGGTTCAAAAATTTCAGCGGTCTATTGACTGGTTAACTAATTTAAAACATAAACCTTACATTGACCTGACATGACGTTAACGGCCATGAGAATTTTGCTGATCGAAGATGATGCCGTATTGGTGGATGGCTTGGAACATACGTTAAGCAACACCGGCTATCAGGTCACATCCGCCATGACCGGAGCAGGCGCGAAGCAATTATTGGCCGAGCAAGATTTCGATCTGGTGGTGCTGGACTTAGGCTTGCCGGATGCGGATGGTTTGCATCTGTTGCATGACATCAGGCAACAAAAACTACCGCTGCCGATACTGATCTTGACAGCCCGCGATAGTCCAAACGATAAAGTGCAAGGCATGGAAAACGGTGCCGACGACTATCTGATCAAGCCTTTCGAACTGAAAGAATTGGAAGCGCGTATTCACGCTTTATTTCGACGCTGTTACGGCGGATTTCAATCCGATATTGTGGTTGGCAGATTGGCCTTGAACACCCGGGATCAGCAAATCCTGTTCGATGGTTTGCCTTTGCATTTAATGCCGCGCGAATATGCGCTCATGGAACTCTTACTTCTGGAGGCTGGAAAAGTCGTCAGTAAGAGTCGACTGGCTCAACGCCTATCGGCAAAAGCGGGAGAGATGCCCGACAATGCGGTTGAAGTGTATATCCACAGAGTCAGAAAGCGTTTGGAAAACCACGGCATTACCATCAAAACGATACGCGGACTCGGTTATTTGCTGGAAGCTAACGATGCCTAAAAGCAAAAGCCTTAGAAAGGCCATTCTGCAGCGCTTACTCTTTCCGCTGATCGTGTTTATCAGCGGCGAGACCATTCTGTCCTACTACGTGACCTTGCATTATGTCAACGAAACCTATGATCGCTGGTTGTTGGACTCCGCCAGCTCCCTGGCTCAGGAAATCAAGGTAAGGCAGGCAAAAGTCTTGGTCGAGTTACCCAATTCCGCTATGGAAATCGTCCGTTGGGATGAACGCGATAAAACCTTCTTCAAAATTTTCTCGGAAAGAAAAGGTTTGCTGGCTGGCGACAGCGTCGTTCCCGAGCCGAGCGCCCCCGGCGATTTTTCAAAGCCCGTTTTTTTTACGGCCGAAATTGACCGCGAACCGGTGCGGGTGGTCGTGCTGCGCGTCGATAGAGCAGACATAGACGATACTTTTTATGTTCACGTCGCGGAAACCCTACAAAAACGAAACAACATGATGACCGATATATTATTGGCGGATCTGCTTCCCCAGATAGCGATGGTGCTGTTTGTCAGCGGCTTTTTGTTGACAGGGCTAAGCAAAGGTTTGCTGCCTTTGAAGGTACTGGCTGATGAAATCGCTAAACGCTCATCCCATGACTTAAGCCCCATTGCCGACACCAATGTATTAATCGAGGTCAAGTCATTAACCGATACCATTAACGGCTTGTTAACCCAGTTATCCACCGCCATCGACGGCCAGCAACGGTTTGTCGCCAATGCGGCGCATCAATTGCGTACACCGCTGGCGGGATTCTCCCTGCAGGTCGAGCGGGCATTGCGGGAAGAGAATATGGCTGGCGTCAAGCCGGCCCTGATTCAGATGCGCAAAAGCGCGGAACGCTTGACGCATACGGTCAATCAATTATTGGTATTGGCAAGGACGGAACCTGTAGCTGGCACAAACGACTTTCAGACCTTGGACTTATGCGAACTGGTCAGGAATACTTGTATGGAATGGGCGTCTAAAGCTTCGGCCAAGGACATGGAATTAGGTTTTGAAAGTTCCGCGGAAACGATCATGGTTCAAGGCGATGAAATCTTGCTAACGGAAATGCTAGGTAATTTGCTGGACAATGCGATTAATTACGGCCACTCCCATGGGTATATTTCGGTCGAATTGAAGCATGATCCTCAGCCTGCCGTCATCATTGAAGACGATGGGCCCGGTATCCCGCAGCATGAAATCGACAAGATATTTGACCGTTTTTACCGAATCCCGGGTAGTTCGGGAAATGGTTGCGGCTTGGGGCTTGCCATTGTTAAGGAAATTGCCAGCTTGCATGAGATTGAGCTGGAATTAAGCCGCGCAACGCGGTCTTCAGGCACCCGCATCAGGTTAAGTTTCCCCCGGCTGGCGGCTTGACGGGCTGAAATTTCCTGACCACACGATTATGTATATCCGGCTCAACCGCAGCAATATGACAACACCAAAGCAAATGAAACCTCAAAAATCAAATTGGCATAGTCAACCCCTGGAAACGCTGGCATCAACCTTGCGGATTGATGTGCAGCAGGGTCTAACTGATTCCCAGGCTGAACAACGCCTGAAGCAATACGGCTTGAATCGCCTTACGCCCCAGCGTGGCAAAAGCCCGTTGCGCTTACTATTTGAACAGGTCAATCAGCCGCTGATTTACATCTTATTGATTGCGGCGGCGATTACCGGCTTCCTGGAAGAATGGGTGGACAGCAGCGTCATTTTTGGGGTGGTCCTGGTCAATACCATTATCGGCTTCATTCAGGAATCCAACGCCCTGAAAGCCATTGATGCACTCAGCCGGGTATTGACGGTCAAAGCCACGGTACTGCGCGATGGTCAACGCCGTTCCATTTCGGCTAACGAGCTGACGGTTGGGGATGTGGTGTTTTTACAATCCGGCGACAAAGTACCGGCTGACTTACGCTTGTTTCAAAGCAAAGCATTGCAAATTGATGAGTCTGCGCTGACGGGGGAATCGGTGCCGGTAGAAAAAAAGCTGGCTACGCTAAGCGAGGCCACCCTGTTGGCGAATCGTTTCAATAGAGAATGAGAGCTGAAGTTGATCTAGAAAGTGCTGTTTCAAAACAGAGAATCGAGACCGTTGAAGAAGATGCAGATATAGCGCGAAAAAAAGAAACTACGGATATTGATGTTACTCAATCAGAGGCTGATGTTAGCCGAACACTTGCTGAAGGAGTTAGTTCGGGGATATCTGGTTTTGGTAATTCAGAATTTTATCAATCCTTGGTGTTATTCTTAAGTATTATATTTTTATTAATTATAATTGCTGTCGTATGGTATGTTTTGAATAAACAAAAGAAGAAAAAACTTCTTGAGAATCAAAATGAAAAGCTTGAGAATGACAAAAGTTAATATAACATTGTATGTACTAGTGGGCGCATCGAAAAACCCACCCATGTTAGAATAGCACCTCTACACAGAAGCTAGATTAATGTGCGCCGGCATGATCAAAGAAAGTCTATTTGCCGCCGAAGAAGGTGAAGTCAAACTGGATAAGTTGGGTGACATTCTGCAAGTGATGGAAAAGCACGTGGACTTTGCAACCATGGCGGCCCACGTCGACGAAGCCGCGCCTCGGCCCAGTCAAGAGAAAGGCGGTGGTCCGCCCTTTCCGACGGAACTGATGGTTCGCGTTTTGGTGCTTCAGCAACTGCATGGTCTCGGCGATGAGCAAATGGAATATTAACTGTTGGATCGCCTGAGCTTCCAGCGGTTTGTGGGGCTGCGCCACAGTAATCAGATTCCAGACCGGACCACGATCTGGATGTTCCGTGAACGACTGATCGCCGCCAACGCCAGTGAAACCTTATTCGACGCTGTCGAGCATCAACGCCACCGGCATGGCCACATTGCCCGCTGCGGTCAACTCGTGGATGCCAGTATCGTACCTGCGCCTAAACAAAAGCTGAAGAAAGATGAAAAAGCGCTGATCGATCAACCCGAACCAGCCATACCGATTGACTGGTCACCGGCCAAACGCCGCCAGAAAGACATCGATGCCACCTGGACCAAAAAGCACGGCAAATCGTATTTTTGGTATAAATTGACCGTGAATGCCGATAAGCGATACACGCAGATTCGCAAAGTCAAAGTCACCACCGCCTGCGAGCACGACACCCTGCATCTGGACGATGTTCTTGATCCCCTGAATACCAGCCGTGACTTGTATGCTGACAAAGGATATGTCGATGCTGAACGCGAGGCTCGACTCAAATCCGAAGGTTACCGTGTGCACATTCAGCGCAAGGCCAAAAAGGGCAAACCGTTATCGGAATGCCAGCAGCGCCGTAACACCCGTATTGCCAGAACCCGTTCACGTGTCGAACACGTGTTTGCCAGTCTTGAACAGCTCGGCAGCAAGAAGCTACGCAGCATCGGTCTGGATCGCGCCACCTTGCAACTCAACCTCAAGGCAGCAACCTATAACCTACGACGACTTTGCAGCCTGAAAACCTGCGGAATTTTGGCCTTTTAACGGTCAAGCTGCGCCTGAAATGCACCAAAAAGGGCATTTCAGGATAAAAACCACTGAAAAGTGGGCAATTTTTTGCCCTGATGCATGGGGATCAAGATTCCTATATGTCGTTGGTCAAAGCAACGGCTGATTTTCAGAGTAAATCGAGGTGCCCTAGTGTAACGTCCTTAACAAATCTTTAGCTTTGTCAACTTTAGCCAAGATGGTCTCTGGAAAGGAGTACAGGAAGTGTAACGCTAGTGGAGCGATGTACGACGACCCCTGCGTAGCCGTAGAGGCCGGGCGTTTTGACGGAGTTGGAGCGCAAGCATGTCAAACAGCTTTGAAAAGTTTCCAATAATTTCCGTTAAAGAGCGTTGAAAAGTTTCCATCCTGAGTGATTGTGAAATGGGTGACGCCAGTTTTGGATCATCCATCTAAGGTGGTTTGGATAAGCAAAAAAAAATCCAGCCTTTAGGGCTGGATTAAAGAGAGGAAGGTTCAATGTCGCGCATCCGACATTGGCCACACTTTACAAAATATAACGGCGTGTTTGAATGTGGCTAATCGACGCGCGACGCGTTGTCGCAGGCCAGATTGTGTTGCATTGCTTCAAGATTTTTCAGTCATTCCTTTGGGGAACAAATACCGCTTAGTCGGTTTAAACCGACGAAACAACTTCTCTGACTGGGCTAGCTTGATTAGCCATCGTCGATGTTCATCTGTGATTAAAGGTCGCAAGCGTTGCCTGATTGAAGTCCATTGAATGTGGGCATGGTTTTTAGCCGATTTACCCAACAAATCGCCTGCATTTTTTTTGAAACCGCTCAAAAGTCCGTTTTCCCGTTTTCAGAACTTATTCAATAAAACAATCAGATAGAAAATAATTATGCAGTCGCTGCATGAAGTGAAATGATTTCAAGTGATGCAGGCAGTTTTTTTAAGAGGCCTTTGGTGGCGCTGATTTGTCTTGCGTTTTGTATTCAGCTTTACGTTTTTTTTCCCACATGAGCGTGGTTTTTAGCCTAGCAAATAGCTTGTGCGCGTCAACTGGACCCGTTTCGATAGGTTGAAGACTAGGAAAAATTCCAGTTGCTGCATTTTCTGAAATGATGGCAGCGTCATGAAGCAACCGACTGGCCATAATCGTCAACATTCGTCGGCTATTTGCATTATTGGCATCCTTTTTCGGCGACCTGAAATCAATTCGACCGTGCGAATGACTTATTTTCGCTCTGGATGCGATTCGCCATAGTTCTTCGTCGGGATACATGGCCCTCATATACATCAATCTAATCCCTGAAATCAGGCGACGATATTGCAATTTGTTAT
Organism: Gammaproteobacteria bacterium; assembly: GCA_016874115.1. GTDB lineage: Bacteria > Pseudomonadota > Gammaproteobacteria > Methylococcales > Methylomonadaceae > Methyloglobulus. The sequence goes on from VGVA01000098.1 coordinate 8,176, forward strand.
TTTGGACTTGGTAGGCCGCCACTGGACGGTGGACTGTCTGCTCTTTTTCGATTTCAGACAACAACTTTTTAAGTTGCCGGACTATTGTAGTGGTTGATTGGCCTAGCGGAATTGAAATCAATGCGCTATCTGGCTTCCCTTCGTTTGCAAACTTTCCACGAATAAATTCACTGAGAGTGCGATTGGCATCAACAAGTAAATTTGTATCATCCGCAAGATGGGATAAGCGCTGCACATAGTGAAGCCTTGGTTTACTGGTATGGATGCCAAATAATGGTAAACCCTTTTCAAGCCACCATTCTTTAAAAAGATATTCATGCACATTCCCAAAATCAGTGCGTGTTTTCCAAATGGATTTAGCTCTTTCAATATCATTGAAGTGCGCTAGAAGCGCATCTTCAGTCGACTCAAGTGCCATCTGATAACTGGGGCTAATCCTCAAGTATTCAAAAAACATCTGGAAGCGCCAGTCTTGCTTGGCATAGACATGCTTCTTTGTGAAATCTTTCGGGTGTAGTTGCCAGGGTTGGCGTTCGGGTCTGTCTTTCATGTGAAATATGTTA
>VGVA01000099.1 GCA_016874115.1 Gammaproteobacteria bacterium
TGACGAGTGGGATAAACGGGCTCTTCGATCGTGTTGAGGTGTTTACGAATCGTGGGACGGGATAATTTGAACTGCTTCGCCAAGTCGCTGATGGTAACTTTCTCAACGAAATGCAGTCGCCTGATTTCGGGTATGACATCCATTTTTATCACTCCAGGTTTCTCCGGCAAAAAGCCGGTCATTGAACTACCTGGGATGGAAACTTTTCAACGCTTTTTTACCCAGGACCCTGGAAAGTTTTGCACGCCGTTTTGCAGCTACGGCTCCAAACCCGGCCACCAACAATGAATTTACCTATACACTAGCACGCCGTATTAAACGTCCCGCCCTGCTTCCTGCTCCAGACTGGCTGATAAAAATCTTGCTTGGAGAAATGTCGCAGTTGATTTTGGGAAACCAGAGGGTAATACCCGAACGATTGTTGATGCAAGGTTTCACGTTTCAATACAACAATCTTGCCGACGCTTTAGATCAAGCGCTATCACGCAAATACGAACAGGCTATACTTGATTGATCAGTTCTAATTCCTGTGGGTAAGGGGACATGTAGTAAGACTCTTCTATATAAGGATCGGAACATTTACGGAAATGATGTTTAAAGTGTATTAGTCTCGACTTGATCTGACACATCAACTTGAAAAGATGAGAGTTACCGGTTTTGATAGGGGTGTCGAATCCTTACACAAAACACAAGTAGAGCAACATGATTATCAGTTGTACCTAGCCATCAACGACATTGATCACACAAAAACCAAGGCGATGTCGCCCCAAACTAATGGTATTTGCGAACGATTCCATAAGACCATCTTGCAGGAGTTCTACCAAGTCACGTTCCGTAAAAATCTCTATAGCAACTTGGATGAGCTTCAAAAAGATCTGGACAAATGGCTGGTTTATTACAACAATGCACGAACTCATCAAGGCAAAATGTGCAATGGCAGAACGCCAGCGGAATCAGTAAGCATTTGGGGGTAACTCCATTAGCGAAAATCATTGTTGCCCCAAAATGTTACCCCTGCCAAATATGAGATGTCAAGATTTACCGTAGCACTGGGTGATACTGCTTAATAAGCGCAATTGACTGTTTTTTATGTGATAGTGAGCCGTTATGAGGTAGTGTAAAACCGCTTAGTGGCGGAGAGAGAGGGATTCGAACCCTCGATACGTTGCCGTATACACACTTTCCAGGCGTGCGCCTTCGACCGCTCGGCCATCTCTCCGGTATTTGACTAGTAGTTCAGCCGTAAACTGAACCTCAAATGATAGCAAGGCGGGCAAGAATAAGCTAGAAATCTGTTCCTTGCAAGATTTTATCAAGTTTTACACCGATTGCAGGGTTTCCAGCTCATCCCAGCGCTGGTACGCCTGTTCCAATTGTTCATCGGTAGCTTGAAGATCGGCCAATGCTTGGGCGATTACCTGTTGGTCGTTTTTATAAAAATCGGCATCATTAATTTGTCGGTTTAATTCAGCTTGTTTAGTTTCCAAGTCATTAATTAACTGGGGCAAATTACTCAGTTCCTGTTGTTCTTTGTAACTTAATTTTCTCCGGCTGGCGTTGTTTGCTTTTTTTTGGTTTTTAATTTCTTCATCGGATTTGTTGATGGCTTTATCAACGGCTTTTTTACCGCTTTCAGCTTTTGACTTAGCTTGTACCTGAATTCGCCAATCGCTGTAACCGCCGACAAATTCTTCCACGTTGCCCGTGCCATCTAGTACCAGCACACTGGTGACGACATTGTTCAGAAATGCGCGGTCATGGCTGACGATTAATAAAGTGCCGGTAAACTCAACTAGTTTGGCTTCCATCAATTCCAGCGTTTCCAGATCGAGGTCGTTTGTCGGCTCGTCCATTACCAGCAGATTGGCAGGCTTGGTAAACAATCGCGCTAATAACAAGCGATTCAACTCGCCGCCCGACAAACTTCGCACAGGCGAGCGCGCTCTGGCCGGCGCAAACAAAAAGTCGGACAGATATAACATGACATGCCGTCTGCCGCCAGGCAGTTCGACATAATCGTTGCCATCGGCTACAGCATCGGCCACTGTTGTTTCAGGATCAAGCTGGGCGCGTAACTGGTCGAAATAGGCGATTTCCAAACGGGTTCCATGCTCTATTGAACCACTTTGAGGCGGCAATTCTTTTAGCAGCAGCTTGAGCAACGTGGTTTTACCCGCCCCGTTGTTGCCGATTAAACCTATTTTGTCGCCGCGTTGTATGAGAGTAGAAAAGTTATTAATGATTTGCCGGTTGTCATAGCCGAAACTAAGCGCATTTACTTCAATAACCTTTCTGCCAGATGCCTCTGCGGTAGTTAATTGGAGTTTGCTGGTACCTTGCTGAGTGCGGCGTTCTGCCCGTTCCGCCCGCAGTCTTTTCAGCGCCCTCACGCGCCCTTCGTTACGGGTACGACGGGCTTTAATACCCTGCCTAATCCACGTCTCTTCTTGCGCCAGTTTTTTGTCGAATTCGGCATTCTGGTTGGCTTCGTCTTCCAGCGCAGCAGCTTTCCGGCTCAGATAATCCTCGTAATTGCCCTGCCAAGACACCAGATTGCCGCGATCCAGATCGACAATCCGTGTCGCCAGCTTTTGCAGAAAAGCGCGATCATGCGTTACAAACAATACCGCACCGTCAAAGTTAAGTAGTTGTTCTTCCAGCCAATTAATGCTTTCTAAATCAAGGTGATTAGTAGGTTCATCTAGCAACAGGACGTGCGGATCGACAACCATGGCTTGCGCCAAAGCAACCCTGTGCTTCCAGCCGCCGGAAAGTGTGCCGACGGTTACATCGGCAGGCAAGCCCAGCTTGCTAAGCGTACTTTCAATCCGGGTGTTGATCTGCCAGCCATTAATAGCTTCCAGTTTGTGCTGTAAATCGCCGAGTTCGCGCAAGGAGTTTGAATCATGCGTGTCCATTGCGAAGGAAAGCGCATGATAACGGGTAATTAATGCGCCCGCTTTGCCCAGACCAAAAGCTACGGCATCATAAATTGTCGATTCGTCCGGTAGCTCTGGCGCTTGTTCCAGCCAGGCAAGTTTGAGTTCCGGTTGTCGCCAGATTTCGCCGCTATCCGGAAGCACATTTCCGGCAATTATTTTCATCAAAGTCGATTTGCCTTCGCCATTCCGCCCTAACAACCCAACTCTTTCGCTCACGTCCAACTGGAAGTTTTCCTTGTTCAGTAAGGAGTGGGTTCCATAGGCAATGGAAAGGTTCGATAGGCGGATTAATGGCATGCGACGGGCTATTGGCTTTGTTTTAGGACATTATACCAAATCATGCTGCATGCTTTTACCTGGTGCGTTCAGGCAGCGATTTTCTTGCCTTGCAAATATCTGCGCAGCAAGTCCAAAGCCAGGAAAGCTGCCTGTTGTTGTGTGCGTTTAGCGTCTCCGTTCAAAGTACGTGCTGCATGTTTGAACTGGTCATTAATGAGTAATCCAGTTACCACCGATAAGGATTTATTGTCGTTTTTATCATTAATTTCAGCCATTAATTGAATTAATACCGCAGTAACTCCGGACTCAGACTGTACCTGCCGGGCGATATTACCGGCGGTTGTACGCAAATCATCCGGGCAATAAACCGCATTAAAGCGTTGCGCCAGATTAATGATGGGTTGCTCATAGAGTGCGCATTGCAACCAATTGACGCCAACCAGCTTCGCGGCTATCAAACCGTGGCTGACGCTTTCCACCACGGCCAGAGAGTGCCTGTTTGCGGACATTAATTGATCGAGTACGGCAATCAGATCACTAGGCTGTTGCCCTCTGCCGTCAACCGCAAACACCGCATCGCCTATTGCCGATGTTATTGTTTCTACTAAATTATCCAGCGCTTGCTCCGGATAATCGTGAGGAAACAGCAACTTTGTTTGCACTTCGCCGATCTCGGCGCGAAAACCGAGTTGCACGGATGCCGGTACCGGAACAGTACGCAAACGTTCCTGCAAATCGGATTCGCCTATGCCGAGCGTTTTAATAGTGATTAACCGGCTGGGCTTTAGGATGTAGCGCATTAATAGTACCGGCTTGATGTGCTGCAGAAACAAATGCTTCATTTCCGCCGGTACGCCCGGCACAAAAGCAAACCAGCATTTGCCTGTCTGCAGGGCAAATCCCGGCGCGGTGCCGACCGCATTTTCCAGCCGAATCGATCCTTGGGGCAGCATGGCCTGTTTGCGGTTACATTCAGCCATCACCCGATTTCGATTAATGAAATATTGCTGAATCTGGGCAAAAGCGATCTCATCGAATTGCAACGGCGCATTAAAGGCAGCGGCTACGGCTGCGGCGGTCAGATCGTCGCTGGTGGGTCCCAACCCGCCCGTACAAATGCAGCAATCCGCGCGCTCAGCAATATCCCTTAATAATTGCACCAGATCGTCCAGCTTATCCCCTACTGCCGTGTGTCGGGTAACGGTAAAGCCTAACGCGACCGCTTGTTGCGATAACCAGACTGCGTTGGTGTCGACTACCTGCCCGGTAACGATTTCCTCGCCTTGGGAAAATATTTCTAGTGTGGGATTCATTTACAGACTCGCCACGATTAATCGAAACCAAATCGGCAAAGCAATCAAACTTAAAACAGTAGTTACCGTAACCGCCATCGCGTACAGCGAGCTGTCCAACTGGTAACGATCGCACAACACAATGCCGATCACCATGCTGGGCATCGACAAATCCAGGACTGCCGCAGCTTTATGCTGATCCGGCAAGGTTAAATAAGCCACTAAAAAGATGGCGAATAACGGCATCAAAAGCATTTTAATGACAATCACCGGTACAATGTAAGGAACACTTCTGACTCTGACGACCTGCAAGTTTAACGCTAACCCTAAGGAAAATAGCATTAATGGCACTACCGCACTGGACATTAATCTGAAGGTACCCGCCAGCCAATCGGGAAAAATCATCCCCGAACGGTTTAATAACACCGCAATCCCGGCCGCCCAGAACGGCGGAGCGTTTAAAAAAGACCACCACGGCTGGCGGGCTGCCGAAGTATCGGTACCGTAATAGCGCACCATAGCAATACCCAGCGTATACAAGAGCGGCGACACGGCGAATAAATCGATCTGAATTACTACGGATCGCGCCCAACTGCCGAAGGTTTGCTCAAGGACCGGCAAGCCTAGATAAGTTGTATTCGGGAAACCCGCCGCCAGTATCATCGCCCCCAGGCAACGGCGATCGAAAGCAAATAATCGGCCCACCAGCCAATAACAGGCCATGCCGAACAGTACGCAGGATACCGCCAGCACAGTGTATTGCAATGACTGTACGCCGATATTAGCCTGCCATAAGACTTCTATAATCATGGCCGGCAGAAAAAAGTAATACACCACCGACGTCAGCACTTTCCGTGTATCATCGGCTGTCAGACCCAGCGGCTGTATAAGCCGCCAGCCCATTCCGCCTGTCATCAACAAAGCCATTTGTATTAATGTCGTGTGCATATTCGATTTCAATTTTAAGCGTATAATGCTACTCTTATAACTGAAAACACCCTATATTTCTTGTTGAGTTTTTCTTCTGCGCACCTTAAATACAACGTTAATCCTCCGTACCCAGTGTAAATAACCGCTCAACAATGAATTTCGATCCCGCTTTTACTACTTCGTATCTGGTCGCCTTTGCGATGGGGCTTGCCACCAGCCTGCATTGCGTGGGGATGTGCGGATCGATTATCGGCACCCTGACCCTCAGCCTCAGCCCGGAAGTGCGCAGCATCAAGCGGCTGATGATTCCTTTTATATTTAATTACAATTTCGGCCGAATTTTCAGCTACACCCTGGCAGGAGCGATTGCTGGTGTGGTCGAATCCTTTATTCCGGCGCCCATGACTGAGATTAACGGTTACCGGATTTTGCAGATTTTTTCGGCCATCATCATGGCAGGCGCCGGCTTTTACATTGCCGGATGGCTGCCGCGCTTTGCCTACATCGAAAAGGCGGGCATTCATATTTGGCGCATAATCGAGCCTTACGGACGCAAACTTATTCCGGTAAAAGACCGAACCCAGGCATTTTTGTTCGGCATGGTGTGGGGCTGGCTGCCCTGCGGGCTGGTTTATACTGCTTTAGCCTTGGCGCTCACCACCGGCGATATCGCCAAAAGCGCCATGACGATGTTTTCTTTCGGCTTAGGGACTTTACCTGCTGTGATGAGTATCGGTATAATGACGAATGTTTTAACGCGGCTTTCCCGTATGCAGCGCTTTAAACAGGTTGTCGGTTTATTTTTAATTGCCTTAGCATTGCTTGCCGCCATGCCCTGGTTAAACCCGATGGCTATTATAACAACAACACATATGAATCATTAAGAGAGGCTACCATGGATTATTTTAAATCGATCATTGGACAATCTCCAGCCCTTGACGCCATTATCCGCAGCGCCAAAATAGCCGCGGCGACGGATGTGACTATTTTATTGAACGGCGAAACCGGAACCGGTAAAGAAGTATTTGCCCACGCCATTCAAAAATCCAGCACCCGCGCCAATAACCCGTTTATTACCTTAAACTGCGCCGCCCTGCCCGAAAGCCTGATCGAATCGGAACTTTTCGGCCATAAAAAAGGCTCTTTTACCGGCGCCACCAGTAATACCAGCGGCTTGATCCGTTCCGCACACGGCGGTACGCTTTTTCTTGATGAGATTAATTCACTGTCTTTATCCATTCAGGCCAAATTGCTACGCTTTATCGAAACCGGGGAATGCCTTGCCGTCGGCGATACGGAAACTTATAAAGTCAATGTCAGAATTATTGCGGCCACCAATGTCGATTTGAATACAGCCATTGCCGAAGGAGCGTTCCGCCGGGACTTATATTTCCGGTTAAACGTAGTGCCGTTAAATATGCCCGCGTTGTCGCAAAGATCCGGCGATTTAGAGTTATTAATCAGCCATTTCTTTAAACAATTCGAGAAAGAACATGTATTGCCTGCGCCTCAATTCAGTAAGTTGGCGCTAAAATCGTTGAAATCATATCAGTGGCCCGGCAACGTGCGTGAATTACGGAATTTGTGCGAACGGCTGTGTATTTTACTGTCCGGCAAGGTCATCGAAACCGACAGTCTGCCTGCCGAAATTATTAATAGCCAAAAACAAATTAATACCGTACCCTTATTCAGGCTGCCGTCTACCGGCGTTAATTTGGATAATCTGGAAGCCAGTATGATTCAGCAAGCGCTGGAAATTACGCACGGCAATCGCAGCCAATCGGCCAGATTGCTCGGCCTTTCCCGAGACACGCTGTTATACCGGATGCAAAAACACGGTTTTGCCCCGCAATAAGCAAGATAATTCGTTTTTGATGACCTGATTGATTATTAATACACTCAGGTTTTTGCCGCAGCCATACCGACCATTTGTACGGTCACGTTATCGCTTTTACCCATCGCGCGGTAAATCGTCAAGCGTAATAGTTTTGATAAGTAAGCTTTTTTATCCTCACTGTTGATTAACTGGGTAAATTCGTATTGTTTGACGTTTTCCCAGAAACCATCGCTACATAGTACAAAAAGATCGTCGGCAGTCATCGCATCATGCACCTGGATATCGACCTGATGCTCCTTGTTGACATTAATGCTGCGCGTCAACTGATTCTGGTCTGGATGATGCCCCAGATCCTGTTCCGTAATCAACCCCATGTCCAATAAGTCTTGCGGAATGGAATGATCGCGCGTACGCCATAAGATACCGGAAGGCCGGATACGATAAACCCTGGAGTCCCCGCAATGCGCTGTCATCGTCAGTTTTTTATCTACATACAATACTGCGCAGGTCGTATGGGCGCTAACGGCCATCGGATCACCTAGAAATAAGTGTTGCATCTGATTTACGGCTTCATCAACCCAGGCGGCGAATACGTCGACAGGATCTTCGGGAATATGTTTTGCATACCGCGATGCATGGCTTAGCAGGCCTTCACAGAAATACTGAGACGCTTTTTCCCCGGCATGATGACCACCCAAACCGTCCGCAACGGCAAATAAGGCATAGTGCGGCTCAACCAGATTAACCTAAAAAGATCAGTTTGCCTCTTATGCAGGTGCGGGAAGGCAATCTGGTGGATGTAATTGCCGACCTCGAAGATACTTTACTAGCGCCAAACTTAATATCCGGCACCAACGCTGTTGGGCATTGAACTGCTCCGCAGTTGCCCAAAGCTCTTTGAAGAATGCGGCAATCCGGCGATAGCACTGTTCAACTTTTACCGCCTCGGAGTGGGTACTGCTGACGGTTAGTCGGGTTTGTCCCGCGTGACGCGTCTGCTTGCCGATGCCATAGAGCATCAAGGGGCGACTGGTAATGGCTTCGGTATGTCGGTCGGGGTCGGCGAGCCGGACGAATAGACTCCACCAGTTATAAACCAATGCGGTGATCCTGGCCATGAACCGGCAACGTTTCAGGTCTTGGGTGGTGAAGCCACCCCAGCCCCAATGGTTTTTGAGTTCGTCAAAACTGTTTTCAGCATCGGCGCGGTCTCGGTA
>VGVA01000100.1 GCA_016874115.1 Gammaproteobacteria bacterium
GGAAACCGGCAACGACTCCTATCGATTTAAGCAACGCAAAAAGGCGGTAGAAAACCTATAACCTTACAGTTTGGCTGGAAACTATTCGGCGCTCTTTAGTGGAAACTTTTCAAAGCCGTTTGACAGGCCAATAACTTGCGCGCATCTTCGCGCCGTTGTCGCGCTTGTTCCAGGCTGATTTCGGGGTATGTTCCAAAAGCCAGTAGCTTTTCTTTGCCGTCAATCCGGTACTTTAAGCGCCAGCATTTGCCCCATCCTGCGGCCTGGGGTGTTATGAAAAGATATAGCCCTTTGTCGTCGGCAAGCTTGAAAGCTTTGCCCAACGCTTTTTGGCGTGTTTGTGTGAGTTTCTGCAAGCCGTATCTGTTAGCATTGGGGGTATGTGGGTTTAGTTAAGGTAACATACCCCTAAAATCTACCCCCATAATTAGCGGATGTCAATAGTCCTTGTTGTGCTTTGTTGTGCAAGGTCACAATTAAAGTTATTGATATTACAGGGTTTTAATGTGCTTATTGGGGGTTGGCGGGATGTTTCGTGGTGCCCCAAGGCGGATTCGAACCGCCGGCCTGTCCCTTAGGAGGGGACCGCTCTATCCTACTGAGCTATCGGGGCAAGTAGCCCATTTTATCATAGCTCCTTCGTCTTGGACGGTTGATATGAACAGGCTGTACATCCTGAACTTATGGTCTAGCCTTATTGATACGTTCCGGGTTTATTTTAGTAACCGCGCCGCCGTCATTAATGAGATATGATAATCGCCAGCACACGACAAGACGAATACGATGAGTTCCAGAAGACGTCTATTTTTTGCCTTATGGCCGGATGATTTGACCAGACAAAAATGCATGAAGGTTGCTCAGGGCATTAATAAACAGCCGGTTCGATTGATTGAGCCTGTTAATCTTCACGTTACTTTAGTATTTTTAGGTTATGTCGGCACGGAGCAGGAACTGGCTGTCCGGCAGGAAGCCGCCGGAATTGTTTTTTTTCTAAAATTTTCTTTGTGTTTTAACCAGTTGAGTTATTGGAAAAAACCGGGCATCCTTTGTTTGACGTCAACCGATGCGGGGGCGATTTACGCACACTCGTCTGTGAATTGACGGGCATCGCTAAGAAACTCGATATTTCGGTAGACGAGCGTCTCTACAAGCCGCATGTCACGCTGGCGAAAAAAGTGCGGAACTCTTGGGTGCAACAGTTCGAACCGATTAATTGGCTTGCGTCGTCATTTGCGCTGATCGAATCGATTACGCATGAAGACCGGTCCGAGTACCGGATGATCGAGCAATGGCAGTCAAAGTAGGCGTTTTTGGTGGCGATTAATGTTTTGCATTAGTCTTGCGAGGCGCTAATTTCAGCTATTTCAGCAGATCTGGAGATAAATAATGCCTTATTTAAAGTTAACTACGAATGTGGAAATTCCGGAACAGCAATCGCCTAAGTTATTGGGCGAGCTGTCTAAATTAATGGCGAAAGAAACCGGTAAGCCTGAACGTTATGTGCTGGTGGAATGCGTGGAAAATAAAGCCATGTTGTTTGCCGGTAGCGATGCGCCTTTGGCTTATCTGGAATGTAAAAGCATCGGCCTAAGTCCGGGCCAGGCAAAATCTATTTCCGCCGCGGTTAATTCATTGCTGGCTAGCAGTCTGAATATACAGGGCGACCGGATTTATATCGAATTCAGCAATTGTCCGAGCGAGTTTTGGGGGTGGAACGGGTCGACCTTCGGGTAGTGCGGCGTATGAATAATCGATTGATGAATGAATGTTTTCGGCAAGTCCGGCGTTTGTTTGCTGGTTGTTGTTGAACCAATCGCTGTCTACGATAAAAGATATGATTATTTTTTGTGTCATCCGTGGCAGGAAGAAGCCGCTCTGACAGGCGTTCGCTTACTTCGCTGCAGGTCGTTTTGGCGGTTAGAAGCCGAATTCGGATTCGTCGAAATCTTCGAATTGTTCGCGTAAGCGTCTTTTTTCCCAGTATATTTCAATTTTTCGGCGGGCGTCGCGCCTGATGGATTCCTTTTCCAGACTTTCGGGTAAAACCGCAAATTCGCTGTCTTCAAATATATCGTCGGCGTCGCTTTCTATTTCTGACGAATTGGCGGACTCTGATTTGGCCGCCGGTTTTCCTGTTTCGTTTGTCATCCTTTTATTACCTCGTTAAAAATGTGTTGTGCGATCGATGGAACTATTAATGATATTAATGCCTGATTTTTACCGTTTGATTAATCATAGTAAAAACTCGGATAAAAACCTATATGATCACTTAATTAATACTTTGTCGATGGTTGTCAAAGTCAATGACCGTGTTCGTCGGCGATTGTTCCTTCAGGACAACGTTGAGATTATGGGGTATCAATGAAATTTTTCAAGTGAGTAACGTAGATCGGTCATGAAAAAACGGGTGACGGCTAACGGCTGTGCTGATTTTTTGTTGTCTAAAGGATTTTGCGTCGGTTGGACAGCTGCTATTAATGTGACAGGCGATTACTGGAATTGTGGTTGATAAGTCTTAACGTTTTTTCCGGTAAAAAATTTACCTGCTTGTTGTTTAGATATAAATCCGCTTCTTCATGGACTGTCGCCATAAACTGGATCAATTGGTTTTCCAGTCGTAATTTTTCATTAGTATCAGTTGCTTCCCACATATTATTGAGAAGGATTTTAGCGTGATGGTGAATGCTTAACGCAATCACGTCGGGCAGTTGCGGAAAGCTGGTTCGGATGTCTTGTTTTAGTTGGTTAAGTGCGGCTAAATACTGGTTGTAATCCTTTAAATCTTCTTGACAGCGTTGTTTTAACATCGATAGTTCCGTAACCTGTCGGGTTTTGAGCAGTTCGATTTCGTGCGCAAGGTGAACGCTTTTTTGTTTGAGTTGCGCGGACAGATCTTTTTCCGCCATTTTGCGGGCATGTTTTAAGTTGAGTTGTTGCTCCTGATTGTCGGCAAGCCAGCGCAAGTTTTTATCCCTTACGGTTTGGATCAGGTCTATTAATTGATTAATGTGAGATTTTAAAGTATTCATGATTTCACACGTTTCAATGGCTTTGCCGCAACAGGCGTTTCAACTGCTGTTGATGTTGATATGCCAGACGGTCTTTTTTCAATTGAAATAAACGGTTAAGCCGATGATAGTTATTAATATAATAAAACAACCGGCGTTCGATCCTGTTTTTGCCGGTGCAGTAATTCAGGATTGAAGTTAATAAGACGCGGCCGATAGAGATTAATGCGGCCAGCAGCAATAAGCCGAATGCGCTTAATAACAGCAAAGAGGAAAGCTGGACAATATGTTCGGCAAGGCCGGTTAATAAGAATTGACCGGTTACGATCGCAAGAAAAAAACCTGCGAGGGCAAGAAAGCATAAACACAAAATGAGTTTGATAACCAAAATCGGATCCTGACCGAACGGAAGCTTGCCTTATTGTACAATAATTTAACTTCGGTATACGACGCTATGCTCAAGAGACGGTTCGAACGCCGTAAAAATTTACAGGCTGCCAAATGTTTGTCAGTTACGTTGGCTATAGCGCTACGGCAGGGGCGCAAGCGTTGGTATGAATGTTTAGAGTGCAGGCAAAAATGCTAAAACGGTTGCGATTTAGCCTAAAATATTCGATACTCCAATAACGCACCGTAAGGGTGTCTGAAAATTTTAACCACGAGTGGAGAATACATTTTTATGAAACAATTAATGATTCTGGGCTTGGCGGTATGCGCCATGTCTGCAAGCGCCTTCAGCACAGTGGTTTATGCTGACGATCAATATCCGGCTTCAGATTTCAAGCCCACAGTGACTTATGTTGACGAAACCGCTCAAGCACAATCCTCTGCCGCCGACGACCAGTATCCGGCCGCCAATTTTCAGCCCAAAGTTACCTTTAGCGACGAGAATGTCAGTGCCCAGTTAGAAGCCGGCACGACTACCGTTGCCGATGAAAAATACCCTGCCGCCAATTTTCAAGCGAAAGTTATCTACAGCGATGAGTCCGTCGCGGCTGCGGAAGAGCAATCCGACCCTAATTATCCAGCGGCTTATTTTAAACCGCGGGTCATTTATCCATAATATCAATTAGATAGAAAGATAAAAAAGGGAGCATTCGCTCCCTTTTGCATTTTACGCCGGATTAATAACCGGTTTTACCCTGAAAATTATTGATTCGGTTTTTTGCTATCCGGACTGCTCATGTTGAGTTTTTCATCGTTGTTTAGAAGAACCTTTTCGAAGCGCTACCGGACTTTAGATAGGCGAAAGACGAACGGTGTATTAATACTTCACAAGACCGAGTCTATAATAAGAAAATTACGCTAAACTTGCTCATTAAGGATAGTGTCTGCAATTGCAGTCTGCGCCGCGTTCTAAATTGAATTGTTTCAAAATAACGGGAAGTGTTCTGAGGTTTCGTGCTTAATTAAGGATTTGCACAAACCATGGTTAACTTAAATTACAGCATTAACGGCAAAGATCTCCAATATATCAAAATCACGCTGGAACCCGGTCAGGAAGCCATCGCCGAGCAGGGCGCCATGATGTATGTCGATAAATCCGTTCAGATCGATACCGTACTGGGCGACGGTTCGACGTCGCGGTTCGGTGTGCTCGGACGGTTTTGGGGCGCATTGAAGCGTTCGTTTACGGGCGAGGCCATGTTCAGTTCAGTGTACCGCAATACCGGAGTCAAGCCACAGGATATTTCAATTGCTGCGCCTAGCCCGGGCGAAATTATTCCCATTAATCTGGACGAACACGGCGGCACCATCGTATGCCAGAAAGGCGCTTATATCGCAGGACAACCGGGGCAACGAATTCAACTGGCGTTTCAAAAACGCTTGCGGGTCGGATTTTCGGCGGCGAAGGCTTCATTATGCAAAAAATCAGCGGGCAGGGCACGGTATTTATTCATGCTTCCGGCTCGTTGAAGGAAGTTGAATTAACGCCGGATCATGAACTAAAAATCGATACCGGTTGTTTGGTGGGCATGTCGTCTACGGTGCGTTACGACATCAAATATACCGGCCGGTTGAAAAACAGCTTGTTCGGCGGAGAAGGTTTGTTTTATGCGACTGTTTCCGGGCCGGGAAAAGTCTGGATTCAATCTTTGCCTATGGAACGCTTGAGCCGGACATTAATGAATTCGGCATTAACCGGCAGCCATAGCCGATCATCCTGGGCGGGCAAGCTGTACTTGTTGCTTATCATCGTGATCGCCATTGCTACCCTTACCGCAAAACCATGAGCGACAACGATATTAATAGTCGTCTGTTCGGTCCGGGCTTGCCCAGCAGTGGAAAGCCTTCCGTATGCCGGGTAGAACCAAGAGGACTTTATTTACCTGAAATCCAGCAATTAATCCATTTTGCCGCCCTGGAAACGCGGGTCGGCAGTTTCGATCACAACCAGTTACAACTGTGCTGGCAATACCAAGACTACACCTGGATGTTAATACCGGAAGGACGAAACGCGCAACAAGCATTAATCGAACAATTGCCCAAAAAAGATGTTAAAGGTTTAGGCCGATGGAAACGCTCCACGTTCGGGCAAAGCTTGGTTTGGAAAACTGTCGTCACCACGCTATGTTTGCTCGCTATTGGGGTCGCGCTGCTGGTTTGGCGTTATGACGATGTAGTCACCTGGGTGGCAGGGCGCGTACCCATGGCGACGGAATATGAAATTGGCCAATCCGTTTTGACCAGTTTAAAGAACCAGACAAGCCTTCAAGAGAAAGGCATTGCTGTCGATGCGGTCAAAAAAATCGGCGACCGGTTAACTAAAGGATCGCGCTTTCAATACCATTGGTACGTATCCGACGATAAGGCAATTAATGCATTTGCTTTGCCCGGCGGCAACGTCATCGTTAATAAAGGCTTGATTGAAAAAGCAGAGTCCGCCAACGAAGTCGCCGGGGTGTTGGCGCATGAGGTTCAACATGTCGAGCAGCGCCATGCCTTGAAAAATATCATTACAAGCTCCGGCATTGCTGCGGGCGTGTTGTTGTTACTCGGCGACGCCAATGCGATGTTAATGGTTTTAACGCATAACATTACGTCGCTATATTTCAGCCGACAGGCCGAATCCGAAGCCGATATGAAAGGCGTGGCCTTACTGCATCAAACTAAAGTGGATCCTTCCGGCTTGGCAACGTTTTTTAAAAAGATGCAGGATAATAGCAAAGGCAAAGAGGGCGGCTTTTCCTGGCTGTCTTCCCATCCCAACACGGGCGAGCGCATTAAGGCCGTACAAGACTACAATCAGGCGCACCCATGCGAAGGTTGTGAAACTTTAAAATGGGATAAGAAAGCGATTTTAGCCAGCCTGGAAAAAACTCCGCCGCCTGCCAAGAAAACAACACGTTAGGGCTACAGATTTTCTATTAATGGCGACTGCTGCGGGAGGTTATGCTTGCCCGCAGCAGATCAACGCATATTAATTATGCCGGTTCAATCAAACTCGGGTCGTAATCGTCGGGCGCTTCAAAACCCAGCAGATTCAAAATAGTTGCCGCCGCGTTGGATAAGCCGGGCGCGGCTAAATCGCTACGCAATTTAAAGCCGGGATTTGCCCCGGAAACCAGTACGAACGGCACGGGATTCAGCGTATGCGAAGTTTTGGCCTTGGTGCGGCCTTCCGCATTGCGGATCACATTACCTTTTTTATCCAGCTCGTACATTTCATCGGCGTTGCCGTGGTCGGCGGTAATAATGGCAATGCCGTTGGCTTCTAAAATCACCGGAATCAACCGCGCCAATTGTAGATCGAGTCCTTGCATGGCGGTAATGGCCGCTTCGAAATTGCCGGTGTGCCCCACCATATCACCGTTGGCGTAATTAACACGCAGATAGCGGTATTTGCCGCTGCGAATTGCATCGATTAATGCATCCGTAATTTCCGCACATTTCATCCATGGGCGCTGCTCGAACGGCACTACGTCGCTAGGGATTTCAACATAGGTTTCTAAAGCCTCGTCGAATTTGCCGCTACGGTTGCCGTTCCAGAAATAGGTAACATGGCCGAATTTTTGCGTTTCGCTGATGGCATATTGCGAAACGCCGTTTTTCGCCAGATATTCGCCCATCGTTCTGTCGATGGCGGGCGGTTGCACCAAAAAGCGCGGCGGCAGTTTGGTATCGCCGTCGTACTGCATCATGCCGGCATAGGTGACTTTCGGTAGCGGTCCGCGCGCAAACGGCGTGAAATTGTCCTCGGTGAAGGCGCGGGAAATTTCAATGGCGCGGTCGCCGCGGAAGTTAAAGAATACCACCGCATCGCCATCAACAATCTGGCCTACTGGCTTGCCGTCTTTGGCAATGACGAAGCCGGGCAAATCCTGGTCGATGACGTTCGATTCGTTCCGGTAAGTCACGATGGCTTCATGTGCGCTGGCAAACTGGCGGCCTTCGCCTTTAACATGGATGTCCCAACCCCGCTGTACCATGCTCCAGTCTGCTTCGTAACGATCCATGGTGAACTTCATGCGTCCGCCGCCGGAAGCAATCGCCACATCGAAATCGGCGCTACGCAGGTTATCCAGATACACCTCAAACGGATCGACATAATCCAATGCAGAAGTTTCGCCCACATCGCGGCCGTCCAGCATAACGTGCAACCTGACTTTGACAACGCCTTCTTTTTTGGCTTGCTCCAACATGGCTTTTAAATGATCGATATGCGAATGCACGTTGCCGTCGGAAAACAGACCGATAAAATGCAGGGTACCGCCTTGTTTGGCGGTAGCGACGACTTCCTGCCAGGCATGGCCTTGCCACAAATGGCCGGTGGCGATGGATTCGGCAACCAGTTTAGCGCCTTGTGCAAACACCCGACCCGCGCCGAAAGCGTTGTGGCCGACTTCGCTATTGCCCATGTCTTCGTCGCTCGGCATACCGACCGCCGTGCCGTGGGCGCGTAATGCGGTCATAGGGTAGGTTGCCATCAGCTTGTCCAAAGCCGGAGTGCGCGCGGTTTTAACCGCATCGCCGTCTTCGCGCGGGCTGATGCCTACGCCGTCAAGCACGATGGTCACCACAGGGCCGGAACAAGGTTTAAAACGGGAAGATTTTTCAAGTTTCATTGAAGTTAATTAATAAAAAAGCGCCGATAGCCGGAATAAAATAGAAGGCTGTCATTAATAATAGCGATCAACCGGTTAATAAGCCGTGCATTTTATCATTCCCGGCAATTCTTTCCTATCGGTTAACCGGTAGGCGGGTGATTAATGGTTGGCGTGAAGGGGCAAAGAGACGAAGTAAATGAGTGGGGCAGGTATAGAGATACGTATTCCGCCGAATGATAATAATTCATAAGGTGCAATACGTCCACGCCTATTGCACCTTACGGGGTCGATTGCGCTTAATGGCCTTTCTGTTAAGTGTAAAAATTTCTAGCGTTGTTTACAGTATTCTGGAGAATACTGTAAATGAACATCCATAAACGAACTCGACTCACATTGCTAGACCGCCAAGAAATCTGGCGGCTTTACCAAACCCGAACC
>VGVA01000101.1 GCA_016874115.1 Gammaproteobacteria bacterium
GAACCGTTTCATCAACTTCTATAACACCGTCAAACCACACAAGGCTTTGAATAATTCAACTCCTTATGAAATACTCTACCAATATTTTAATCAACCACTCTGTAAACAACCCTGAGATTTCTTACATAGAAGAATTTTAAACTTGGTCATCTGGAACTGAATTATTTTCATAATAACGTAAACTCAGCCACAAAAACATCAATGCCGTTACCAACATTAAGCCTGTAAAAAACCAAAAATAATTATCGCCAGACAAAAGGCCGCTTTTATCGAATGCCCCGATCAAGAAGTTGACTCCCCCGGCTAGCAAGTTACCCATCGCCACCGACAGCATATACAGCGACATAACCAGCGATTTCATAGACTTGGGCGCTTGCCGGTAAGAAAACTCCAGACCGGTAATAGAAACCATTACTTCCGCGGACGTTAACGCCACATAGGCGATTAATTGCCACAGAATCGAGGGCGAACCGCCCTGGTCGATGTTCGCCTGAATCAGACTGGTAATGGTAAAAGCAACTACCGCGAGAAAAAAACCGATGGCAATTTTATTCAGATCCGTTAAAGGCAGCCATTGCCGCAGCTTAGGGTAAATTACATAGGTAAAGAGCGGCGTCAATATTAATATTAATAAAGGGTTCGCCGCTTGTATTTGCGACGGCAGCAACTCGATTCCCAACAATACCCGATCCATTTTTTGCGCCTGCAACACCCAAGACGAACCGGTTTGATCGAATAACGACCAAAAAATGGCAAAAAATGCATAAATTAATGCCAGCTTTAACAAGGTTTGCCGTTCATGCGGCTTGCTCAAATCTTTTAAAAAACCCGAACCGACCGGTTTTATATGCACAAAGCGATATCGCCCCGACCAAAATATCACCGTGGCAATTAGCATCAATACGCCGGGCACCCCAAAAGCCATGCCCGGACCGAAATTAGACAGCAGCCACGGCATTAATAACATCGCACCAAACGCACCGAAGTTAATCGCCAGATAAAACCAGCTGAACACGGTGCCGATTAAATGCTGATTAGTCTTACCGAATTGATCGCCCACATGCGCCGACACGCACGGTTTGATACCGCCTGCACCTAAGGCAATTAACCCTTGCCCAAGCATCAGGCCTAAACGGGTGCTGTCAAGCGACATAGCCAGATGTCCCAGGCAATACGCCAGCGACAGTAAAATAATCGTCCGGTATTTGCCCAACATACCGTCGGCAATGACAGCTCCCAACAGCGGCAGAAAATAAATTGCCGATACGAACAGATGGAAATAACCTTGCGCTTCATGCTCCGACATAACCGCCAAAGCGCCATTCCGGTCGGTAAGATATTGCGTCATATAAACGACCAGAATCGCCCTCATGCCGTAATAACTGAACCGTTCCGCCGCCTCGTTGGCAATAATAAAAGGAATGCCCGGCGGCATACCCGCGCGCTGGTCATCGGGTTGCTCCCGGTAAGCGTTAATGGAAGACATTAATGATTAACGACTATTAATAATAGGCTTGAGTAAAAACGGTTACACAATAACAAACTGTTTAATCAACAAAAGATAACGAGATAAGCCGTTAAAAACGGTAAAAATATGCCGAGCACTTTGCACCGTTCAATTAATCCTATTGATGATACGGCTGATGACCGTTAATTTCTCACCAGTTTAGTGCATTCAAACAACAAACGGTCCAGCTTGTCGTTGTCAGGACGGTCTATATAGTGCAGGCCTACTTCCGACAAATTGCGTTGATGCTTCAAGACGCCGCTAATCGTTAACGGAATACCGGTATCCGGTAATGCCAAAGCAATTTTGATGTTGCCATCCAAATCACCCGACGGCTTATCCAACTTGATCTTGATGCCGGTCAGGCTGATATCCAGCACATCCCCTTCAAAACTCAGCGGCTCGGGCTGGGAATCGACAAAAATAGTTGCTCGCAACCCTTGCGGGCAAACTCTGGGGTGTAATCTGCGTTCAGTAGCCGTCATAGTTAGATTCCTGCCGTTGATTAATTGCGCTGATTATAGGTATTTTGCCGGTTGCCGCAACTGATTAAGCGCCGGTTTACTTCCGCCCGTTGTTTTAACGGTAATCTTCCAGCCAACTCTAGTTGGTGTGCGCCGATTAATGAATGTTATTAATTACAAAGCCGGAAGCGCGCTTCGGCAACAATAAGCTCATGGCCCGGATGGCTTTCGCCGCGCTTTCCGCGCCTGTTTTTTCTCCGCTTTGGCCTGCCTGATCAAGTCCAGTTCGGCCAGTTCTTCCGCCATCATGGCGGGCGTTTCCAAACTGATAGTTCCCAGCAACCCCGACCGTAATTCGGTCAACACAATCTTGCCGGCCTTGTCCGCATCCACCGCGCCGCCGGCTCGCAAACAGCCGCGTTTGCGGCCGATATCCGCCAGAATTTTCTGTGCGGTATGCGACAGCTCCGACAAATTGAATCGCGCCATTAATAACTGCGGATACGCCGCCGCCAGATATTCAAGCACATAGGTAGCGACATCTTCATGGCTGATCGCCGTATCTTTAATACCGCCCGTAGCCGCCAGCCGGTAACCGCTATGGCGATTGTCGATGTTCGGCCACAGCATGCCTGGCGTATCCAGCAACACAATATTTTGGCCGATAGCAATCCGCTGCTGGCACTTGGTAACGGCAGGCTCATCGCCGGTCTTGGCAATAGCCCTGCCCGCCAAGATATTGATTAACGTGGATTTTCCGACGTTTGGAATACCCATGATTAATGCAGTAATCAATTTATCGGGCGTTCTGTCCGGCGGCATTAATTGTTGGCATAAATCTGTCACAAACCTGATTTTACCGGTCTGTTCTTTATTAACCGCCAACGTTTTTACGTTCTTTTTCTGCTCGAAATAAGCTTGCCAGGTTGCGGTTACGGCGGGATCGGCCAAATCGCATTTGTTCAATACTTTCAGGCACGGTTTATCGCCGCGCAATTTCGCCAGAAAAGGATTTTCACTGCTGTAAGGAATGCGCGCATCCAGAATTTCAATCGCCAAATCGGCATGGCTGAGGGCTTCCTTGATCTCGCGGCCCGCTTTGTGCATGTGACCGGGATACCATTGAATTAACATGATCTGGCGGAGTTTTTACTCGGATAATTAATAAATATCGTGCAATTTTACTTGGTATGACAGCCCGGACGCCAACTTTTACTGCTCCGGCAAAATCAACGGACAAAAAAAAGCGCATTACAACCGAGGGGAAGTGAATGCGCTATGCTTTACAACGAAAGCAGGTTTACTACGAGGAGATGAAACACGAAAAAGTAATTCTGCAATTTCATGTTACTAAACATTAAACAGAAATCATGCCAACTTTTTATTTTCCCCTTAAAATAATTATATTATTAATTTTTTCAATAAGTTAGATATAGATAACTTAGTTCGCACAGAAAGCCCTTGCACCAGTCTTGAGCAACAAAATCGACACTATGTGACAATTTTTGTCTAACTCGCTGTTGCCCGATGTCACGGATACAATAAATAGATAAGGCAAAACTATCTCGCTTAAGCGAGCTTACCGGGCGCAACCGAGCAAAGGCTAATTTTAAAGCAACATTTACAAGGACGGCAGTTAAACAACAACCCGTCACCCATACTATACTGTTAATAATGTAATTTTTATTCAGTAGCTTGGCGATTTACGCCGGGAATCGGCACATTAATAGGATGTGCGCGCTGGATGGAATACACTTTGTCGTCCCTGAATTCGATGGTAAGTATTCGGGCATCATTTCTTTTACTGTTGTCTTTTTGCCCGACGTTACTGTCCCCTGCACTGCTCATACTATAAACTTGCGAGCCAATGCTAGTCACCAATCCTGCATAGGGAATAAAAATACCGGCGGCAGTCGCCGCTATATTGCCTATCTGACTGATTGTTTCGCCATCGTTGGATTTTTTTGGTACAACCTTCTTGCTATTGTTACCAAACACCCATACCGATGTGGTTCCAGTTGCTGTATCAGTAACTGAAACTGGCTCGCCCAAAAGCCCCTCTACTTCTCGTCGGGACATACCTATTTTTAATTTATCAAACACAGGCGGCTGTACCACTACATGTCCGGGCTGTACTTGTGTACTGACGACCGGTTTAGGATCGTCTGCGCAGCCGGTCAACAGAAACATACCAATCCAGAGAAATGTATAGTTTTTCACTGCATTCACCTTTAAACAGGAGTTTGACTTGATGGGCTATGGTTAATCCTTATTTGTACTTCCCTTTGCGTATAACTAAAGCATATAGGGATTACTATAACATTTAAGGCGGGCTACCTTGCAATAACTGCACGATGACGGATTCTAAGGCTGCAGGCGTTGTCATAGGTGCAAAACGGTCGACTACCTCGCCTTTGCGATTGATTAAAAATTTGCTGAAATTCCATTTAATCGCCTCGCTACCCAGCAAACCTTTTTGCTTTGATTTCAGAAACTTATACAAAATATGAGCGTTGTTGCCATTAACCTCTATCTTGGCGAACAGGGGAAAACTGATGTGGTAATTGGTCGAGCAAAAACTGGCGATTTCTGACGCATTGCCCGGTTCCTGCGCGCCAAACTGGTTACAGGGAAAACCCAAGACGACCAACCCTTGATCCTTATACTTTTTATACAAGGCTTCCAAACCTTCGTACTGCGGAGTAAACCCGCATTGGCTGGCGGTGTTGACGATTAATAAGACTTTGCCAGAAAATTCTTGCAGTGTGCTTTCTGTGCCATTAATCAGTTTGACTGGATAAGTGTAAATCGGACTGGTCATTATTAGTAAATTAAAATACAAAGAATTACCGATCAACTATTCCTTTGGTGCTTACTACAGACAGCAAACGGCCATAACCAACTATTTTGCCTGTTATTGTGATATGCCACATCATCCCAGGTACAAACAAAGCCAAGTCTGCTTGTGGTACACAAAATGTTGCCTCTGCCTCACAAGATTCACCCGGTTTAAGCCAATCTCGATCTTTAAAGTCGAGTTGCCCAAAGAAAAAATAATGCCGTCCTGGTATTGAGTGGTTTGGTCTTACGCCTGTGCCAAACCCTTTCCAATCTTCTTTGCCATACGGTGAAAAACACACTTCCACATTTGCTTTGAGAATTAAATCTTTAGAATCATGCATTTTCAATATATGTTAATAACTTACTGATTATATTTATTAACGATTCCACTTCAATATAACAAGAAACTACCCCGTTTTTCGTTCCATTTATTCTCATCTGCTTGCGCAAGCTTATCCAAATCCTCTGGCGTGGCATTGCTGTCATCCACCCATTCCCTCAACAATGGCGAACCATTAATGACATCAATGGCAAGGCGATCCAACTCATATTCATACGGAAAATCGCGCCAGATCGGGTAATCCGGCTGCAATTGTCGTAAGGCTTTGAAGACCAAAGCCTGCAAACGCCAGGGTTTGAAGGCATGATGAACGTAACTGCCGTCTTCGACATGGATTTGTACGCCGTTACAGAGCTTACCGGCATGTTTATGAAAAGTCGGCTCAAACCAGCATTCGCGTAAAACACAGCCATTAAGCCAATCCGGGGCGAGTTGCTGCATGGTATTAATGATGGCGTTGGCATTAATATCAGGCGCTCCGAACAACTCCAGCGGCCGGGTAGTGCCGCGCCCTTCGGACAAGGTCGTACCTTCTAACATAACCGTACCGGCGTAACAGCGTGTCATCCACAAATTGGGCGCATTCGGGCTGGGATTAATCCAGGTTCGCTCGCCCAGCGGCCAGCCGTAACCGGGCGCGTTTTCTGGTTGCCAATCCTGCATGGCGATGACTTCACATTCAACATCAAGTTTTAAGTCATTAATAAACCAGCGCGCCAACTCGCCCATCGTCAAACCGTGACGCATCGGCATCTTACCTGCCCCGACAAAGCTCTCCCAACCATCTCTTAGCGTCAAACCTTCTACCGGACGCCCGGCCGGATTGGGACGGTCGAGAATCCAGACGGTTTTTTTATGCTTCGCCGCCGCTTCCAGTACATAACGCAAGGTGGTGATAAAGGTATAGATGCGGCAACCTAAATCCTGCAAATCGACCAACAGAATATCAAACGTATCCATCATGGCGTTAGTCGGACGGCGTACTTCGCCGTATAAACTGAACACGGGAATGCCGTATTGGCAGTCGATGAAATCGTCCGACTCCATCATATTATCCTGCTTATCGCCGCGCAGTCCGTGTTGTGGGCCGAACGCGGCGCTGAGTTTTATTTCCGGCAAATTCGCCAACGCATCCAGCGAGTGCGTTAAATCCTGAGTAACCGAAGCCGGATGCGCCAATAAAGCGACGCGTTTACCGATTAATGGGGCGCGTAAGGCCGGTTCTACCAACAGTCTGTCGATACCGAATTGCATTCTGAAACGTATTAATAGTTAAAATGATAAGGTAAAACCGGCGCGATGATGAAAATCCGGCTTGCCGGCAGGGTGAAATAAGGCCCAGTAGGATAAACCGCCGGTTTTCACCTCTAAAACTGCCGTCAAACCTAAGCGGTAAGGTTGCTTACGCGGGTTTTCCGGTAAATCGTCCTGACTGAGCACGGCTTCCAGTGAAAATCTGTCGCTGGTGCGGACATAACTGATGACCGGGGGCGTCCGTGCGCGCCAGGTTTTGCCGTGACGGTAATCGTCGAACGCATAAGCCGCCCAATCGCCCGACGGCGAGAAATTAAATTCGCGGTAATAACTTTCTTCAACCACCGAGATGAAAGCTTCAAAACAGGTGTGTTGCCATAAACCGTCGACTTCTTCAGGCGATTTAGGCTTCGGGATTAATAAATAATCGATATCGCCCAATACATCGAAATGCAGCTTTAAACTGCGATCCTGATATAACGCCTTCACGCCGATATGCAGATTTTTAATGCGATCATCCGCCGTATCCGGATGATACAGAAGACAGGATTTAACCAACATTGAAATAAAACGCCAGTCGTGTCGATTTAACGAATGCCGAAGACGACATCGACATTAACCGCCACTTCCTGCTCGCCGGACTGCACCGGTGTCGAAGCGCCATCGGACATCGCGGCTTTCATCGTCCTTACTTCGCCATAAGGCATTGGCGTGGGCGACGAGGCATTGCTTTCCGTGATATGCAAAGGCGCAGCCAAACTGACGCCCGCCAGCTTGGCGTATTCTTCCGCCTTCGATCTGGCGTTTGCATACGCCTTGACGCGCGCCTGTGACAACACCGGCTCGGCATTTTCAATGCCGAAAGTAATGCCTTGAACGCGGGCGGCATTGCCGCCTGCCTGTACCGCCGCATCGATAATATCGCTGGCTTTATTAATGTTGCGGATGCACACCGTTACTTGATTGGTGAGCTGGTAACCGGCGATTTTGTTGGGCGTTTCGCCGGAATAGTTGGGGTACAGCGATACCGAACTCGTCTGAATATCTTTCTCGGCAACACCGGCGTTTTTGACCGCTTTGATTAATGCCGCCATCGCCTCGGCAGCCTCGTTTCGCGCGGCTTCGGCTGTTTTGGCCTGTACTTCCACCGCCAAAGTCAAATCCGCTTTATCCGGCGGCGCAAAAGCTTTACCCATCCCGCTGACATGGATGGATCTTGGATGGCTGCTGTCCATTGATTCTGCATGCGCTGTCATGAACGATCCCAGAAAAAGTAACAATAGTAAAAAACGGTAATTGCAAATAGGTAAACACATCATAATGTCATTAAATTAATGTAGTCGGTTGCCGTCTAACGTTTTGCGTCCGGAAAAATCGCGTAACAGCCCGGTTTTCCGGGATTGATACCCTTACGTCATTACAAGTGCGATTTCGCAAATACATTACGTTAAGCAACAGCCTGTTAAAAATACTACCGCGCCTGTCATCAAACTGTCAGGTGTCTTATAACATAAAAACAACGCGAAGTAGGCTTGCCTGGCAAAATTAATCGCAATTTCATTCATCGTGTTTTCCAGCATTTCCGCATTCAAAAATGCGTGTTTACTGATATAAGTGCGTATTACAGTGAAAATAGCCGCCACTTCCAGTTCAAACCTGCCACCTTTTCCAGTTTAAAAACTGCCAGCAATTACAATTTAAAACGGCCATTGTTTTCAGAGTAAACCTGCCATTGCTATCAATCGTGAGTATTATCATCGAAATTGAAATGCCAAATTATCTCGGCTCATAAATAAAATGATAATTGACAACAACATGAAGCCATCGAGTAAGTGATGTGGCTACACTAAGCCGGACACATTTCTTAAAATGGTTAGAAGAAGGAGTGTCTATCAATAAGTAATGAAAAGCCGAAAGTTTATACGGATGAATTTAAGGAGTCGGCCGTAAAATTGGCCAATGAATCCGTCAAATCGATTGCCCAGACCGCCAGGGATATTGGTGTTAATGAGAACACGCTGCATA
>VGVA01000102.1 GCA_016874115.1 Gammaproteobacteria bacterium
TCGACCGGCAGGTTCGCAGCCTCAACCACCAACTCAAGGCGGCCCGTTTTCCCATTCATCGTGACTTGCTCCAGATTGATTGGTCGGAAACGCCTTTGCAAAAAGCCCGTATCGAACAACTGGCGACCGGCCATTTTATGGAACAGGCCTACAACCTGATCCTGGTCGGCGGCACCGGCACCGGCAAAACCCATTTGGCCACCGCCATAGGCATAGCGGCCATTCACCAAGGCAAACGGGTGCGCTTCTACAATGCTGTCGACCTGGTCAATCAGCTGGACAAGGAAAAACAGCAGGGTAAAGCCGGCAACATGGCCAAGCAACTCACCGCCATGGATGCCGTTATCCTCGATGAATTGGGGTATCTGCCGTTTCCTGCATCGGGTGGCGCCTTGCTATTCCATCTGATTAGCCACCTGTATGAGAAAACGTCCCTGATCATCACCACCAATCTGAATTTTGCGGAATGGGTGCAAGTGTTCGGTGACGCCAAGATGACCACCGCACTACTCGACAGGATTACCCATCATTGCGACATCCTGGAAACCGGCAACGATTCCTTTCGATTTAAGCAACGCAAAAAGGCGGTAGAAAACCTATAACCTTACAGTTTGGCTGGAAACTATTCGGCGCTCTTTAGTGGAAACTTTTCAAAGCCGTTTGACATTATTTCTATCTAATTCCTCTGTTAATTGCAAAAAACAGGATTAAGGTTCAAATGGTTTGAAATAATTTTGTAATATTTGAATGTTAAATCTAACAAATTTATTTCTAACAGCATTTAGATTTATGTCGAAAATGCGGTGATTAATCGCCGAGGCTGATAAACGGACTTGTCTTACAAATGATGCACAAGCTTTTGATAAAAATGAAAATTAATAACCACAAATTCGCCGCATCTGTGATAAATGATCCATATGGGGATCATTAGAAAATGAGGTTGGGCAAGTCGGTGTCTTGCCCTTCAGTATTGAAAAAATTAATTTAAAAGAATATTAATTTTTTGTATCGGGCAATAAATGCCGTAACGCCAACGTAAAACGAATACTTCAAGCAGTGCCGCAAAGTTTTTTGATGGCTTGAGCCGCCAATTGACTAAAACCTTCACCATTGTCTTTATAGTACTCAATAATTTGCTTGCGCATTCTAGGATCCCATGAACGCATAATGTGTTTTTTAATGCCTTCGGCGGCAAGTTCCTTATCCGGTTCGGCATTGAAAAAATCGGCTATGTCGTTAGCCATTTTGACCAGTTTTTCGATATTCATTAAGCAGGTTGCAGTAACGGTTGGGTAGATGGAGTTAAACGATGAGGATGGGTGTAGACGACTTGCTGATTTTGCCGGGCAAAGCCGATCAGCGTCAGGCCGCATTCTTCGGCGATGCGGATGGCCAGCCCAGTAGGTGCGGACATCGCTGCCAACAGGCTTATACCTACACTGGCGGCTTTTTGCACGATCTCGAAGCTGGCTCGGCTGGTCATGACGATATAACCCTGGGCAGGATTTTTACCTAACCTTATTAATAACCCGATCAGCTTATCCAATGCGTTATGGCGACCCACATCCTCGCGCACGTACTGGATACCTTGACCCGGAATCGCCCAAGCAGCGGCATGAACCGCGCCGGTCAGTTTATTAATGGGTTGTTGCTGACCGATAGCGCTCAATGCATTGACTAATTCATTAATGGGCAATTTCAAACCGGCGGCAACCGGTTCAGGATAACGTACGACCTGCTCCAACGTGCTCGCGCCGCATAAGCCGCAACCGGTGCGTCCGGTCAGGTTACGTCCCTTATCGGCAAGGTTGCAGAAACGGTTCTCGGATATTTCCAAACGTACTTCAATGCCGTTGGAACGGTTATACACATGGGTGCCGAGAATTTCGTCCGGCTTATTAATGATGCCTTCGGTAAGGCTGAAGCCCAAGGCGAAATCTTCCAGATTGGCCGGCGTCATCAGCATGACGATATGGGGTGTGCCATTATAAACCAAAGAAACCGGAACTTCTTCGGCGATGTAGTCGGTGTGGATGCTTCGTTCGTTACCCTGCCAGCGTTCGACGGAACTTTGCTGGTAACATGGCCAGCCCAGTTCCGGTTTAAGCGCCGGTATGACAACGTTCGGCTTCGCCATGTTTATTCCTTGGCGAGCAGTTCCAATTGTTCTTCGGAAAAGGCTTGGTATTCTTGTTGCCATTCCGAAATTTGGCTGACTTTGCTGACTTGCACCGCGGTCACTTTGTATTCCGGGCAGTTGGTCGCCCAGTCCGAATTGTCCGTTGTTATCACATTTGCGCCGGATTCAGGGAAGTGGAAAGTCGTGTAAACCACGCCCGGCTGCACCCGTTCGCTAATTCTTGCCCGCAATACGGTTTCGCCGACCCGGCTCTTAATGCCGACCCAATCATGTTCGTTAATGCCACGGTCTTCGGCATCATGCGGATGGATTTCCAACACGTCTTCCGAATGCCACATATTGTTGGCAGTACGCCGGGTTTGTGCGCCGACGTTGTACTGCGACAGGATGCGGCCAGTGGTGAGAATTAATGGATACATCGGCGTGATTTTTTCCTGAGTCGGCACATATTCGGTCAACATGAATAAGCCTTTGCCGTCATCTCGCATGAATTCTTTCTCGTGCATGGTAGGCGTACCGTTCGGGGCTTCCTCGTTGCACGGCCACTGGATGCTGCTAAGTTCGTCAATCTTTTCGTAGCTTACACCGTGGAAAGTCGGGGTAAGCCGTGCAATCTCATCCATAATTTCGGACGGGTGCTTGTAATCCATCTTGTATCCCAAGGCATTGGACAACAGTTGGGTAATTTCCCAATCTTCGTAACCGGCCAGCGGTTTCATGGCCTTGCGGACAGGCGAAATGCGCCGTTCCGCATTGGTGAACGTGCCATTTTTTTCCAAAAAGGATGCCCCGGGGAAAAACACATGGGCGAATTTGGCGGTTTCATTCAAGAATAAGTCTTGAACGATGATGCATTCCATAGATTCCAAGGCGTGGAACACGTGTTGAGTGTCAGGATCGGATTGGGCAATGTCCTCGCCTTCGCAATACAAGGCTTTGAACGTGCCATCGGACGCGGCATCGAACATATTCGGAATCCGCAAACCGGGTTCGGGTTGCAGTTTGACACCCCATTCTTTTTCAAACAGTTCGCGGGTGGCCTTGTCGCTGACGTGGCGGTAACCCGGGTATTCGTGTGGAAACGAACCCATGTCGCACGAACCTTGTACGTTGTTTTGTCCGCGTAGCGGATTCACGCCTACGCCTTCGCGACCCAGATTGCCGGTCGCCATTGCTAAGTTGGCGATACCGATAACCATGGTGGAGCCTTGGCTGTGTTCGGTTACGCCCAACCCATAATAAATCGCGCCATTGTTGGCGGTTGCGTACATTCTTGCGGCGGCACGTAAATCGGCGGCGGGAACACCGGTGATGCTTTCTGTCGCTTCCGGTGCGTGGCGCGGATCGGCAATGAAGGTGCGCCATTTGTTGAAGGATGCGACATCGCAACGCGATTTGACGAACTCTTCTTTGACAAAACCTTCGGTCACCACCACATGGGCCAAGGCATTAATGATAGCAACATTGGTGCTGGGTTTTAGTTTCAGATGGTAATCGGCTTTGACGTGCGCGCTGTTTTTGACTAGATCGATCTCACGTGGATCAACCACAATTAATCTTGCGCCTTGACGCAAGCGTTTTTTCATTTGCGAAGCGAACACCGGATGACCGTCGGTCGGATTCGCGCCGATCACCATGATGACGTCCGCTTTCATCACTGAGTCGAAATTTTGCGTACCGGAGGATTCGCCGAAGGTTTGCTTTAAGCCATAACCCGTCGGGGAATGGCACACGCGGGCGCAGGTATCAACGTTGTTGTTACCGAAACCGGCGCGGATAAGCTTTTGAACTAAATAGGTTTCTTCGTTAGTGCATCGGGATGAGGTGATGCCACCGACCGAATCTTTGCCGTATTTGGCTTGGATGCGTTTAATCTCGGATGCGGCATAGTTAATAGCTTCTTCCCAACTGACTTCTTGCCAATGATCCTTGATGCTCTTGCGGATCATCGGCTTGGTGATGCGATCTTTATGCGTGGCATAACCGAAGGCGAAGCGGCCTTTCACGCAGGAATGTCCATGATTGGCACCGCCATCTTTGTGCGGCACCATGCGGACGATTTTGTCGCCCTTCATCTCAGCGCGGAACGAGCAGCCGACCCCGCAATACGCGCAGGTAGTAACGATGGCATGTTCGGGTACGCCTTGTTCGATGACCGATTTTTCCATCAGGGTCGCGGTGGGGCAGGCTTGCACACAAGCCCCGCAGGACACACATTCGGAATCCATGAACGCCTGATTTTGACTAGGCGATACTTTGGAATCAAAGCCGCGGCTGTCAATCGTCAAAGCAAACGTGCCTTGGGTTTCTTCGCAAGCGCGGACGCAACGCGAACAGACAATGCACTTGCTCGGATCAAAGGTGAAATACGGATTGCTTTCGTCTTTGACCGCGCCAAGATGGTTTTCGCCCGCTGGGTTGTAACGCACCTCGCGTAACCCGACCACGCCCGCCATATCCTGCAACTCGCAATCCCCGTTGGCTGCGCAGGTCAAGCAGTCGAGCGGATGGTCGGAAATGTACAGTTCCATCACGCCCCGGCGCACTTGCGCCAGCCTATCGTTTTGGGTGACGACTTTCATGCCTTCGGCGACTGGCGTGGTGCAAGAGGCGGGCATACCGCGTCCGCCTTCGATCTGCACGACGCATAAACGGCACGACCCAAAAGGATCGACACTGTCGGTGGCGCACAGCTTGGGAATATCGATACCGATGTTCGCTGCCGCCCGCATCACCGATGTCCCGGCAGGGACGGTGACTTTAAATCCGTCGATTTCAAGATTGATCCGTTGCTCGGATATACTGACCGGAGTGCCGTAGTCTTTTTCTGGATTAAGCGCCATGTTAATTACCTCTCAATTCGCTTCAAGCCGCATCAGCTTGTTTGCTGAGGCCGAAGTCTTCGGGAAAATGGTTCAACGCGCTCAAGACCGGATAAGAGGTCATACCGCCCAGAGCGCATAAGGAACCATTCAATAAGGTGTTGCACAAGTCCCGCAACAGCGGGACGTTCTTGTTCAGGTCGCGGCCTTGCATGATGTCTTCGAGAACTTCCATGCCGCGTGTCGAACCGATGCGGCAAGGGGTGCATTTGCCGCACGATTCGATCTTGCAGAATTCCATGCTATAACGCGCCATGTCAGCCATGTCCACAGTATCGTCGAACGCGACCACACCGCCGTGGCCTAATACCGCCCACAGCTTGGCGAATTCTTCGTAATCTACCGGCGTATCGAACTGCGATTCGGGCAGATAAGCACCCAACGGCCCGCCGACTTGCACGGCTTTGATCGGCTTACCGGTGGCAGAACCGCCGCCGTAATCGTAGAGCAACTCACGTAAGGTTACGCCGAAGGCCAGTTCAATCAAGCCGCAATTTTTTAGATTGCCTGCCAATTGAATGGGCAAGGTGCCACGGGAACGACCCATGCCGTAATTTTTGTAAAATTCACCGCCTTTATCCAAGATAATCGGCACCGAAGCCAGCGAAATCACATTATTAATAACGGTCGGCTCGCCGAACAGACCTTTGATTGCGGGCAAAGGCGGTTTAAAACGCACTAATCCGCGTTTGCCTTCCAGACTTTCTATTAATGAAGTTTCTTCGCCGCAGACATAAGCGCCCGCGCCTAAACGAACTTCCAGGTCGAATTTCTCGCCGCTACCGCAAATGTTATCGCCCAAGTAACCGGCTGCGTAAGCTTTTGCTATGGCGGCATTCAACGCTTTATGGGCATGCGGATATTCGCAGCGCAGGTAGATGTAACCTTGACTTGCGCCGACAGCAATACCGGCAATGGTCATACCTTCGATGAGTACGTACGGATCGCCTTCCATTATCATCCGGTCAGAATACGTGCCGGAATCGCCTTCATCGGCATTGCAAACGATGTATTTTTGCTCGGAAGGCGTATTTAACACCGTATTCCATTTAATGCCGGTCGGGAAAGCGGCGCCGCCGCGTCCGCGCAAGCCGGAATC
This sequence comes from Gammaproteobacteria bacterium, assembly GCA_016874115.1. Taxonomy (GTDB): domain Bacteria; phylum Pseudomonadota; class Gammaproteobacteria; order Methylococcales; family Methylomonadaceae; genus Methyloglobulus. The sequence continues at coordinate 6,122 of VGVA01000102.1, forward strand.
GGTGACGTGTTTAACGATGTCCGCGCCGGATAAGCTCAAGGCGTTTTTTAAGCCCCGATAACCGTCACGCGCCAGATAATCGTCCAAGCTGATGGGATCGGTAATGCCAACGCGGGCAAAAGTTAAACGTTGTTGTTTTTTGAGATAAGGAATTTCGTCGGTTACGCCGAGCGACTGCGGATGCGATCCGCCGGTTAAAAATCCGGCATCGAATAAACCTGCAACATCAGATACTTGCACCGGCCCATACGCCACACGCCCCTTATCGGTGGCGACTTCCACCATCGGTTCCAGGTAATACAAACCGCGCGAACCGTTACGGATTAAATCGATTTCAATATTGCGTTTTGCGGCTTCGGAAGCAATGGCTTTGGCAACACGCTCTGCGCCCAAACCGATTGCGGCAGAGTCGCAAGGGATATAAACCGTCACGCTCATGCCGTCGCTCCTGCTTCGTTAATGGCCGCATCGAAACTGTCCGCACTAACTTTGCCGTAAACTTCGTCATCGATTTGCATGGACGGCGAGCAGGCGCACAAACCTAAACAATACACCGGTTCCAGGGAAAACCGGCCGTCCGCCGTGGTTTCATGGTAATCGATGCCCAATTTCTCTTTGATATGTTCTTCCAACGCTTTCGATCCCATCGCCTGGCAGGATTCGGCGCGGCACAGGTGAATGGTATGCTTGCCCGGCGGCGTATCGCGGAAATAATGGTAAAAACTGATGACGCCGTGCACTTCGGCGCGACTTAAATTCAGGGCTTTGGCGATGTCCGGTACGCATTCGGCGGGAATAAAACCCAACTCGTCCTGTATGCCGTGCAAAATGGGCAATAATGCGCCTGGCAACTCTTTGAGATTATTAATAATTTCCTGCACTTTGGGCATGTTGGCGCTTATTCCTGTCATACGTTGCTCTGTTGGAAACATTACCGTGGCAGCATATTTTCCTGAGTTGATGTCCGGTAAATTATCTTGCCAGTTTACCATAGTTTTAAAGCGTGTAAAAAACACATGATTGGCATGATCTGTATGATTAATAAGGCTTGAAACCAAACTTGCTCGGCTTTAACCGGCAATATCCGGCTTATTAATCGATTTACGCTGACTTTTGTCCACAAATCCGTGCTTATCAACATTAATAGATATCGGTAAACAGTTATTTTCAATTAATGAAATGATAACTATCGTTATTTTCGCGATATTAGTTCGCCAACCCTAAATAGTCCACCTTTACCCTCGCCAAGCCCTGCACACCCAGCTTTCTAGCAGCGCCACGCGATAAATCGATGATGCGGCCCGGCTTGAACGGTCCGCGATCATTAACGGTCAGCTCAATCGACAGGCCGTTGTTAAGGTTGGTAACCCGTACTTTACTGGGTAATGGCAGTGTTTTATGCGCCGCAGAAATTCCTTCCGGCCAAAAGCGCGTTCCCATGGAGGTTTTCGAGCCGGACTCATGCCCATACCAGGATGCAATACCGATTTCACTGTAACCTTCCGCAGAAAGCAAGGGGTAGTACATTTTGCCTTTGACGCGATAGGGACGATTATAAGCCCTGCGATGACGGTAATCCTGGCTGAACGGCGGCGGTTGCTGCACGGAAACCATAGGTGCCGGTTCCGTGGCGCAGCCGCTTAACAACATCGCGCCGGTCATTAATAAACCGGCAACAATATTATATTTGCAAATGTAAAGTGCGGCTGTTTTCATCGGTTGTTATCAAGATATACCTGTGGTTGCCTTAGTCATTAATTAAATCATATTTAATTATCTATTTATTCTGCAACTAACCTCTTCAAATTTAATTTTCACTCACACTTTAACTCAAAAATATTAATTCGCCGCCTTACCGGTATCTGATGTCTATCGCGTACTCATTGCAACATTCATAAAACATCAACTATTTGTTTTGAATAGTTAGAATTATTTTTTCGGTTACAGCAACCAATTAATTCTGCACTGAACCCAAAACGAGTTCAACAAACCGATAATGAAGTTATACGTTAAAAGCGGCTACAGTGTTAAACGGCGTACAAAACTTTCCAGGGTCCTGGGGAAAAGAGCGTTGAAAAGTTTCCACCCTAGGTAGTTCAATGACCGGCTTTTTGCCGGAGAAACCTGGAGTGATAAAAATGGATGTCATACCCGAAATCAGGCGACTGCATTTCGTTGAGAAAGTTACCATCAGCGACTTGGCGAAGCAGTTCAAATTATCCCGTCCCACGATTCGTAAACACCTCAACACGATCGAAGAGCCCGTTTATCCCACTCGTCA
>VGVA01000103.1 GCA_016874115.1 Gammaproteobacteria bacterium
CTGGAAACCGGCAACGATTCCTATCGATTTAAGCAACGCAAAAAGGCGGTAGAAAACCTATAACCTTACAGTTTGGCTGGAAACTATTCGGCGCTCTTTAGTGGAAACTTTTCAAAGCCGTTTGACAGCCATGCACATTAATACGAAAGAAATACCCAGTTGGGCGCTACAAAGCGTGTGGTGGTCGGATCACCCCGACAGCGGCGTGTATGCTGCGGACCGTCCCAAGCTGACAAACGCTAAAGGGCCGTGACGCATTATTTATTAACGGATGCCTACGGCATTCCTGAAAAAGCGGGCGGTAATCAACCCATTGCCATGAATCCGTACATAGAACTGGCGACTCATCCCGTCGCCACCAATTGTAATACCTGCCACCGGAGAGCCGGTTGGCCGACAGGTAACACAGCGGGCACAGCAAGCTATCAAAACCCGGATTGCCCTAATACGCTGGCGACATTAACGGTTAACAGCACCTGTCTTAAACCGTTAACGCTGACCGATTTTCAATGGATTATTCCCGATCGCGCCAATAAATAAAAGAATGGCTTAATCGGATAGCCTGCCGAATTTAACAGTCTGCGATGTAATTAATAACGGCTTTTAAACATTAATAATAGCCGCTGTTGACCGGCAAGTTTTGCTGGGTATAACCCGGTGATTTCGCCGACTTTACTTTCGAGGTGACGGCTTCAATCTCCTGCGAAATCATCGCATAAAGTTCGGATGTCCAAACCGGCAACTCTTCGGAGGAAGCCAAGGGGTATGATTTTGGATCGTGCGGAGCTATAACGACTTTAACATTATTAACACCGACTTGCGCGGTAAGAATAAAAAGCTCCCGGATGGCGGCGTCGCCCATCGCCAGACAGCCAATGGAAGCGTCTTTGCCGTGAATGAAAATATCCGATCCCAAATCGCTGCGCCCGTCCATTTCGGCATGAGTCAGGTCGAACTCATTGGGATAATTAATCTTCATGGACAAATGGTAATGACTGTTAGGATTCAAATCGGTGATGCGGTAAATGCCTTCCGGCACTTGCCGGTCGCCTTGCTTTAGCTTCGGGCCGGCATCGCCGCTTGCCGCCATGATGAAATAATCGCGGATCAAGCGGAATTCGCCGTGATCCCTGGCCCAAAGCTCCAGTTTCTTTTCCTGTTTAAACGCCAGCAAGGCCATTTCCCGCGGCGGGTAGGCAACATGGGCTTTTTGGAAATAATAACCAAGCTTATCCTTAACGCTGTTGCCGTAAGCCCTAAACACATCGCCGACCGTCCATTCCCCAGGAAAAGGCAAGTAAGCGTTTGACCGGTCTGTCTGGTATTGGTTTTGCGGACTGACAACGGCGGTATCAATTACGGGGGAAGCAGGTTGGCTGGTACAGCCGCTAAGCGCTATTGCCAATACCAAACTATTAATGAACCGGATTCTATGTCTCATCGTTATAAATATATAAAAAGATGCCCTACTGTTAATGACTATTAATGCGCACTTGCTATCAATCGCTTGAGCTATCGAAATGATTCGATATTACCATTTTCTTAACCGTCCTCCAATACAACCGTCAAAGAACGTATTTCAATACCGTGTTTCAAAATTAGGCAGTTCGTTTTTGAAATCGATCCGTCATCAACCGTAATTCTTTTCGGCTGAGACAGACGATACCGTTTATTAGCCTAATTGGAAAGCATTGCGCTTAACCGGTCAACATCGTTCGCTTTTGCGCTAATTCCTGTTTCGCTTATAACGTAAAGCAGCAAACTTATAGTTAGAAATTTTAACCGGATTACGTGTAAATCATGGACCGGTTGCTATCCAATGGCGCTGAATTTACTGTTCTTTCAGCAACTCGATAAATTGCGCAAACGGCATTGGCTTAGAGTAATAAAATCCCTGAAAAAAGTGGCAACCGTGCGTTTTTATGAAATCGAGATGCTCCTGATTTTCCACGCCTTCCGAGACTATCGTCAAGCCAAAGCGTCTGGCCAGTTCAATGATATTAATATAAAGCTCTTCCGCCGCCGGATTGCCGGGAATGCCATTGGGGAAAAAGCGGTCGATTTTCAGTTCATGCGCCATCAAACTGTTGAGGTGAGACAAAGATGAATAACCGGTGCCGAAATCGTCAATGGAAATTTTAAAACCTTGGTCGCGGATAATCCGCAAGTTTTCCAAGACGGCAGGATTGCTGATACCGGTATCTTCCAGTACTTCCAAGATTACCGATTTATTATTGACACCGGCACGGCCGACGATGGATAGAAGGTGGTTAATGTATTCCGGCGCTTCCAGTTGTTTGGGCGATATATTAATAGATACGCTGAAATCTTTCCGGAGAGCAAGAAATTTAGCTAAATCATGACTGGCTTGAGTTAATACAGCTAAATTAAACTGCTTTTCCATTTCGCCTGGATTAATCATCGGCAGGAACACGGCGGGCGATAACAGTTCGCCCGAAGCCAGCCGCCAGCGCGACAGCGCTTCCGCACTGACTAATTCGCCGGTGTTCGTGCAGTATTTCGCCTGATAAAATACTTCCAGACCATAGTAGCCTTCCCCGTGCAGAATGGCGTTTTCCAGTTCGACACGGCGTTTAAGCTCTACGTTAAGTTCATCGGAAAAATAAATAAAGCCGCCTTTGCCCGTTTTTTTAGCATGATACATAGCCATGTCAGCCTGTTGCAACAGCATGTGAGTATCCATAGTATTATCCGGCCAAAAACTGACACCCATACTGACTTTGACATGTACTTGAATTTTCGCAACGAGCCGAGGCCGCGCCAACCTTTTCTGTGTTATTTTCAGCCACTCCTTAAATATCGATTCGTCTTTACTTGGGGTATACACGATTAATAAAAATTCATCGCCGCTATGCCGGGCCGCTAGATTATAAGGTCCCGGGTTGGGTACGGATGCCAGCAGATCGGTTAAATCCTTCGCCACATCGATAAGCAATTGATCGCCGACCATATGACCATGCGTGTCATTAATGGTCTTAAAATCATCCACATCCACCAAAATTAGTGCATAACGCTCGAACGGCTCCAGAATTTCGGCCATAAACTCGTTAAATTGCAAACGGTTGGTTAAATATAAATTGCCAAACAAAAGAAGATCAGTGGAGTATCGCGGTGAACCATCACTTTGTGTGAAGCCGTAAATAATTTGGTTCGCTTGAATCGGCTTGCTCTAACAGAGCTTACCAGTAGAATTCTGGGTATTGACACTGGTACACGTGCGTTTCACAAGTAGCAAAAACGCAGAGAATGGACTTGGACGGGGGTGATGTTTGTTAACTGCATTGAAATCTAGGCAATTAACGAATACGAGCCTCAAATTTCTTTATTGCACTTCATCCTAACTTCTTTACGGCATCCTCGGTACGGAAAAAGACTTTGCCGGGCGCAAGGTGCTGAAAAAAATCGGTTTTTTCCAGCTTGTCCATGACCGGACCTTTGGCTTCTGCAATGTTAAGAGTTCTACCGCCGGTTTTGATTCTGTCATTAATGCCCTCTAAGGCTTCCAGAGCTGTCATATCGATGTCGCTGACAGAGGTAAAAATAAGTACGACATGCCGTATGTCTGGGCGCCGGTTCAATTCGTCGATCAAGTAATCTTCCACAAACCCGATATTGGCGAAGGTTAGGCTTTCGTCGATGCGCACAAGAAGCAGGTGATGCCACGTTTCCACGCTGTGCCGGTCGACGTTACGGTAATGTTCGGTTTTTGGGATGCGGCCAACTACGGCAATATGCGGATGGCTGGCTTTGCGCAGTTGGCTGCCGATAGTGAGGATAATACCGAGGGCGATGCCTTGTTCGATACCGAGTAGTAACATGCCTACAAGGGTAACGAGTTCGGCGATGCCGTCGCCGCGGTCGTAATTCCAGGTATGAACAATATGACGTATACGCACCAGGCGGTACACAGCGACGATGATTATTGCCGCCAATATGGTTTTGGGTATGTTTGCGAATAAGGCGCTAAAAAAAACCACGGCAATGGTTAAAAATCCGGACGCCATCAACATAGCCATCTGAGTACGTGCTCCGGCGGAAAAATGTACCATCGTCCGGCTGAAGCCGCCGGCTACCGGCATGCCGCCCGTAATCGCAGCGGCCAAATTGGCTGTCCCCAGAGCAATTAATTCTTGCTGCGGATTAATTTTTTCTCCGCGCAAATTAGCGGTTACTTTTGCAATAGCAATACTTTCAACATATGAGATCAGGGCAATAAAGGCTGCATCCGGCAGTAACACACGCCAGCTTTCCCACATGAAAAAATCAAGTTTCAGCGGGGGCAATCCGGCCGGGATTATTCCGACCACAGAGACGCCCGAGCGTCCGTGCAAACCAAAATGCATGACCGCCCAAGTCGAACCGATCACGACAGCTAACGGCCCGCATTTTCCTATTGCGGTAGCCGCAGGTAACGGCATGTCGGTTTTTTTTAGGATACTCGCCAGCGGTTTGCCGAACGCTAACAACAACGCCAGTCCGCTAGCCCCCAATGCCAGGGTGGCCGGTTGATAGCTGCTTATGTAATCCCGGTAGCAAGTCATATTGAAGTTGCATGTTAACCGATCCAAACCGGCCAGCGGAGCAATCTGGCTGAATATTATTAATAAAGCCGCGCCGCTGGTAAAACCGTCCAGCACAGGATGGCTAATAAAGTTAACCAGACTGCCCATACCGGTACATGCCATTAATAGCATTACAAGACCGCATTCTGCGCCTAGGATAAGCGCAGTTTGAATAGGATCGCCCAGTTGTTGCACTTCCGGCAGTGTTAAGACATGAGCCACCATAATGGCGGCAATGGCGACAGGACCAACTGATAAAGTGCGACTGCTACCCAACACAGCATAAACAGCAGCGGGTAGGATGCTGGCGTACAAGCCCATTTGCGCGGGCAACCCTGCCAAGACGGCATAGGCGATGCCTTGAGGCATAAGGATAATTGCGGTCAATGCGCCGGCAAAAAGGTCGTCATGAAATTCGCGGCGGGTATAGGTTTTTAACCACACAAAAATCGGAAAATATTTTGCCAAACGGGCGCTGGACGAATCGTTAATTGTTCTTGCCGTGCTCATAGTCTCCATCGCTGTGTTTGACTTTTGAATTAATACGATCTTTTAATCCGCTAACAAATTAAAAAAACACCGGATTTCAAAAATGCCGAAATCCGGGTTTAGAGGGAACTACATCAAAATTAAGCGGATTTTTGCCAAGCTTCTATGCCGCCGACAATGGATACTACGTTGGTATAGCCTAAAGCCTTCATGGCGACTGCCGCCAGTGAAGATCGTCCGCCGGTGCGGCAATAAATCATGACCGGTTTGGATTTGTCGACCAGTTCGGCTACCGTACCGATTTTGAATTCCAGCACCCCGCGCGGCAGCAAAATGGCATTATCGATATGGCTTGCGGCATATTCGCTTTCCTCCCGTACATCAACCAGGGTGATACCGCCTTCCGCCAGCAGTTGTTTAGCCTTATCGACGTTGACTTCGGTAATTTGTTGCTTTGCAACCGCGACCATGTCCTGTACGGTCATGCCGCCAGTTTTATGGGCTGCGCCGCCGCAATCGACCACAGGCTGACCTTCCGTTTTCGCGGTTTCCTTCTCGCGGGCGATTTCCCGTTGCGTAATCGCGTCCTGGCGTTGGTTTTCCTCCAGCCCGCAAAAGCGGTTAGCGGGCACGGCTTCGTCGATGAGGCGCGGTTTCGGCAAATTCAAGTTGTTCATAATCTCGATAAACTGCTCGCGAGTCTTACCGGCCACGCGTGGATTAGTGGTTTTCTCCTGCTTGATGTTGCTGATCCATTTTTGTTGGTAATCGTGACCGGGATAAACAATGGTGTCGTCCGGCAAAGCGAACAGTTTTTGAATACTGTCGTACTGCGCACCGGCATCCCCGCCCTGGAAATCGGTGCGGCCGCAACCGCCGATGAACAAACAATCGCCGGTGAACACCCGGTCGCGCCATAAAAACGAAATGCTACCCTTGGTATGACCGGGCGTGGCGATCACTTTAATCTGCTCGCCTTGGCCGAAGGTAAAAACATCGCCGTCCTTAATTTGAATATCGGCAACTTCCGCTCCGCACAAAGCACTGACGCCGGTTTCCGCGCCGAGTTTCTGGCGCAGCAAACCGCCTGCGGTAATATGGTCGGCATGAACGTGGGTTTCGAGCGAATATTTCAAGGTCAAGCCCAGTTCTTTCAATAAGGCGACATATTCGTCGATATGGGTATTGACCGGATCGATCATCACCGCTTCCTTGGTGACAATATCCCCGATCAGATAGGTGTAAGTCCAGGTCTCGTTGTCGAAAAGTTGTTTAAAAATCATACTGTACTCCTACGTTTAATTTTTTCTAAGCCAAGTTAAATATTGCAATAGCAACCTATATGCCAACAAAAACCATTAATTAACTATTTAATTTTATTACATTGTGTATGTCTACCCTTACCGTCCATTTGTTTCATTCTGAAAAATATGCTTCAATGAAACATATTAATGAAACACTGAAACACCTCATGAAACAGTTATCAGCCGTAGAAACATTAATAACTCATGAAGCGGAGTGGATGCATCGACTTGACCTCAACGTTCTGTTGAGCTTTCTTTTGCACTCGCACGACGACAAAGGTATTTACATTGTCAATTTCAATCAGCGCCTGCTGTATTGCAACAACGTTTTTATGTCTTTGACCGGAATAACTCCACTTTCATTGCATCCTGATTTTTTTCCTGACGAATTGCATATCAGTGCTTCAGGTCGGCGATTTATAAGCTTTGCAAAACACGGCAAGCAAGAACAAGATCTAGCAATAACAACACAGGTATTAATCGATAAAACCGGCCATTCCGTTGGCGGAATCGGAATGATTTCTACAGCCTTAATAGAGAGCGATACGCAGACATCCGCCAATCAAAGGAATTTAAATTTCCATGGCATTATCAGCCACTCGCCGGCTATGAAAAGCATCTTTCAGATCATTCAAAATGCGGCGCAAACCGAAGCGACGGTACTGGTCAGAGGCGAAAGCGGCGCTGGTAAGGAATTGGTGGCAAAAGCCATCCATCAACTCAGTACGCGCCGCGATGCGCCGTTTTTAGCGATCAATTGCGCCGCGCTGTCCAGCAATTTGTTAGAAAGCGAGCTGTTCGGCCATGTTCGCGGCGCATTCACCGGAGCGATAAAAGACCATGACGGCCTATTTAAAAGAGCTAACGGCGGTACTTTATTTTTGGATGAGGTCGCCGAAATGCCGCTGGAGTTGCAAGCAAAATTGCTACGTGTGATTCAGGAACGGAATTATGTGCCCGTTGGCGGTAGCCATTCCATTAATGTGGATGTGAGGATTGTTGCCGCTACTCATCGTTCGCTGCGAGAAGAAGTCAAGTTAGGACATTTTCGCGAGGATTTAATGTATCGTTTGCGCGTGGTGCCGATCTTTTTGCCGCCGCTTCGCGATCGCCGTGAAGATATCGGCTTGTTAATCTGGCACTTTATTAATAAGCATAACGACAAGCGTATACGCGTTATCGAAAAAATCGATCCCGAGGCGATAAAAATGCTTCTTGACTACCGCTGGCCAGGCAATGTCCGGGAATTGCACAATGTGGTGGAATATGCCTTTGCCGTCGGACGTGGATCAACATTGCGATTATCGGAATTACCACCGGAGTTCAAGGAGAAAAAAACAATCGAATACTCAAATCCCACACTGAAAAAAACGGTAAACAGAAGCGCTGAAGAAGAACCTGAAGCTATTAAAAAGGCCCTGACAGAATGTCAGGGCCGTGCGGGGGATGCAGCGAATATGCTCGGGATGAGCCGGGCAACCTTCTGGCGAAAACGCAAGCGCTATCATTTATAAAATAGCATTCATCCGTCCGGCGGCCTACAATCAGGGAAGATCCAAAGCAAAGCCGAAGAATTTACTTTAAAACGCCAAACCCAATTAACCTTAAAAGAGCATCTTAAGGTTGCAAAAAATTGTTAACTGTTTGAAATTAAGCGGCAAGGAGGCGCTTATGGCAGAACAGATCATTCACCCTTTGGGTGAACCCGAACCGAAGGCATTAATTCCGTATGCTGAACCTGTCAGGGTAGAAACATTTGGCGGCAGGATCCATGTGGAATGGGATCCACAAGCATCGGTGACGGCGATGGGGCAATTGCCCTTTTTCATAGAATTTTTGCACATCAGCGGATTGTTTGGAGATTGGGTGTCACGATGCCCTTTACGCTGGGTTAGCCCCAACGCCCCGAGAAAACGCAATGTGCTGGGGACGCTATTGCTTTCAGTGTTGTCAGGGCACAAACGCTATGCCCATATCAATGGCTTG
>VGVA01000104.1 GCA_016874115.1 Gammaproteobacteria bacterium
CGTTGATTAAATGTCGCCGTCTGACTTCGGCTACTGCTTTCATGCTTAACACTCCAGGTTGCTCCGGCTAAATGCCGGTCATTTAACATCCGGGGCGGGTCAGTTTTCAATGACGTTTCACCCCGGTACCTGGGTCAGTTTTGCATGATTATTTACATGCTTGCTGTTCGTGAGCAGCAATCAAGCTCCTTTTTAGGAGCTTTTTTGTGCCTGGTCTAAAGCAAAACAGCAAAATAGGTAGACCCGTCGTGTGGCGAATGGGCTGAAACCCGCCAAAATTGCGGTGAGATCAAGCGCTATAAGACCATTGATACCGCATCTGGGGCATCAAGCGATGTCCAGCAGAATGCGGTGGTTTTTATGTTGTTCCTTGGGTAATAACAGAGACAGAAAGGCGGCAGCAAATGAATTAATAGACTACAACATCTTAATGCTGGGTTCTCCGGGCACTGGTAAATCCATGTTGGCGGTGCGTTTGCCGACGATTTTACCGCCATTAACGGAAAAGCAAGCGCAGGAAACTGCGGCGATTGCATCGATCAGCGACGGCGGTTTGAATGTCGCCAATTGGCTCAAGCCGCCGTTTCGCGCGCCGCATCATACGGCCTCTGCGCCCGCGTTGGTCGGCGGCGGCAGCAACCCTAAGCCAGGGGAAATTTCTCTCGCGCATAACGGTACTTTATTTTTGGATGAGCTACCGGAATTCGACCGCAAAGTGCTGGAAGTGTTGCGTTAGCCGCTGGAAACCGGCCATATCACCATCAGCCGCGCAGCACGGCAGGTCGATTTTCCGGCGCGATTTCAATTGGTTGCAGCCATGAACCCTTGTCCATGCGGCTATTTGGGCGATAGTTCGGGCCGTTGCCATTGCACGTCGGAGCAAATCATGCGTTATCGTGCGCGGGTTTCCGGGCCATTACTGGATCGTATCGACATGCATTTGGACGTGCCGAGAATTTCGCACGAGGTGTTGCGTAAAGGTTCGCCGCAAGGAGAAGAAACTAGCGCCAGCATTAGAAGTCGAGTAGTTGGAGCCAGAAACCGGGCATTGGCGCGAAGCGGTAAGGCCAATGCGGCATTAACAGCCAAAGAAGTTAAACAGCTTTGTTTATTAACCGAGCCGGGCCATAAATTATTGGAGCAGGCCATGGAAAGATTCGGCTTGTCGCATCGTGCCTATCACCGCATTTTAAAACTGGCGCGCACCATTGCCGACTTGGCGCATTCGGACTCTATCGAGGTGCCCCATCTGAGTGAGGCCATCGGCTACCGGAAGTTAGATAGATCGTTGTAAGAAATGCAGGGAAACAAGCCGTTAACGTCAATAATGGCGAGAACGGCTTGATTGAGAAGGGTATTAATCAGTCTTGCTTCCAACGATTACTTGATTTTCGGAATCTCTTTACCTTCGCTCGTGAAATGGCAAATACCGGTTACAAAATTGTCGCAGTCTTTAGATTGGTCGACTTTAGCGCCGGTCGGGCTTAAGGTAATATCCAATGTGCAATAATTGGCTTCGCCTTCGGAATGTTTTTTCAATTGAATTTTATTTTCACCGATGACTTTGGCTTCGCCGGAAACTTCAGCATCGCAGGGCTTGCTGTTTTTTTCCTCGGCGTTGGGTTCGAAATCGATATCCATTTCGACCGTGTATTCTTCGTTTAATTTTTTAACTTTTAAATGGTGTACATGGTTGCCGTCGCGCAAGATATAATGATCGGTTGACGCCAACAGGCTGCCGGACATTAACATAGCTAAGCAAAATAGCGTTTTTTTCATAGGGTTCCTCGTGATTTCAGGGTTGGTTATTAATACAGGTGATACATCTCGTAAGCACATTGTAACGCAATGTCGGTCTTCGCCAAATATCGCAAGATTAACTATGCAAAGCCGCCGTAACAACCTTTTTGAATTGCCAGGTTATCGGATTAATCGATTAATAACTTAGCTATCGTTTGTTTGGATTGATTAGCGTAAGGAATGCTTCATTCAGTGGATAAACTTAACACACAACAACGCGCGGCCGTTAAAGCCATCGACCGGCCTTTACTGGTACTGGCCGGCGCCGGTAGCGGCAAAACCCGTGTGATCACGGAGAAAATCGCTTATTTGATTAAACAGGGGATGCCCGCCAAACAGATAGCCGCCGTCACCTTTACCAATAAAGCGGCGCGGGAAATGTTAAGCCGGGTCAATAACTTATTAATTAATGAAGGGACGCGCGGTTTACGGATCTCAACGTTCCATTCGCTAGGTTTGGACATTATCCGCAAGGAACATAAAACCCTGGGTTATCAGGCAAGGATGAGTTTATTCGACGAACACGATAAACTCAGCCTGCTGAAGAACCTGATTGGGCAAAACAAAAACAGCCACGATGCTGACCAGCTGGAACAGTACGCCCGGCAGATTGGTGAGTGGAAAAACAGCTTAACGACAGCCGATCACCTCACTCAGGCTGAATTAACGAAAGAAGAATATCTAGCCAGCCGCTTGTATCGCGACTACACCAGAAGTTTGAAAGCCTATAATGCGGTGGATTTTGACGATCTGATTCTGTTGCCGGTGTTGCTGCTCCAACAACATCAGGCCGTGCGGGAGCGTTGGCAAAACCGCATTCGTTATTTGCTGGTGGATGAATACCAGGATACTAATACCGTCCAGTACGAATTAATCAAATTAATCACCGGCAAAACCGGGCAGTTTACCGTGGTCGGCGATGACGACCAATCCATCTATGCCTGGCGTGGGGCGAAGCCGGAAAATATGGGCTTATTGCAAAAAGATTATCCGCGTCTGCACGTTATTAAACTGGAACAAAATTACCGTTCTACAGGACGGATTCTTAAAGCCGCCAATCACCTGATCGCCAATAATCCGCACAGTTTCGAGAAAAAACTATGGAGCGAATTAGGTTATGGCGATCCGATCCGGGTTATCAGCCATAAAGACGAACTAACCGAAGCGCAACAAGTGGTGGCGGAAATTATTCATCACAAATTTAAAACCGGCGGCAGTTATGGCGATTACGCCATACTGTACCGGGGCAATCACCAATCGCGCTTGTTTGAACGCTGTTTACGGGAGAATCACGTACCTTATTTTATCAGCGGCAGCGTTTCCTTCTTTGCCTACAGCGAAATTAAAGACATCCTGGCGTATTTACGGTTGCTGATTAATCCCGATGATGACGCCGCATTTTTACGCATCATTAATACGCCGCGGCGCGAATTAGGCCCTGCCACGCTGGAAAAACTGAGCGAATACGCCAGAGGGCGGCACATCAGCTTGCTTAGCGCCTGCAATGAAATCGGACTGAGCCAGAGCATCAGCGGCAAGCCATTAATAAAACTACAAAAATTTTATGAATGGCTTATGCGCACTGCCGAAATGATCGAACGAGACGATTGCTTCAAAATCATCATGGAAATGCTCGATGACATCGGCTACGAAAACTGGCTGCGGGAAACCGCTAAAACCGTCGATTCGGCCGAGCGAAAAATGAAAAACGTACATGAATTAATCGACTGGCTTAAGCGGATTGCAAACAAAAACGAAATGGAACCGAAGCCGCTGGCGGACGTCATTGCCAATATCTTATTAATGGACATCCTGGAGCGTAATCAGGAAGAGGAGGGCGCTGGCGATCAGATCAGCCTGATGACGTTGCATTCCGCCAAAGGGCTGGAATTCAAACACGTATTTCTGGTGGGAATGGAAGAAAACATCCTGCCGCATCAAAATAGTCTGGAAGGCGATGATATAGAAAGCGCCTCGGGTATCGAAGAAGAACGCCGCTTGGCGTATGTCGGCATTACTCGCGCCCAACGCACTCTGACTTTAAGTTATTGCACTCATCGTAAACGCTACGGCGACATCAGCGAATGCCAGCCGAGCCGGTTTTTACAAGAGTTACCGGAAGCGGATTTGGATTGGGTAAATCAAAAAACGTTGCCGGATGAAGTTAGAAAAGAACGCGGCAAGGCAAATTTAGCCAATCTCAAGACAATGCTATCGTAATTAATGTGCCGATCAGGTACAATGCGCGGTTCAAAATAATCCCATCGCAATGCGCCCGTAGCTCAGCTGGATAGAGCGCAGCCCTCCGGAGGCTGAGGTCAGAGGTTCGAATCCTCTCGGGCGCGCCAATCATTTGCAAATACCTTCCGGCGTATCAGCAATAATCATCTTTCTGTTTTATCCCGATTTGGAAAAACAAGAAAATACTAACTAGAACAACGATGATTTCCGGTTTTAGTATTCTTATCGATTAATAAGGCAGATTGTTAATAACGGCTGGGTTTGTATGATGCGCGTTATCGACAACCTGCCAGGATGAGGTGCGCCGGTTAGCTCCGGGTAGCGATTGCCGGTTCCGGTGTTGCACCGAGAACCTTATTGTAAAACGGCCAGTAATGATTGACATGCAGGTACTTTCTGACCGGCGATTTAATGACCGAAACGCACAAGGCAATCGAGAATAAGCACCAAACCGCAGCGTATTCGTTCGGGTCGTCTGTGGTCACGGCGGAAATCCAGGGTCCCATGAAGTAATGGAAAATAACGAAGCGGTACGAGCCGTACAACATCGGCATGATAAAGCAGACCAGGATGTAACTGAGCACGTGCAAGCCCCAATCGAAGTCGTTCAGCCAATGAATCGGGTACGATAACAAGCCGTTGAGCGGCATTTGCCAGGCAATGTGCCATGCGCCGTGTACGGAGCAGACCGCCGGACCGCAGAAGCCTTCGGTGCCGATCACGCAATGTCCCGCCCAATCCATGGGATAACCTTTGAGTAATATAAAAAATGAGCCGACGGCGCACAGGGTATAGACGGGAATCTGTATTTTCTTTTTGATTTCCGGCGGAATAAAGTACAGGCCCACCATATTGACGAAAAACGGCTGGAAGGTGACGTGCCAGTAACCCAACAGCGTAAGAACCTGATTATTAGGGTTATCACATAAATCGATGTAGATATAGGTGACGGCTTGTAATAATTCCATTAATGCAAAGTAAGTTAATGGAATCCATAATTCTTTCGATTCGCCTTTCCAGGCAACGTAAACAGCGGTGCTTAAACCGGCGGCGGCCAAGACCCCTGATGCTTCTCCACTCCAACACATACAATTAACCTTTATAATTTTTATAAAACATAACAGTCGCGTTTTCTATTGCATCGTAATTAAATTTACTCGGGCAATTCGATCAACGCGACAAAACGAAAAGCGGCTAATTGTATTACAGAGCCATATTAATAAAAAGCCTAAAGAAACGGTTCCGATGAATTAGTCTACGTAATTATTCCGGCAGCGCCGCGCGATCGATAAAAACCGTGGTTTGCGGCGCATGGATCGATGCTACCGGCAGGTCCGCGCCGACCCGCCATCGAGCTACGGCGTCGCGTTTATTAGCGCCGGTTATCAAAAAAACGACTTGATTGCTGGCGCTTAAGCTTTTGGCGCTCAGCGAAACGCGCTCCGGCGGCGGTTTGGGTGAGTTGTGAACGGCATGTGTTAAGTTATCGGGATTATGGCTATGGCCGGGAAACAGACTGGCGGTATGACCGTCTTCGCCCATGCCGAGCAGCACCAGATCGAAGGGCAGGGTGTTATTAATGATATCGGCATATAGACTTGCGCCTTGTTCCGGGCCTAATTCGGCTGGGATATCAAATAGTTGTGTTTTCGGTATCGGTATATGATCCAGCCAGGTTTCAGCCGCCATAAGGCTGTTCCGGTCTTGATGATCGACCGGTAAACAACGCTCGTCGCCATGATAAATCCACCAATGTTGCCAATCGGCATCGGCTCTTGCCAGCAATCGGTAGATTTTTTCCGGTGTGGAACCGCCCGCCAGCACGATTTTAAAACGTCCGCGTTGGCTGATTGCGTCGTTAGCTGCGGTTAAAATCGCTTCGCAGGCTGCTGTGGCGACGGCATCCGCGTCGTTGAAAATTTTCCATTTATACTGAGAATTCATGGTGATTGCTGAATTAATTAATAACGTATCTTTATATTATTTCGGTTGTATTCAATTTTTATCAAGCTTTATTACTGAGATGGGCGCATACTATAAGCAACGCTCGCCATTAATGCATTGGCATTCTCAGCCGTAAAAAGCAATCGGACTCTTACCTGTAGCTAACAAGATTGAGCCGAATTGATTAATATTTCTTGGGCAATTCACTTTTAAAATAACTTATAGAACATTAATTTGAAACGATTATTTGTAGGAAATTTACCCGCCGATGCCAATGAAGTAAGCTTAACTAACTTATTTGCTGATTTTGGCAAGGTTCACTCTGTACAACTCGTGTCCGACCTTTTCAGCGGCAAATGCAAAGGCTTCGGTTTTGTCGGCATGGAAGGCCATGAAGCCAGGGCGGCAATCATCGGTCTTGATGGTAAGATGTACTGCGGTAAGCCATTGAAAGTTAAATTTGAAGAAACAACCACAAACAGAAGCGGGCGCCGTTAACTTACCATGCCGGATTAATGCGGTGTTGCATTAGCCCGGTTTTATCGAAATCAGCCCACATCTCCGCATAACGCCTGCCGGTAACCGGATGCTGTAAATGCCCGGCGATTTCCGCCAGCGGCTCCAGAACAAACGCATAGCGTTCGATTTCATCCCGTGGGATTTGAATCCGGCCTTCGTTAATGATGTGGTCGCCGTAGAGTATTAAATCGAGGTCTAAAGTGCGAGCAGAAAATTTTTTGCATTCGCGGTTGCGGCCGTTATCCAGTTCAATCTGGCGTAAAATATCCATAATCGTGTTGATGTCCGACTGGGAATCGAAGGCTGCAACCAGGTTGTAGAAAGGATCGCCGGTAAAACCCACTGCATCGGTTTCGTAAATGCTGGATAAGGTTAACTGGCCGAAATGTTTTGTTAGTGCCTTGATGCTGGCCGGAATATGCAATTCTCTTTCAATATTACTGCCAATGCTGATGTAACCGGTGGGCATGATTATTTTTGCCCCCGCTCGACAATAATGCCGACATCGCTGGCGCCGCGGATCGCGCCTTTTTTGTTTAAAGTTACTTTAACCCAGGGCGCGTTAAATTCATGACGGATAATATCGGCAATTTCCACCGTCAACTTTTCCACCAGATAAAAACTGCTGGTTTCGACAAAGCTGATAATTCGTTTGGAGACGGCTTTGTAATCGAGTGTGTCGTCGATACTGTCGGAAACCGCCGCTTTCTGAATATCCCAGGCCATTTCAATATCCAGGATGACGGTTTGCTTGGTTTCACGTTCCCAATCGTAGATGCCGATGATCGTTTCGATCTGCAGGCCGCCTAAAAATATAATATCCATCGTAAATTCCGGTTATGATGTAGTCATTAATTGTTTGACAAGTATCCGGCATTCGTACCGGTCTTACAAGTTTTCTAAAGGTACAAAATGATAGGTTGGTTATTAATTCCGGCGGCGTATTTATTGGGTTCGGTTTCCTGCGCGATTATCGTATGCCGCTTGCTGGGGTTGCCAGATCCGCGCGGACAGGGCTCCGGTAATCCCGGTGCGACCAATGTCATGCGCATCGGCGGCAAAAAAGCGGCGGGCATCACCCTGTTCGGCGACATGCTCAAAGGCTTTATCCCAGTGTATTTGGCGAATGTGCTGGATATTTCAACCAGCCTGCAAGCTGTGATCGGCTTGGCGGCTTTTTTCGGTCATCTTTATCCTATCTTCTTCGGCTTCAAAGGCGGCAAAGGTGTAGCGACCTCCATCGGTGTGCTACTCGGCTGGTCCTGGTGGCTGGGTCTTGCGTTTGTCGCAACGTGGTTATTAATGTACAAGCTTAAGAAAATTTCCTCACTGTCGGCATTAACTGCTTCCAGTTTGTCGCCTGTTTTTGCCTGGTTAATTGTCGGCGATAAGTTTGTTGTCGGCGCAACGCTGGTGATGACGGTGGTTTTATTGTTTCGGCATAAGGGGAATATACAGCGGTTGTTGGCGGGGGAAGAGGGAAAGCCGGTCAAATCCGAATAAGCAAAATAAAGTCAATGGAAGAGCTTGAACTAGAGTCTGTTGACATTTAAACTAGCCAAATAAAGCTGGCAGCGAGAGCAATGAAAGCGGAATAGCGAGAGGCCAGCTTTTCATAGCGCATCGCAATGCGCCGAAATTGCTTGATCCGGCAAAAGAACCGCTCCACCAGGTTGCGGTTCTTGTACTGCTCCTTGTCATACTCCCGTTGCTGCTTACGGTTGCTTTTAGGCGGGATAACGGCTTTTGCCCCCGCCTTTTCAATCTCGCCCAACACCCCGTCAGCGTCATAGGCCTTGT
>VGVA01000105.1 GCA_016874115.1 Gammaproteobacteria bacterium
GTATGGCCTTGCATTTTGACTACGCACTACGCTTGCGCTCCAACTCCGTCAAAACGCCCGGCCTCTACAGCTACGCAGGGGGCGTCGTACATCGCTCGGCTTCGCTCGCTTCCATGTACTCCTTCAAGGCTGTGCGGTTTATACGCCCTATGCGCCGGTAGGTTATACCTATCCGGCTTACAATTACGGTTATCGTCCACAATATTACCATCCAGGGTATTACGGCGAAGGCGGCTATCGCCACCATCACGGCTGGCGCGGCTTAGGGTATGGCTAGCGTGGACCCGGATACGGTTGGCGCGGCGGATATTACCGTTAATGCGATTAATAAGATATTGATATTAATGGCTTTAACGCCTACGGACGGGCAATAGTAAAAATGTCTAGCGGTTAGCGAATACATGGGATTACGTTTGTAAACTCAAGCTAACTACAACTAGCCGAACGAGGATATATTTTATGTGCGGGTAGTATGACAGAATGAGTTTTAACTGTTTTGACCTGAATCAAATGCTTATCGTATTAAACGGGTAAGGTATAAATAGCTTAAATAAGCCCCTGAAAATAACGCAACATTCCTTTACCAACGCGGAGACAACAATGAGAAAACATAAATTAGCAACGGTTTTATTAATGGCTTGCGGCGCGATGTCTGTCGCCAGTTATGCGGTAGATGTGCAGAAAGTAGCGCCTCCTGCCACCCCGACAGCGCCTGCCGAAGGCACGGGAATGCAGCACGGCATGGGAGGAGGTATGGGTATGCACCAGGGCATGGGCGGTATGGGCGGCATGATGATGAATATGTCCGATGAAGAAAAAGTCAAACATATGCGCGGTATGCAGGAGCATATGCTGAAAATGCATGATTTATCGAATCGAATTCTAGCGGAAAAAGATCCAGCTAAGAAAGAAAATCTCATGAAAGAGCAACTGGATTTAATGAAAGCGCATCATGCCGAGCATCACGCCAAAATGATGCAACATCACAAGGACATGAAAGAGATGCAACATAAACCGATGAAATAAGCATTACAGTCGATAACGCGCCAGCAAGGTTAAAACTGGCGCGTTGTTAATGCTTTGATTAATGAACCAAATGAAATGCTGACGGAATAATTAATTATTTCACCAAATTAATCAAGCCGTTATCTTTAGAAGAAGACCGGTAAACACCGGAAATAACGTCTTTGCCGCTGTTCATCTGGCCGTCCACGATATCGATCTTGACTCTTGCCGCAGTTAAAAAAGAACCGGTAACGCGGCAGTTTTCAGTTACTTTAAGGTGGCCTTTCGTTAATCTAAACCGCTGGTTAAAAGAGTTAATGTGTAAAAATTTCTAGCGTTGTTGCCGGTTAATTCCCCCGACTCCGAAAATTCCATCGACGCTTTGGCAAAGCCCTGAAAAGCGACCGAACCCGTCACTAAAAAGGCGCGCCATTTGCCGCCGGTATCGGAGTTAACGCAAGCTGCATCGGCGGCGAAAGGCATGACCAGCAGCAGCCACATTAAAGTTAAAGTCAGGATGTTATTACGCATCATACCGGTAATCCAAAAATCATTAATAGAATAGGCATAGCCTAACCGGATTTTTGGTAAGCATGTTGATTTGCGTCAACTACCGTGTAGATTGATTCGTGCGAATTGATTAATGATTCCTAGTGAGGCCGTCTACATGCCAACATAAGCGTGGTACGCCCGTGTCAGAGCAAAACCTGCCAACAGCAGAAAAATCACCCCGCCGATTTTATGCAACAATTCCAAAGGGATGCGCTGCAACAGTTTACGTCCGGCTAATACGCCAAGCGCAGAGGTTGTCGCTAAGGCGCCGGTTGCGCCCAGCCAGACACCGGACGGACTGTTGGTGCTACTTAACGCCACAACCGCAAGTTGTGTTTTATCGCCGAATTCGGCTACGGTAATTAATAAAAACGTGGTTAAAAATATGCCGTAGCCGCTTTTTGTGCGAATGTTTTGATCGTCGTCTTCGATAACCGTGCGTAACGCCTGGACGCCAAATACCGTAAACAAAAAGGCGACGGCCAACGCGATGATGTAGTCGGGAAGCCAGTGCGCGATCACATTGCCGAACACCACCGCCAAGGCATTCAATAAAGCGAAGGCGCTGAGCGCACCTAAAATCACCGGTACCGGCCGATGTTTTGCCGCCAGCGCCATGCACACCAACTGACTTTTATCGCCCATTTCCGCCGCTAATATTAATGCGAAGCTGGTCGCGGCGGCCGTCAGCCCGGTCTGAATATCGGTAAAATCAACGCTCGCGGCATAAGCATTCAGTTGATTTAAACCGTCGTCAAAAAATTCTTTTAACGCAAGTGAGTTAATGAAAGCTTGCGGCCGATCCATGTGCAAATCGATTAATTGTTAATGGAATCAATGATTAATCATCATTAATTCAATGCATTGTCGATAATCATCATAACAATAAACCCGGTCATTAATGAATAGGTCGCGTAGCGGGAACGGCCTTTAGAATGCGTTTCTGGAATGATTTCCTCGCTGATAACGAACAGCATCGCGCCAGCGGCAAAGCCCATGGCGATAGGCAGCACCGGTTCAAACAACGTCACCATGCTGATGCCCAACAAGCCGCCCACCGGTTCCACCAGGCCGGTGGCCGTAGCGACAGTGACAGCTTTCCAGCGGTCGTAACCTAAGCTGATTAACGGCAGCGCCACGGCCAAGCCTTCAGGAATATTCTGCAAGGCGATGGCAATAGCGAGCACGATACCGTTTTTCAAATCGCCGGAACCAAAACCGACCCCGACCGACATCCCTTCAGGAAAGTTGTGAATAGTAATAGCGATGACAAACAGCCAGATTTTCCGGAACGAATTCAGATGCGGATCGACGACTGAATCCAGGTGCGGATGCGGCAGTTGATGGTCGGCATAATGCAAAAAGAAGGCGCCCAACAACATGCCGATAGAAACCACGTAAATACCTTTACCCGGCCAGAGGTTATTGCCGAATTCAATACCTGGCACCAGCAGGGAAAACGCGGTGGCCGCCAGCATAACCCCGGCGGCAGCGCCTAATAGACTGGAAAACAGATTATTGGATATATTTTTAAAAAATACCGCCGGCAAAGCGCCCAGACCTGTCGCCAAGCCTGCCAAAATGCTGGCAATAAAGCCGATAACGACGATTTTGCCGAAAACAAGGTACAAACCGCCGAAGATAATCAATTGCGATAGCAAAAACAAAGCCCCTATGCTCAGCCAGCGTTGCACCGGCGGCAATGCCATTAATGATTTATAGCGTTCATCGGCTTGCAGAATTGCGGCTTGTTTTTCTACATATTGCTGTAAGTTGGCCAGAGTGTTGGTTAAGGTTGACATAGATTTTCCATAAAATCGGATATAAATGTATTAATCCCAATAAATGGGTTTGTTGTTATGAGTTATTGTTATTAATTATAAAGGCAAGTGTTGTTGTATTTACTCTGTCCGTTAATGACGTAAAGGTTGATCTAATTAGCTACAATTATTTGAATTAATAAGGAATAACTGGTGCGGCGCAAACGCCGTTTACCGGTTTGCGCTGCTACGTCCACTATAATTTTACACCGCTAAAGATGCCTCCGATATTGTTGACCGGATCCCAGCTCATGCCGGAAATCGTTTCTTTGTCTCTGCTGATCCAGCCGTCAATGGGAGGCTGTACGCCATTAATGGTAAGTACGCCAGCCACATGACAATTGGCGGCCAGCTGTAAAACTCCGTTTAAAGGTATGGCGGGGGTTAATCCCGGTACTATGCAATAAGAACTTGAGCTGACAGTCGGCCCGGACTTTGGTACTTTTAACGTGCAGCGCACGGCAACATTACCCGTGCCAAAATAAATATTCCACGTTCCGGCGACTTCGGCACGGTTACATCGCGCCATTGCCGCTTCGCCAGAAATTGCCAATATCAACAATATGGTCATCATTAATGTTTTCATAACTTCCTCAAAATCAAACTATTAATAGCGTCAACAATTAACGATTAATGCCACAACAAGAACGGGCATCACCGAAAAAGCCGATAAATGACTTAAAAATATAATCAGATATGTGAATTAACACATTCGGTAGTTTGGTTAATCGTAAATGCAGTGACGAGACTACAGCGTATTCCCATTAACGGCGGCGAATGTTGATGCAGATCAAACAGGAAATATAAATAAAATACGATAGATCGAATAGAGGCAACAAAGCCAATAACAACAGTTTTGATATAATGGCCGGATGATTTCAGTCGACCGGATTAACGTTATTCTACCTCAAACCCAGTGCGGGCAATGCGGCTATAAAGGCTGTAAACCTTATGCCGAGGCTATAGCCGCCGGTAGCGCCGATATTAATCAATGCCCGCCCGGCGGCAACGAAGGCGTCGCCGAACTGGCGGCATTAATGCAACTGCCTGCCAAGCCATTAAATCCGGCGTTCGGCATCCATAAACCCCGGCAAGTTGCTTATATTATTGAAGATGACTGTATCGGGTGCGTGAAATGTCTGGCCGCCTGTCCGGTAGACGCCATTATCGGCGCGGCAAAACAAATGCACACGGTCATCGCCGCTGAATGCACCGGTTGCGAATTATGTATCGCACCGTGTCCGGTGGACTGCATAGAAATGAAACCGTTGACGGAGCCGTTAACACCGGCACAAAAAGCTGAGCGTAAACTGCTCGCCATGCGCCGTTACGCCGCCAGAAACGAACGGAAAGCCGACGAGGCGAGGAGTAAAGCGGAGAAAATAAGGCTGCAAAAACAAGCGTTATTCAATGTCAGCACACACAACGGCGCGGTCGGCGGTCTGAAATAAGCGGCGTTATTAATGAATCAGCAACAACGGCTGGCTATATTCGACCGCCTTGCCGAGACCATTCCCGATCCGACCACCGAACTGGTTTACGGTACGCCGTTTGAGTTATTAATCGCCGTCGTGCTATCGGCTCAAGCGACGGACAAAGGCGTTAACAAAGCGACGGCAAAATTATTTCCTGCCGCCAATACGCCTGAAGCTATTCTGGCGCTGGGCTTGGAGGGTTTGAAAGAATATATCAAAACCATCGGCCTTTTTAATTCGAAAGCAAACAATATCATGATGTTATGCAGGCAGTTGCTAGACAAGCACGAGGGCAGGGTACCCTCGACGCGGGCGGAACTGGAAGCCCTTGCCGGTGTCGGACGTAAAACCGCCAACGTGATCCTGAACACAGCCTTCGGCCAGCCGACTATAGCCGTCGATACCCATATCTTCCGGGTAGCTAACCGTACCGGCATTGCGCTTGGGAAAACCGTGCTGGAAGTCGAACGCAAACTGGAAAAATTTACGCCCGTTAAGCATAAAAAAAACGCGCATCATTTACTAATTTTGCACGGCAGGTATACTTGTGTCGCAAGAAAGCCGAAGTGCGATCAGTGCGTTATCGCCGAGTTATGCGAATTTAATCGAAAAATTCTTTAAAAGCTTGCAACCGAATCAGATTTTATTTCGTATTTGGCAGTAAAAATCTGGATTAATTAATTGTATTCAGTATTAATTCAGCATAAAGAGATTACCATAACCGGTAAATCGGTAAAATGACTTATCGATGCTTTTTTTTCACAACCCTGGAGTTAACACTATGAAAAAAATGAATAAAACCCCTTTAGCTGCTACAATGGGTGCTGCGTTGGTATCGTCTATGGCTGCTACCGCAGTTCAAGCTGAAGCCAATCCGTTCGCCATGGCTGAAATGCAGTCAGGCTACATGCAATTGGCTGAGATGAAATGCGGTGCTTCAATGGGTATGCCGGAAATGAAAAAAGGCGCTGAAGGCGCCTGCGCGGGCGCAAAAGCTAAAGAAGGCAGCTGTGGCGCTGCTTGCCAGGAAGGCATGAAAAACTGCGAAGCCGCCAAGAAAACAGAAGGCGCTTGCGGCGCTAACATGAAAGGTTGCGGCGAAGGCATGGCCGGCTGCACGGAAATGAAAAAAAGCAAAGACGGCTCCTGCGGCGCCAGCAAAAAACCGGCAGCAGCGCCTGCTCCAGCAGGAAAATAAGCTCTTTTAAGTTTCTTTCATTTGTGTAAAGTAAGGGGACTTCATGTCCCCTTATTTTTCTGCAGGCTAAGTAATGGTGAACAATTCTTACATGATTAATGGGGCAGGTATCGGCTTACGGCGGTCATTAATAGAGCAAATCGTTGCCGAACCGTCGTCTAATCTTGCCTTTTATGAGATTGCTCCGGAAAATTGGATTAATATCGGCGGCAAATACGGCAAGCAATTCCGCGCCATGACCGAGCGAAAAGATTTCGTTTGCCATGGACTGTCTTTGTCTTTAGGCAGCACCGACCCCTTGGATGAAGCGTTTGTGCACGATGTTAAACGGTTCCTTACCGAACACCGGATCAAACTGTACAGCGAACATCTCAGTTATTGCAGTAATAACGGGCACTTATACGATCTGATGCCGATTCCTTTTACAGGAGAAGCCGTTAAACACGTGTCGGCGCGCATAAAACGCGTTCAGGACATTCTGGAACAGCGTATAGCGATCGAAAATGTGTCTTATTACGCCGCACCCAGCCAGGAGATGAGTGAAATCGACTTCTTCAATGCCGTCGTGGCGGAAGCGGATTGCTCGATTTTGCTGGATATTAATAATATCTACGTCAACAGCGTTAATCATAACTACGACGCCGAAGCTTTCTTAAAAGCCATGCCGGGTCATCGAATCGCCTACGCGCACATTGCCGGACATTACGTGGAAGCAGAAGATTTTCTGGTCGATACTCATGGCGCCGATGTCATCGATCCTGTATGGAAATTGCTGGGCAAAGCCTATGAATTATTCGGTGTGTTTCCAACGCTGCTGGAACGCGACTTTAATCTGCCGCCATTGGCCGGGTTATTAAAGGAAGTCGACACCATTTTGGCGATACAAAACGCCTGGCACAGCCAACATACGCGGAAAACCGCTTAATTAACGACGATGGCTGTCGATTTTCGCGCCAAGCAAGACGAATTTACGCGCTATATCCGCGACCCGGACAATCAGCCGTTGCCTGCTGATGTCAAGCCGGAGCGCATGGCGATGTACCGGGAATTAATCTACAACAACCTCGAAAGCTTTTTGGCGGGAAATTTTCCCGTGATCCGGCAGATACTGTCCGACGACCAATGGCATGTGCTGGTTCAGGATTTTATTCTCAAACATCAAGCCCGAACGCCGTATTTTGCCGAAATTGCCGAAGAATTTCTCAATTACCTGGAAAACGAGCGGAACAATCCTGATGATTTTCCTTTCTTGCTGGAACTGGCGCATTACGAATGGGTGGAACTGGCCTTGTCGGTCGCTGTGGCGGATGCAAACGCAAGTGCGGAAAAGCCGGAAATCACCGACGCCAGCCTTATCGGCTTGTCACCGGTGGCATGGCTGTTACTGTACAGCTATCCCGTACACCTGATCTCGCCTGACTACTTGCCCGCAGAACCGCCGCAGCAACCGGCAACGCTGGTAGCTTACCGGGACGACAACGATGCAGTGAAGTTTATGGAAATCAATGCCTTTACTTACCGTTTGCTGGAAATAATTCAGGAACAGGGCAACGCAAACGCATTAACTTGTGTGCAGCAAATTGCGCAAGAAGCCAACCATCCCAACCCTGAAACCATCATTGCCAACGGCTTGAAAACGTTACAACAACTGGCCGATAAAGGAATTGTCCGCGCCGGTTAATGGCGGAAACGTCATACCGGCACAATCTTTCTTGCTTATTAATGTTAATGCCGAACAGTTCTGCTGGTCAGGTTGTGCAAACGCATTACCAGATTTTGATGACATTAAAAAACACATCATCGCTCCGCGCCAATAAAGCGTAATCTCTAATAGTTTGATCTGAAACCTTAGCAGTCTGCTAAAGAATATGGTAGTGGCAAAATTATAAGTGATAAGTTACATTATGTATTTTGCATAAACTTATGATTGAACAGACAGTAAAGCCCACATGCCGATCTTGCCAAAGCGAGAACATCGTCAAGAACGGGCGCAACGCGGGCGGCAAGCAGCAATACCGCTGCAAGGATTGTGGCGTCCACCGGGTGCTGGAACCGACCGTCCGGTACGACCAGGGGCGCAAGGAAGAAATCCTGCGGGCGTACCAGGAACGGTCCAGCCTGCGGG
>VGVA01000106.1 GCA_016874115.1 Gammaproteobacteria bacterium
TAGTTTTGATCATGGCGTACTTCACTTTGGCAGTTTCGCGAAGTACGCAGCCGCCTTTTTTAGGAAGGCCACTTCCTCTTCCAGTCGCGCATTCTCACGCTTAAGCCTTGCCAGTTCGGCTTGTTGGAGCTTTTGGCCTTCAAACGGCTGCCCGGTTTGTCGACGCTTCGCCTTCCAGGCATACAAGGTCGCCTCCGCCACCCCTAAATCTTGCGCCACCTTGGGGTCACCATCCCGATCAGTGCGCTCTAACGCTTGCTCTTTAAAAGGCGACGTATACCTCTTGTAGGCAAACCGTGCCGTTATTTCTTCTTTCTTGGTTTTCATTGTTGACCTCGGGCTTAAAGATTACTTTATTAGCCAAGTGTCCGAAAGAACGGGGCAAGATCAACTTGCTGTTTTAGGTAATGAATTACTTCTTATTAATAGTTAATCTCCCTGTCTGACGTCAAACTCGATTTTCCAGCGGGCGCTGTCTTTGCTGGAGACGGCATGAAGTTCCAACGTGCCGACTTCCGTGACCGCGGCGCATAAATGCACGGGCACGGTTTCGCCAGCGCCGTGGCCTTCCTTGGGCAAGGTGACTTCCAGTTCTTCCAGCTCCGACAGCTCGTCACGGCTCCACCGGTTGAGCCGGGAACCGACGCGGTCGGTTCGGCGGCTGGTGGAGGCAAAAAAGCGGAAGCGCACGGGTTCGCCGATGACTAGGCCGAATTCTTCGTTGGGCAATTCCTGTTGTGTGCCTTCTTCCATACCGAACGGTGCGATGCACAAAGCCTGAATTTCCGGCGGTATGCCGGGTACGGAAGGCATGGCGCTCTCAATGCCGACGTAGTACGAAGCGGCCGCGCCGCCTTTAATGCGTACACCTTTGCCTTTGCGGACATAACCGTAATAAGCAGCGCCTTGAGCGACCGCCAGATCGAGATTGGTGCCGGTTAATAAGCGGGCAGGGGGGGCTTGATCTTCCTGCAACCAGTTGTTCAGTATAGTCATTAACCGTTCCGCCAGGGAACCGGCTTTCAGTACCCCGCCGTTAAACAAGACGGCGGTCGGATGGATAAATGTCGCGTTCTCAGCCAGTTTAATATCGTCCAATTCCAGGGTGGCATACTGTTGTTTCGCCAGAAAAGCGGCCAGATGGCGGGTTATGCCGGCGTCTTGGGCATAGGGCAGGCCGGTCGTGCGCAAGCCGGAGCGGGCGCGGATGATCGGTCGCGCGCTGGCTGCAACCTGAGGCAAAAAGCCTTCGACTAAGGTACGGTTGACTTCCTCGCGCGTTAATTCGGTGCGCAAAGTGCCGCCGATTAATGACGAACCACGGTTGGCGATGACAATCGGCGCAGCTTCCAAGTCAAGGTTATTCAACAATTTTTCTTTAGCGTCCCGGCAACTGTGGGTTAATGCCTGTAATTGCCAGGGTTGCAGTTCCGTGCCTTCGTTTTCCAGCTTGGCTTTAACGGTATAAGCCAGCGCTAAATCCATGTTATCGCCGCCTAACAGAATATGGTCGCCGATGGCGACCCGGGTTAACTCTAGGTTACCACTATTGTCAGTTACCGCGATTAATGACAGGTCGGTGGTGCCGCCGCCGATGTCGATGACCAGAATAATATCGCCGACATGAACCTGTTTGCGCCAATTTTTTTGGTTTTGCTCAATCCAGCTGTAAAACGCCGCCTGTGGCTCTTCCAGCAGGATGGCATGACCCAAGCCCACCGCTTTGGCGGCTTCCACTGTTAATTCGCGCGCCGCCGGATCGAAGGATGCCGGTACGGTAATTACCAGGTTTTGCTGCTCCATCGGCGCTTGGGGATGCTGATATAACCAGGCGCTTTTCATGTGTTCAAGGTAAGCTACCGTGGCGTGGAATGGTGAGATACGCTCCACTTCCTCTGGCGCTTCGGCAGGTAATATCGGCGCTTTACAATCGACACCGGCGTGGCACAGCCAGCTTTTAGCGCTGGAAACCAGACGAATCGGCGTTTTACCGCCCAGATTACGGGCAATCTCGCCCACCAAGTGCGGCAGTATAGTCGTCCAAGGCAGGACAGCAGCACCTTTGGCAAGCTCCGATTTATGGGCTTGATAAATAAATGAGGGTAATTGCAATTTATCTTCCACCGTGCCCGGCGCGGTCAATTGCGGGATGGGCATAACCTGCTGGCGGAATTCGTTCAGTTCCACGTTGCTTAAATCGGCGTACGATAAGACGCAATGCGTCGTGCCTAAATCGATGCCAATGCTGTATTTTTTAGAGCTTTTCATTAATTAACTCGGAGTAGGAATGAAATTAACAGTAAAGGTTATTTACTAATCATGGTGCGAAGCGCATCCGTAACAAGCCGCGGTGGCTTGAATCGATGAATAATAACAGAAAGTTAGAGTTCAATTTCGGCAGCGGCGATAATCTTAGGATTATGGCTTTGCGACAGTTTGGGTAAGCGCACTTCGGTTGCCTGCCAGCCTTTATGAATTAATGCCCCGGTAAATGGAGCATGACCGACAATATTGCCTGTCAAGCGCAGCGAAGCGGCGTCGAAATCTTCCAGCACCGTGATGCTGCTGCCTTCTTTTTCATCGCGAATGGGCGCCAAGCTGAAGTGGTCGTTCAGTGCTTTCGCACAGCCTTGATGCACCACGCGCGTGGCCGCGCCGATATCCGCGTCGCTGTAGGCGGTGATGTCTTCCTTAATAAAATCGATAAAGCGCGCTTCTTTTTGCAAAATGCTTATTAATTGCAAGGCGGCGTCCGGCGTGTATTCTTTTAAAATAACAGGTTCCGGCGCGGGGGCGGGCACCAGTTTCTCGACTTCAACAATCTTTTCGATAATTTTAACGACCGGTTCGGCTGGCGCGGGAGGGGGCGGAGCGATGGTCGGTTGTTGCACGATTACCGGCGCGGTTTCAACCGGTTGGCGGTTCTTGCCGAGTAGCATGCCGATCAATAATAGAATCAATAACCCCATTAATACGAGTACGGCCGCCGCCAGACAGACGTGCCAGAAATCGAAGGTGGTCGGCCTTAGCGAGAGATCGACCGAGTATGTATTAATGAAGGCATTAATGTCATTCATGGCTGGCCTGCATTTTTAGCGGCTTGCTCAAACATCAGTGTTTGTAAGGCTTTGCGCGTGGTTTGAATGCGGATTTGTTTTAAGTGCCGGTCGGCCAGCGACGTCGGGATTTTTTCCGCGATATAGACTTCACGGATTTTCCCGAGCGCAGGTTCGCATTGTTTCATGATTTCCTCGGTGGCTTTACGGCTATCCATCGACAGGTAAGCCGGCTTTTGCAGTTGAGCGCCGACGCATTTTTTATATTCGAATCTGGATTCCTGGATTTTTTTTATAGTGGCGTCAGATAAGGTCGTATTTTGCCATTCATCTTTCGCTTCTTCGGCAGTAACGGATACAGAAAACAGCAAAGTAATCAGAAAAAAGAAAGTTTTCATGGGTTTCCTCGTGAAATATGAAGCAATTATAAGCATAATTTTACGCCAACTGGCAGTAAATAAGAAAAGTAATGCAGGTTGCATTGCTGATTTATTGCTTATTAATAATTAATCGCAAACAGTAACAGTATTAGACAAAGATCACAACGTCGATACGCTAAGCTCGTGTATAATAAGAGGTTAATATGATGATTTTCTGTAAATTTTTATGTATAAGTACGATGGGTTGGTAATCTACCAACACCATGACGATGAAGGCATCCTTGAGGTTGTGGAGCACAATGGCGTAAGATCGCTGCATTTCGGTTCTAACGCCAAACAAAGCAGTATTTCCCTGCAGGAACCGGAAACCTTGCAGCTGCCTTACGCACGGGCAATGACCGCGTGGCGTTTGTTTAAAGACAAACTGGATAACGCGTTACTCATCGGTTTGGGGGGCGGTTCGTTGGCGCGCTATATTCATTATCATTATCCCGGTTGCAAGTTAACCGCGGTGGAGTACCGGCCAAGTGTTGTGCAAGTGGCACAACATTACTTCGGGTTGCCAATGGATGAGCGCTTACACGTGATAACCGGCGATGGCGGCGCATTCATCAGAGAGCAAGCGCTAGAGCACGAACAGATTTACGACCTAATGATTATCGATGCGTTTGACGTGGACGGCTTGGCCGATTCCGTCGCTTCCATTGCTTTCTTCGATGCATGCAAGCAACTGTTAAAGCCTGATGGCGTACTAGCCGTTAATTTATGGGAAAGTCAGCGTCACATCACGCCGGTTTGTTTCTCTTGGTTGGAGTGTATTTTTAGCGACAAAGTACTGAAATTACCAATACGGAATCGCGGCAATCTTCTGGTTTTTGGGTTTAATGCAGATACGCCAAGAGCCGAATGGAAAGCCATCAAGAGCAAAGCTGAAACGCTGGAAGAAAATTACCACATCGAATATTCACACATGTTAAGGGACATAAACCGGCATAATCCTTATAACATCCACACATTAATTAATAAGTCATGAACTTTGCCGAGCAAAGCGCGCCTTATCTATTAGGCTACCGTAAATACTGGGCGCAGCGCTTCGGCATTGCCCCGGTATTGCCGATGTCGCGCGCTGAAATGGACGAACTCGGGTGGGATTCGTGCGACATTATCTTAGTGACGGGTGATGCCTATGTCGACCACCCCAGTTTCGGCATGGCACTGATCGGGCGCTTGCTGGAAGCGCAAGGTTTTAGGGTGGGAATTATTTCTCAGCCGGACTGGACTTCCGCCGCCGGTTTCAAAAAACTGGGAAAACCCAATTTGTTTTTCGGCGTGACCGGCGGCAATATGGATTCCATGGTTAACCGCTACACGTCCGATAAAAAAATACGATCGAACGATGCGTATACTCCGGACGGCGCGGCAGGCAAACGTCCAGACCGCTGCGTGAATGTGTATTCGCACCGCTGCCGGGAAGCCTATAAGGACGTGCCGATTATCATCGGCGGCATCGAAGCCAGTTTACGCCGCATTGCCCATTACGATTATTGGTCTGACAAGGTGCGTAAATCGGTACTGCTGGATGCCAAAGCCGATTTGCTGGTCTACGGCAATGCCGAACGCCAGATTGTGGAAATTGCCCACCGCTTGGCTAACGGCGAAGTGGTAAACCAACTAACCGGCATTCGCGGCACCGTCCATTTCATCAAGCGGATACCGGAAGGCTGGGCAGTAAAAAAATCGATAAGCCTGGACCAGCCGGGCGCCTTAATGACGCCGCAAAATCCGTATCAAGAAATGCCGTCATGTGATGCCAAGTCTTCTGATACAAAGCAAAGTACGCCGCAACTGGCCGATGGCGAAAATATCATTCGCATCGATCGCAATTTATTGAAAACTAATCGGAATACAACCGTTATTCGTCTACCCGCTTATAATGAGGTCATTAACGATCCGGTTTTGTACGCCCACGCCAGCCGCGTCATGCATGGCGAAACCAATCCCGGTAATGCCCGCGCCTTAATCCAGCGCCACGGCGAACGGGAAATTTGGGTTAATCCGCCGCCCCTGCCGTTGACTACTAAGGAAATGGACGGCGTTTACGATCTGCCGTATTCGCGTCTGCCGCATCCGTCTTACGGTAAGGCCAATATTCCCGCATTCGAAATGATTCAACATTCGGTCAATATCATGCGCGGCTGTTTCGGCGGCTGCACCTTCTGTTCGATCACCGAACACGAAGGCCGGATTATCCAAAGCCGGTCGGAAGATTCCATCCTCCGCGAAATCGAAAACATCCGTGATACTTCGCCCGGTTTTACCGGCCACATAAGCGACTTGGGCGGGCCGACCGCCAACATGTACCGGTTGGCCTGCAAGGATAAAGCAATAGAAGCCGCCTGCCGCAAGCCGTCTTGCGTTTATCCCGGTATCTGCCCCAATTTGAATACCGACCATTCCGCGCTGATAAGTCTGTACCGCAAAGCGCGGGCGCTGCCGGGCATCAAGAAAATCTTTATAGCCTCCGGTTTGCGTTATGATCTTGCGGTGGAATCGCCAGAATACGTCAAGGAACTGGTTACCCATCACGTCGGCGGTTATCTCAAGATCGCACCGGAGCATACCGAGATCGGGCCGTTGTCAAAGATGATGAAGCCGGGCATGGGAACGTATGACCGCTTCAAGGCGATGTTCGACAAATTTTCCAAGGAAGCAGGCAAGGAGCAGTACCTCATCCCTTATTTCATTGCCGCCCATCCCGGCACCACCGACGAGGACATGCTTAATCTGGCCTTATGGCTCAAACGCAATGGTTTTCGCGCCGATCAGGTGCAGGCGTTCCTGCCGTCGCCGATGGCAATTGCCACTGCCATGTACCATAGCGGCAAAGACAGCTTGCACAAAGTCAGCCGTAAATCCGGCGACGTTTATATTCCCAAAAGCGTAAAACAGCGGCGATTGCATAAAGCCTTCTTGCGCTATCATGATCCTAAAAACTGGCCTTTGCTGCGTGAGGCACTAAAAACCATGGGGCGAAGCGATCTTATTGGTAACGGCAAGAATCATCTGATTCCTTCTTTTCAGCCAAAAGAGTTCAACGATTCTTCGGAAAAAAGTTATCCATTTAAAACCAAATTTACAGGTTTGAACAAGCAAAAGACCCATAGAAAATTCAACCATTAATCAATGTGTTATTAATAGTATCAAAAATTTTAATGGTAAATCATAAGTCATATCTTTGTTTAAAAAGAGATCTTTGCACGGGCAGCAGAAACTGCGGCTGGATGGTCAAAAGGCAATTATTTTTAATTGGCGTTGGCATTAATTGAGTAGTATTCGTCCGAAATCCGTATTTAGCTGTCAGTTTTTCATAAAATTTTGGCGCTTGCCCGTCGTTTTACATCTATTGGGCGGATTTATCCTGCAAACGCCATCATCTCGGCCTGGACAGTTACGCCCCGCTTGATGTTGTAGGCCATCGCCGCTAACATGAACCGGGCTTGGTTACGCTTAAGGCCCAGGTAACGCGCCTTGGCTAGACAATAGTGTTGCTTGAGCACACCGAATACGCGCTCGACGGTGCTGCGGATGCTTGCCCAATGCCGGGTCTGATATTTTTGTGGGCCGCTTAGCGGCTGGTTGCGCTTGGCCTTGTGCAGGATGCGGTTGCCGGTGTTGCGTTTGGCCAGGAGCTTGTCATGTCCGGTGCTGGCATAGGCCTTGTCGGTATACACTTGCTCCTCGGTGCCGGTCA
This sequence comes from Gammaproteobacteria bacterium, assembly GCA_016874115.1. GTDB lineage: Bacteria > Pseudomonadota > Gammaproteobacteria > Methylococcales > Methylomonadaceae > Methyloglobulus. Next base: position 7,188 of record VGVA01000106.1, read on the forward strand.
GCAGTTTTTCCAGGGATTGCGAGTCATGTTCATTGCCCGGGGTATAGTCAACCGCTTTGATGAAGCCGTCCTCATCGACATTGACGTGTGCCTTATAGCTATAGGTGCTGGCCTTCTTGCCGTTGGCCGCGACCTTGACGTTGTACCCAGCTTCCCTGTCTTGGGTGTTTTCCCCACCCTTGCCCTTGCGCGGGCGGCTTTGCTTGGCTTCAATGACGGTGGCATCGACGATGCTGACTTCGGCAGCCTTGATGTACAGGCCTTTGGCCGACAGTTGCCGGTTGACCTCAAGCAACAAGGTGTCCAGCAAGCCTTGATGGGTCAGCGTGTTGCGGAACCGCCAGACCATACTGTGGTCGGGCACCCCTTCGCTTAGCCCCAGGTTGACGAAGCGCCGGAACAGCAAGTCCCGCGCCAGCTGCTTCTCCAACCCAGGGTCGTTCAAGCCGTACCAGCTTTGCAGCAGCAAGGCCTTGAACATCATCAATGGCGGCCACGCTTGCTCACCTTGCTTCTTGGCATGGATGCCCGCCATCAGCTTCTCTATTGCTTTCCAGTCGATCAACTGGTGGATGCCGTCGAGTTTTTCCAAGGCTTCATGGTGTTTGACAAGGGCATCACTTAAACTGGTTTGGGCTAAATTCTTCCAGGACATAGGGGTTGCTCGGGATTAAATAATGGCTTATTTTACCAATTTGGGGGCTAGGGTCTGTGCAAAGGTCTCAAAAAATAAATTTGTAACGCTGGCTTGAAAGGTTTACCTGTAACTGGTTGGGATATAAGAATTCTTACATTGTTGCCAATTTTATTAATGACAAGTTGATAGTTAACGAAAATAAAAATGTTGTGTATAATGGACACCTTGCTGGCGTAGCTCAGTTGGTAGAGCAGCTGATTTGTAATCAGCCGGTCGCGGGTTCGAGTCCCATCGCCAGCTCCATGTAAATCAAAGGCTTAGGTAGAAATACCT
>VGVA01000107.1 GCA_016874115.1 Gammaproteobacteria bacterium
CAATGCCCAACAGCGTTGGTGCCGGATATTAAGTTTGGCGCTAGTAAAGTATCTTCGAGGTCGGCAATTACATCCACCAGATTGCCTTCCCGCACCTGCATAAGAGGCAAACTGATCTTTTTAGGATGATGCAAATCAGGCTGAGGATGACGGACAACACAAAATAAGCAGGGTAAACAGCGCCCAAGTGTTTGGTCATGGGAGAAAAAATCAGCGTAACCATCTGGCTGGCGTTAATCAGGCCGATTACACAAATCACTTTAATGACGAAATTCTGTTCGGTACTGCTGACGATATCGTTCATGGCATGGTTTCCTTGAGGAATTGGTTCATTGATATGATTAATTTGCAAAAAGGCGTTGGGGTCATTCGTTAATGAGGTACATACAGGATTAACTTTGCCTAGGCCTTGCTCAAATCGTTGAGTCCTTACCTTTTTTAGTCAATTGCTTGTTATAATGGCAATATTAACAAAATAGCCATTCCGGTCGAGAGATTTCATGATTCAAGGTTGTATTGTCGCTTTAGTCACGCCCATGGACGAGACTGGCGCGATTGATAAGGACAGTTTGCGCGCGTTGGTGGAATTCCATATCCAGCAAGGCACCGATGCGCTGGTGGCGGTCGGGACGACCGGTGAATCGGCTACTCTGGATGACGATGAGCATATCGATGTCGTCAAAACGATTGTGGATTACGTGAACGGCCGGATTCCGGTGATAGCCGGTACCGGTTCGAATTCGACAACAGAAGCCATCGATTTAACACGCAGATCGCAGGAAGCCGGCGCGGATGCCTGCTTGATTGTGACGCCGTACTACAACAAGCCGACTCAGGAAGGCTTGTACCTACATTACAAAGCTATCAGCGAAGCAGTTGATATTCCGCAGATTTTATACAACGTGCCGGGTCGGACGGCATGCGATATGCTGCCTGAGACCATCGCTCGCCTGGCGCAGTTGGAGCATATTGTCGGCGTAAAAGAAGCAACCGGCGATTTGGCCCGCATTCCATTAATCAGGAAGCTTACAAGTAAAGACTTTGCCATTTACAGCGGCGACGACGCCACCAGTCGCGAATGTTGTCTGCTGGGCGGAAACGGCACGATTACCGTTACCGGCAATGTGGCGCCAAAATTAATGCACGAGATGATTACGGCGGCGATTAATGGCAATGCGGAAACCGCATCCATGCTCGACCAAAAACTGGCTGGCTTACATAAGCAATTGTTTATACAGGCGAATCCCATTCCTGTGAAATGGGCAATGGCGGAGATGGGATTAATACGCAAAGGCATCCGCTTACCGCTCACGTGGTTGACCGGCGACTGTTTTGCTGCGGTCAGAAGCGCCATGAAACAAGCGGAAGTGATTCATTAACGTGATAAAGCCAGCCTTAAAACTATTAATGACAGGCAGCGCCGCCGCGTTATTGGCCGGTTGCAGCTATTTGGAAAGTATGTTCCCGGATAAGGAGCGCGACTACCAGTACACCACTGAAATTCAGATGATTAATTTGCCGCCTGAATTGAGGCGCAATAAACCGACTGAGGATTCTTCAGGATTGCAGTACGGCAATACGAATCTATCGACTAGCGGTAAAGACAGCGGCAGTACCCAGGTCAGCCAGGATATCTCCGCGCCGCCGACGTCAAGCGATGACGGCTCTACATCTTCGTCTGCCGAACCCGGTTCGTCATCAGGCCAGGATGTCGGCAGCACGGAAATAACGTCGGCCGACGAATCCGACGAGCGTGACGACGTGACTTCCGTTGATGTTGTCAAATACGACGACGGCGAAACCCGGTTACGCTTGGGCGCAAAACATTCCCGTGCCTGGCGGGTGATTAATAAATCGCTAAGCCGCAACACCATTGAAGTGACCGAACGCAATCATGAGCAATCGCACATAAAAATCCAGTACGACCCCAACGAAGTCAAAATGAAAGATGAAGGTTTCATGGATGAAATTAATTTTATTCTTCACGGCATAGGCGTTAATAGCCGGGAATATGTTCTCAAACTGGAAGAACACGGTGATCTTACCGATGTTATGGTGCTGAACGATGAGTTTTTGCCCATGCTGAACGATAACGATGCGATGCGGCTATTAAAGCGGCTTGCCGATACGATCAAGACGAATTTGGCGAAAAAGGCGAAAGCCGCTAAGGAAGCTGAGAGTTCGCAATAATCTTTCCCTGCGGGAAAACGATTTCAGCCAGCCTAAAGGTTACGCATTTTCTTCTGTCATTTTGCTGACTTTATTAAAGCGAACAATAACTTAAATACATGTTAATAACTCCAGGCGCATCTGCCTTATCCACCTTCCGTATCAGTAAGTTACTTTCGTCATTACAAGACATTGCGCCAGATGTCGAAGCCCTGACTGCCGAATTTGTTCACTTTGTCGAAGTCGTTGACAAATTAACCGATACCGATATTAATCGCTTGAATGAGCTGCTCTCGGCAGACAGAGCTGAGAACGATCCTGGAATTAGTGGCGAAAAAATATTAATTGTCCCGCGGGCCGGGACGATTTCGCCGTGGTCGAGCAAAGCGACCGAAATTGCCAAACGCTGCGGATTAACTTCGGTTAAGCGCATTGAACGGGGCATTGAGTACACGTTGGTTGGCAGCAAGGTATTAACTGACGATGCGAAAAAAGCCGTGGCAGCTTTATTGCATGACCGCATGACGCAAACTGTCTGCTTTAGCGGGATCAACCCGGATTTTTTTGCCGATCACCAACCCAAGCCATTGCAAACGGTGGATATTATCGGACAGGGGCGCGAAGCGCTGGTCAAGGCGAATACCGATTGGGGCATGGCTTTGTCCGACGATGAAGTGGATTATCTGACAGCCAGCTTTATTCATCTCAAGCGTAATCCAACCGATGTCGAGTTAATGATGTTTGCCCAGGCGAATTCCGAACACTGCCGCCATAAAATCTTCAATGCCGATTGGACGATTGACGGTGTCGAGCAAGCGCAATCGCTATTCGCCATGATCCGTAATACGGCAAAGCACAACCCCGATGGAATTTTGTCGGCCTACAGCGACAATGCCGCCGTGGTTGAAGGTTTCGATACGCAGATTTTTCTACGCGACCCCATGACCGGCGAATATGCCTGCCGTGATGAAAAAGCGCACTTATTAATGAAAGTGGAAACGCATAATCATCCGACCGCGATTTCGCCATTCCCCGGTGCGGCGACCGGGTCGGGCGGTGAGATTCGCGATGAAGGCGCGACGGGCAGGGGATCGGCGACGAAGGCGGGGTTGACCGGTTTTACCGTTTCTCACTTAAAAATCCCCGGTTTCATGCAACCCTGGGAAGATGATAACGGCAAGCCGGAACGCATGGCGTCTGCACTGCAGATCATGCTGGAAGGGCCGCTAGGCGGCGCCGCCTTCAACAATGAATTCGGCCGCCCCAATCTGGCCGGTTATTTCCGCACTTTCGAACAACCGGTCAGCGGTCGTATTAATGAGTTCCGCGGATACCATAAACCCATCATGATCGCGGGAGGCATGGGCGCAATCCGTCCCATGTTGATTAATAAGCAAATAATTCCGCCCGGCGCGTTGATCATTATTTTAGGCGGCCCTGCCATGTTGATCGGTTTAGGCGGTGGCGCGGCGTCGTCCCAGGCGTCCGGTTCCGCTTCCGAAGACCTGGATTTTGCTTCCGTACAACGGGAAAATCCGGAAATGCAGCGCCGCTGCCAGGAAGTGATTAATCATTGTAACGCCTTGGGTGACGAATCGCCGATCATATCCATCCATGATATCGGCGCGGGCGGTTTGTCCAATGCGGTGCCGGAAATCATTCATGATTGCGGTCGTGGCGGGAAGTTCGACTTACGCAAGGTGCAAAATGCCGACCCTGGCATGTCGCCCATGCAAATCTGGTGCAACGAAGCGCAAGAACGTTATGTCGTCGCCATCAAGCCGGAATCTTTGGCGTTATTTACTCATTTCTGCGAACGCGAACATTGCCTGTTTGCTGTCATCGGGCAGGCGACAGAAGAAGAGCATTTGCACCTGAACGATAACCTTTTGGGTGAAAAACCGGTCGATGTGCCGATGTCGGTCTTATTCGGGAAGCCGCCCAAAATGCACCGCAAGGTTGAGCATGTATTCCCCATTAATGACAAGCTTGACGTACAGGCAATTGATCTGGCGGATGCCGTGCGTCGGGTGTTGTCGTTTCCTGCCGTGGCCGATAAAAGCTTTTTAATTCATATCGGCGACCGCTCGGTTACTGGCTTGGTGGCGAGAGATCAAATGGTCGGCCCGTGGCAAGTTCCGGTGGCGGATGTCGCGGTTACCGCATCCGGGTTTTATGCAACAACCGGCGAAGCCATGGCAATGGGTGAGCGTTCGCCCATTGCGGTCATTAATGGTCCTGCATCAGGCCGGATGGCGATTGGCGAGGCGATTACAAATATTGCAGCGAGCCGCATTAAAACAATCAGCGACATCAAATTGTCTGCTAACTGGATGGCGGCGGCCGGTATGCCGGGCGAAGACGCCACTCTGTTCGATACCGTCAAAGCGGTGGGCATGGAGTTGTGCCCTGCCTTGGGCATTGCTATTCCGGTCGGCAAGGATTCGTTATCTATGAGAACGGTCTGGAAAGACGATGGCGGCAATAAAATGATGTCTGCGCCGTTGTCGTTAATTATCACAGCTTTTGCGCCGGTTGCAGATATTACCAAAACGCTGACGCCGCAGTTACAAAATGTCGAAGACAGCGTATTAATCCTGGTGGATTTCGGGCAAGGTAAGAGTCGTTTGGGCGGTTCCGTTTTGGCGCAGGCGTATCGACAAATGGGCGATAGTTGTCCGGATCTGGATAATTCTGCATTAATGAAGGGCTTTTTTGAGGCTATCCAAACGTTGAACGAGCAAGGCAAATTGCTGGCTTATCACGACCGATCCGACGGCGGGTTATTAACAACTGCCGTGGAAATGCTCTTTGCCAGCCGGATCGGTATAGTCTTAGAACTTCAGCCACTGGGTACGGATATACTGGCGGCCTTGTTTAATGAAGAATTGGGCGCATTGATACAAGTTCGCAGCGTGGATGCTTCTGATATTATTGAATTATTTAAACAAACTGGCTTTACGGATGGGGTTCATGTTATCGGCAGTTTGCTGGATGAACAGCAATTCCAGATCAAGAATGCCGGACAATTAATCTATTCGGCCTGCCGTAGCGACCTACAATCAATCTGGTCAGAGCTGAGTTACCGGATGCAATCGTTACGTGATAATCCGGAGTGCGCCCGACAAGAATTCGACAGGATTAATGACGATCACGATCCGGGGCTGAGCGTTCAGTTAACGTATGATCTTAATGAAGATATTACTGCGCCTTTCATTAATAAAACTAAACCGAAAATCGCCATTCTGCGCGAGCAAGGCATAAACGGCCATGTGGAAATGGCGGCGGCATTCGACCGCGCCGGTTTTAGCAGTATTGACGTTCACATGAGCGATATCATTAATGGCCGCGTCATACTCGGTGAGTTTTCCGGTCTGGTGGCTTGCGGCGGTTTTTCGTACGGAGATGTGCTGGGTGCGGGCGGCGGCTGGGCAAAATCCATTCTTTACAATGCGCGCGCAAGGGACGAGTTTGCCGCATTTTTCGCCAGACCGGACAGCTTCGGGCTGGGCGTGTGCAACGGTTGCCAAATGATGTCCGGTTTGCAGAACATTATTCCTGGAGCGGAACAGTGGCCGCGGTTTTTACGAAATCGTTCCGAGCAGTTTGAGGCTAGGGTAACCATGGTAGAAGTGCAACAATCCGCTTCCCTTTTCTTCAGCGGCATGGCGGGTTCCCGTTTGCCGGTGGTTGTAGCGCATGGCGAAGGCAGGGCGGAATTTGCGCTTGATCCGAATGTACTTGTCGCCAACGGCAAAGTGGCTTTAAGGTATGTGGATAATTATGGCAGATCGACCGAGCAGTTTCCGGCCAATCCCAACGGTTCGCCGTTAGGCATCACCGGCTTAACGACTACAGACGGGCGGTTTACCATAATGATGCCGCATCCCGAGCGCTGCTTCCGGGCTGTACAGAATTCCTGGCATCCGAAAGATTGGGCTGAGTACGGCGGCTGGATGCGGATGTTCCGCAATGCCAGGGTTTGGGTTAATTAATAGCAAGCTGCAGCGGATTGTAAGCAACCGAATTATAATGAGTTATTAACCGGAGCAGCCGATCCGCCAATGCACCAGCCGATCTATCAAAAATTTCTTTTTTATGTGAGTTTGTTCGGGCTGGCTGTCAGTCTTCTGGCGGGATTTTATGATGTTATTTTCGGCTATCTTTTTGAGTTTTCTCATATTGTTTTTGAAATCATTGAGATGGCGCTCGATCGGTTGGTTGAAGAAACCTTGCATACCGAATTACATGATACCCAAATAATCGTATTTTATATACTGTTGGTGATTGGCGGCTTTACTATTTACTTCGTCTGGAAAGCCCTTGTTATGATTGTCGGTGCGATAACACATAGTTTTAGCCAGGATTGTGTGATATTAAAAGAAGCCGTCGTCAGCGATTGGGAAGCCATGATCATAACCCGTAAAATCATCTGGATCTGTGCGTTCTTCCTGGTAAATTATTTGGTTTCATTTTTATTTTTCTAAATTAATAAATTATGGAAAAAATTAAAGTTCTGTTTGTTTGCCTGGGCAATATCTGCCGGTCGCCAACGGCCGAAGGTGTGTTCACGAAGTTAATTGCCGATAAAAATCTGACCGCTTATTTCATTATCGATTCCGCCGGAACGCATGCCTATCACGTCGGTAAGCCGCCTGATCATCGCGCTCAACTAGCGGCGAGAAAACGCGGCGTTGAGTTACAGGATCTGCGCGCACGTAAAGTCCATAGCAGCGATTTCGAGTATTTCGATTATCTGTTGGTGATGGATGATGAAAACTTTGCGGTTGTGATGCAAGATTGTCCGCCGGAGCATAAAGGCAAAATAAAATATTTCCTGGAGTATGCGCCGCATCTGGGCGTAAAAGAGGTGCCCGATCCGTATTATGGCGAAAAATTAGGCTTTGAGCGGGTACTGGATATGGTGGAAGACGCCTCGCTCGGCTTTTTGGACGCACTGGTAAAATCGGGGCGGCTAAAACTGCCGGATTCAGTCAAAAGTTAACATGCCGCTCATTGAACACACAGTAGATTATGTGGACGATGGGGTAAAGCTGGAAGCTTTTTGTGCGGTTGACGACAGTCAATCCGGCCGCCGGCCTGCTGTGTTGATCTGCCATACCTGGGCGGGACGCAATGAGTTCGTTAAAGACAAAGCAAGAAAATTAGCGGCTCTGGGTTATGTGGGATTTGCGCTCGATATGTACGGCGACGGCAAAGTGGGCGCGAACAACGAAGAAAACGCCCGGTTAATGCGGCCGTTGAGAGCTGATCGCTCCCTGTTGCAACGGCGAATTACCGCAGCGCTGGCGGCGGTGAAGGAGTTGCCTTCGGTTGATATCGATAAAATCGCCGCTATCGGTTTTTGTTTTGGCGGACTCTGTGTACTCGATCTGGCGCGAACGGGTGCGGCGCTGAATGGCGTTGTCTCGTTTCACGGTTTGCTGGATCCGCCTAGCAATAATACCAAAGGTAAGCAAATCAAGGCGAAAGTTTTGGTATTGCATGGTTACGACGATCCAATGGCGACACCGCAACAGATGGTTGCGTTGCAAAATGAACTGACCGAAGCCGGAGCGGATTGGCAGTTAATCAGTTACGGCAACACCATGCATGGTTTCACTAATCCCTTAGCTAACGATCCAGCCTTCGGTACGGTCTATCAGCCGGTAACGGAAAGGAGATCATGGTTAGCGATGCAAAACTTTCTTGAAGAGATCTTTAGGGCACCTCGATTTACTTTGAAAATCAGCCGTTGCTTTGACCAACGACATATAGGAATCTTGATCCCCATGCATCAGGGCAAAAAATTGCCCACTTTTCAGTGGTTTTTATCCTGAAATGCCCTTTTTGGTGCATTTCAGGCGCAGCTTGGTCGTTAAAAGGCCAAAATTCCGCAGGTTTTCAGGCTGCAAAGTCGTCGCAGGTTATAGGTTGCT
>VGVA01000108.1 GCA_016874115.1 Gammaproteobacteria bacterium
ATGGTCGCAAAGTCCACGTGCTTTTCCATTACTTGCAGAATGTCGCCCAACATATCGAGTTTGGCTTCACGTTCTTCGGCGGCAAATAGGCTTTCTTTGATCATGGTGGTGTGCATCAATCTAGCGGCTATGTAGATATGCTATTTTAACATGGGTGGGTTTTTCGATGCGCCCAATGTCTTAGCACTTGTTTGGGCATCTACATGATTGAATTTGAAGAATTTCAGAATTCACTCATTAGGACAATCCACGAAGCCTCGCCGGAAGGTATTCTCGTGGTCGATAACTACAACATCATCGTTTCCCATAACCATAAATTCGTGGAAATTTGGCGAATTCCCGATAACTTACTGCAGGGTTCAACGCCAGGCACAGCCATCGGTTTGGACGATACTCCGATATTAACTCTGGCGCTAAGCCGGGTTAAACATAAAGAGGCGTTTCTGGCCAGGGTTAAGGAATTGTACGAAAATCCGGAATTAATAGATCATTGCGAAATCGAGTTCCTCGACGGCAGGACGATTGAGCGGCACTCAACCGTTCTTCACGGCAATGACGGCAAATTGCTGGAGCGTGTTTGGTTTTTTCGCGACATTACCCGGCAAAAGGACACCGAAGCTCAGCTTACGGCTTTAAGCCAACAAGATCCGTTAACCGGAATCGCCAACCGAAGATTCTTTTTCTACCGGGCGGAGCTTGAGTTCGCGCGGAGCAAACGCTACTCCCAACCGCTTTCTATCGCGCTGTTGGATATCGATTATTTTAAACAAATTAACGACCGCTACGGCCACGCTATTGGTGATGAAGTTTTGAAAACAGTCTGTAGTCTCTGCCAAATGATATTGCGGGAAGTAGATTTTCTTGCTCGAATGGGCGATATGGAAATTTTCGCGCGTCTGGGCGGGGAGGAATTCGTCCTCTTGTTGCCCAGTACCGATGTCCGGCAGGCTTTGGTCTTAGCCGAACGTTTACGAAAAAAGGTCGCCGACCATGAATTCATCCTGGAAGAAATTAAATTAAAATGCACCATCAGCATCGGCATTGCCATGCTAAATTCAAAAGATATTAATTTTCAAGATTGCCTCATCCGCGCCGACAAGGCCATGTACAAAGCCAAACAAGACGGACGAAACCGGGTTGAGATAAATGCATAATTATCAATCCATTAACCTCAATTAACTGCAAATACTCTCAAATTCATCTATTATTTCTAATAACTTACACCCTTTCACGGCTGCCTTGTCGTATAACGACGCTTCATAATTCGACAAGGCTTTCCTGAGATTCAGAAAATAATTAACTCGATTGGCGTAATAAATCTAACCAATCACTTTCACACCACCCATATACGGCAGCAATGCTTCCGGGATGTGAATCCGGCCTTGCTCGTCCTGATAATTCTCCATCACGGCGATTAATGTCCGGCCTGCCGCTAACCCTGAGCCGTTTAAAGTATGCACCAGCTCCGGCTTACCGGTTTCGGGATTACGCCAACGGGCTTGCATGCGCCGCGCCTGAAAGTCTTTGAAATTACTGCATGAAGAAATTTCCCGATATACGCCCTGCCCCGGTAACCAGACTTCCAAATCGTATGTTTTACTGGACGAAAATCCGGTATCGCCCGCACACAACAGCATTTTGCGATAAGGCAGCTTCAATTTCTCCAAAATGATTTCGGCGTGACGAGTAAGCTCTTCATGTACGCGTTCGGAATCGTCCGGCCTGACAATTTGCACGATTTCGACCTTCTCAAACTGATGTTGGCGAATCATGCCGCGCACGTCGCGCCCATACGCCCCCGCCTCACTGCGGAAACACGGGCTGTGGCAGACGAACTTCAGCGGCAGGTCTTTCGCATCCACGATAACATCGCGCACGATGTTAGTCACCGGCACTTCCGCCGTCGGAATTAAATAAAACGGCGGCTCGTTGTTGATTTTGAATAAATCGGCTTCGAATTTCGGCAACTGGCCGGTACCGAACAAGCTGTCGGCATTAACCAAAAACGGCACATAGGTTTCGGTGTAACCGTGTTCCGCCGTATGCGTATCCAACATTAATTGGATAATCGCCCGTTGCAGCCGCGCCAGTTGCCCGCTCAACAGCACAAAGCGGGCACTGGTGATTTTAGCGGCGCATTCGAAATCCATTAATCCCAGTTTTGCACCTAGCTCGTCGTGGTCTTTCGGCTGAAAATCGAATTTCGCCGGTTCGCCCCATCGGCTGATTTCGACGTTGCTGTCTTCGTTTTTCCCATCGGGTACTGTTTCGTCCAGAATATTGGGGACTACATTCAGCATAGCGTCCAATTCTGTCTGGATTTGTCCCAGTTCAGCTTCCGCTGCTTTCAATTCGTCGCCTAAATGCTGTACTTGCGCCAGAATTGGCTGGACATCCTCGCCCTTCGCCTTGGCCTGTCCGACCTGCTTGGAGCGAGTATTGCGCTCGTTTTGTAATTCCTGGGTCTTAATTTGGATGGCTTTTCGACGGTTTTCTAATGCGGAGTACGCGTTCGCATCAAATGCAAACGAACGGCGCTTAAGCTGATTAATGACGTTATCGAGGTCGGTTCTGAATAGTTTTGGATCAAGCATTTTCGGTATTATTAATGGTAATCAAATTGATTGGGGAAAAGTGTTTTTAATTGGCCATCATGCCTGCCAGATAGAGACAACTGCGCGGCAAGCGCGCCCAGCAACGCCCAAGCCATGTCTTGTTGGGTATCCCAGACATCGCCCTGCGAACCCAAAAATTCATCCGCCGCCGAGCCAATGGCAACCGCCGTCAGCCATTCGATTAATTCGTAAGTTGCGCTAATCGCCAAACAGATGCAAACCACCAGGAAAAACAGCATCTTACCTTGAGTTAATCCGGTCTTGCGCAGCAAAATTTCGCGCGCGATGATGGCCGGGATAAAGCCTTGGGCAAAGTGGCCGACCTTATCGTAGTTGTTGCGCGTCCAGCCGAACACTGCTTTCAGATGATCAAACAGCGGCACATGGGCATACGTATAATGCCCACCCATCATGAGAATTATCGCATGAATGGCAATCAGCCAATAGGCCAACTGGGTTAAAGGAAAGTTTTTGTAGGTCAGCGCCAGTATGCCGTATCCGATAATGACCGGCAACACTTCCAGCCACCATGTGAAAAGATCGTGCGGATTAATGGCCGACCACAGGAATACGCCGCCAGTTGTTCCCGCCAACGGCATTAATGTCAGGCGGTTCATTAATGGCCGCATCACACCTGCTTTGCCAGCCAAATTGACAAAGCCATTGCCATCACGCACACCAAAGTGTTGCCGGTAAATATCGCCAGCATGGCCGATCCTTGCTCTTCAAACGTATGGCCTTGGTCGAGCAAAAACAGCAACACATACAGACCGGACAGAATTAAAAACAAGCCGGCCGAAACCACCAGCAATGCTGCAGCGTGTTCGGCGGACAAATTGACTTTTTGCAGCAAAATGCCCAACACAAAGCCGATTAATAAGGCCATCAGCACATTGGTTAATAGCAGCGCATAAGGGATCAGCCCGCCGCGCCATTGAAAAACACCTGCATTGTGCAAAAATAGATAACGTCCTAGCAGTAAACCTAACGACACCGCAAACAGGCAGATTAATACGCTGGCAAAGATATTGAGCATGGCTTTGCCCAATGCATCTTGTTCAATCAATACCACAGTATCCAGGGCAAACGTGGAAAACGTGGTGAATGCCCCGATGAAGCCGACAAAAATCGCGGAGCGGTAATCGGCGGCAATGGCAATGCGTTGCACAATCAAAGCTTCCGTCGAAAATCCCAACAGGAACGAGCCGAGCACATTAACGACTAAGGTGCCATAAGGAAAATCCCGACCCAGCCATTGATACACGCCGGACGACACCAAAAAGCGCATGACGGCGCCGAAAGAGCCGCCGATGGCAATGACGATAATTTGATTCATGGTTATTAGTCTACTCAGAGAGAATAATAACAGTGCGGGTTTTCAATTAACTTATTAATCCAATTCGCCATAAAAATTTTCTTCATTTTCAAATTTTTCTCGTTCACAATGATAACAATGATAGCCGATGTCGATTTCTTCTAAAGGTAACTCCCCATCGCATGCAGGCGAAATGTATTGTGTAAACAAGTAATGCTCCCCAACAAACGCACTGCATTTTGCACAAGAGTTTGCCACATAACTATCACGCATTGTCTGGCTATATTGCGTTTTTAAATTCACGCCTTTTGATTTAGCTAATTTAAGTTCTTCGTTATTAAAACTCCTTGGTGCCAAGTGGCTTGAAACATCTATAGACTCTAAACTTCCTGAAATATATGCAACTTTCATTGGGTTGTTACACTTCCAACAAGGTCCTTCAATGATCGTCATTGTTTTCTTTTGTTGAAAGTGACCGCAAACTTCGCATTTTGGATTGTAACAGGTGTCCACAAATGAAGGTTGTTTGACTATATTTTCTAAATTATCAAGGTCTTTGTCTGATGTCAGATTAATTTGAATAAGGACAATGTTATTTTCTTTGTAATAATTTTTAACGCTTTCTTCTGGCTTATGAGTTACCACAATCTCAATAACCGCAAAAACCTTTTCCTTTCCGTCAAATAAAGCAATGTCCGGTCGACATACTGTCAAGTTATGCTCAGCTTTAACTGCTTTAATTTTCTTTATTAAATTACCTGAATGTTCAATCCCGCAAAATGCACAATTCCACGAAATGGGTAGTGGTTGGTTTGTTGTGATGTGTTGTTGGATTTTATTAACAAGTAAATACTTGAATGAATAGTGCAAAGCTGCTTCAGGTGTGCAGTTAGGTGTTAGCGCATGATGTGCAAAATGAGGTCGTTTAGTCCCTTTACCTGTTTTACCACTTTTTCTAAGAATTAACTCTGCTTTACACACGACACAGAAATAACTAATACCTTTTTCAGCATCGTTGGCTTTAATCAAGTTTCCTTCTTCGTCTTTGGCTACTGTGTAAAGAATTGCTGACATTTTGTAAACCCTACAGAGTACGAAATACGTACCTTAACAAACTATGTATTTGCTTTATAATTAATAAAATGCTCCCGGTAATAACTCAACTCCGCAATGGATTCCCTGATATCCGCCAAAGCTTCATGCTTGTTTTCTTTCTTGAAGCCATTAATAATGTCCGGTGCCCAGCGCGCGGCGAGTTCTTTCACGGTGCTTACGTCAATGCTGCGGTAATGGAAATAAGCTTCCAGCTTGGGCATGTACTTCACCAAAAACCGCCTGTCCTGACCGATGGTATTGCCGCACAGGGGTGAAGTCCGCTCCGGCACCCAATTTTTCAGAAATTCAATCGTCATCATTTCGGCATTTTGCTCGGAAATTTCCGAAGCGCGCACCCGGTTGATTAATCCCGATTGGCCATGATGATGCTGGTTCCAGTCGTCCATCGCAGCTATTACGCTATCCGGCTGATGCACCGCCAAAACCGGGCCTTCCGCCAGAATATTCAAGTTCTTATCGGTCACAATGGTAGCAATTTCGATGATGCGGTCAGTATCCGGATTCAGTCCGGTCATTTCCAGGTCGAGCCAGATAAGGTGTTGCGTATCTTGTACCATTCGTTTATTCCGATATATTATTTAATGTTGTTAGTGTAGCATGGCTTTGCCCTACACCTAGACCGTAACCCTGACGATAGGATTTCATGAACAGTTTTACTGTAATTTTTTTGCTGGCGTTAATCATTTCTTATACCGTGCAATTCTGGCTGGATAAGCGCCAATTCAAACACGTTGCCGACAACCGTTCGGCAGTGCCCGCCGCATTCAAAGACCGGGTTTCGCTGGAAGCGCACCAAAAAGCGGCCGATTATACGATAGCCAAAGGCCGGTTAGGAATTATCGACAGCGTTATCGGTATTGCCGTTTTACTGGCGTTAACGCTCGGCGGCGGCATTAATAGTGCGTTTGAATACTGGACAGCAACCATCAGTTCGCCCTTGTGGGCGGGTGTGGCGGCGATTGCAACCATTTTTTTTGTGATGGCGCTTATTGATATTCCGACCAGTTGGTATCAAACCTTCGTAATTGAAGAAAAATTCGGCTTCAACAAAAGCACCATTAATCAATACATTAAGGACCATTTACTGCAAATGGGCTTAAGTGCAGCGATTGGCTTGCCGATTTTAGCCTTGATCTTATGGGTTATGAACAGCGTCGGCAGTTTATGGTGGTTCTGGGCATGGTCGATATTGATCAGCTTTTCGTTATTAATGAGCTGGCTGTTTCCGACAGTGATCGCACCGTTATTCAACAAATTCACGCCGATGCAGGAAGGTTCGCTCAAGGAGCGCATTCAAGGCTTACTGGCGCGTTGCGGCTTTAACAGCCAGGGCATTTTTATCATGGACGGTTCCAAGCGCTCCGGCCACGGCAACGCGTATTTCACCGGCCTGGGCAACAATAAACGTATTGTCTTTTTCGATACGCTGGTTGAATCGCTCGACGAAGAAGAACTGGAAGCGGTGCTGGCGCACGAATTGGGACATTTCAAACGCAAACATGTCATTAAAATGCTGGTTGCTACATCAATCATGAGCTTGATCGGCTTTGCCGTGCTCGGCTGGCTCATTAATGAATCCTGGTTTTTCCACGGACTAGGCGTACAGCAACCGTCGAATGCCGCGGCATTATTGTTATTTATGCTGGTGTCGCCGGTATTCACCTTTTTTATGCAACCTGTCAGTGCTTATTTTCAACGAAAATTCGAATTCGAAGCCGACGATTTTGCCGCCGCCAACGCCAAAGCCACCAAAATGATCAGCGGACTGGTCAAACTATACGAAGAAAACGCCAGTACATTAACCCCGGATCCGCTTTATTCGGCCTTCCATTACAGCCATCCACCAGCCGCCATCCGCATTGCCCACCTGGAAACCAAAATGCAGGCTTCATAGAGCAGTGCCGGAAGAACGGATGATTCCGTCGCCAAAAGAAGGTTTGGTAGTTGCTCATCTGGGGCAAGGGATTGCTGTCGAACATGGACAACAAACTATTCTGTGCCAAACACTTAGAAAACTCGACACGGTAGCGGTCGGCGACAAAGTATTATGGCAGCCGACAGCTCCTGGACTAGGCAGAATTGAGGAAATCCTGCCACGGCGCTCCCTGTTGGCGCGGCCGTCCCGGAACGACAAAATCCGCCCGGTTGCCGCTAATATCGACCATGTATTCGTCGTGATTGCTGTCGAACCGGCCTGCGATTTTTTATTAATCGACCAATATCTTGCTGTCTGCGAGCACAATCGGATTAATGTTTCGATTATCCTGAACAAGCTCGACCTGCCGCAGTCCGACGCGATTCATGAGGAATTAGCGCTATACGAGCGTCTGGGTTATCGGATATTCAGCGTCAGCACCGTCAGCGGTCACGGTTTGCCGGAGTTATTAACGGTTCTGCAAAATCAGGTCAGTTTACTGGCGGGACAATCGGGTGTGGGAAAGTCGTCGCTGACCAACGCCATCATTCCCGATATTAAGTTACGGACCAACGCAATTTCGGAAACAAGCAAACTCGGGCGGCATACCACCACGGCGGCGACGCTGTATCATATTGATAACGATAGCGATTTAATCGACAGCCCCGGCGTGGCGATTTTCGGCCTAGCCGATTTGAATAGCGACCAACTTGCGCAAGGCTATAGGGAATTTTGGCCGACGTTGCATTCGTGCCGGTTCAATGACTGCCGCCATCATGAAGACAAAGGCTGCGCAGTGCGCGCTGCGGTAGAAAACGGCGAAATCGCCTTATCGCGTTACCGACGGTTTTTGAAGCTGACCCAGAAAATGCGGCATTAACATTAGGGCACCTCGATTTACTTTGAAAATCAGCCGTTGCTTTGACCAACGACATATAGGAATCTTGATCCCCATGCATCAGGGCAAAAAATTGCCCACTTTTCAGTGGTTTTTATCCTGAAATGCCCTTTTTGGTGCATTTCAGGCGCAGCTTGGTCGTTAAAAGGCCAAAATTCCGCAGGTTTTCAGGCTGCAAAGTCGTCGCAGGTTATAGGTTGCT
>VGVA01000109.1 GCA_016874115.1 Gammaproteobacteria bacterium
TTTGTGTTTTGGGCTGTAGCGGGACGAACGCAGGCCGCCGAAGGCAAACTCGCCACGTCATTTTTCGCTGCTGAAATCGGATTGGACCCCATTTCAGCTTTCGCGAAAAATAGTGGCGCGCTGGGTTTTGGGGCAATGATTTCATGGGAGGAAACGGCGTACCCGCTGACGGAGCAGTGCAAACCGGACCCTTCGCCTTCAGCGCCGGACGCTGGTCGTTAACGGTGCGCGATAATCCGGCAGGCCGGGTGGAACTGACCCGCGCCATCGGCCAAGGCGGCACCTTGCCGACAACGAACGGCGTCAATCGCGTGTTAAGCCGTGTGCCGTTTTCGGGGTTTACGGCAGACCTTGAAAACCTGATCCACAATATTGTGCATGTGTGGATTGGCGGCTCGGCGGCAACGCGCAGCTCGCCTAACGATCCGGCCTTTTTCTTGTTGCATTGCAATGTAGACCGGATGTGGGCGGAGTGGCAAAAAATTCATCCTACCGAATCGCCGTTTCAGGGCGACGCCCAATTTAACATTAATACGCCCATGCAGCCGTGGCAGAATGAAGCCACGCCGCCGACGCCGGGACGCGTCGTTAATCATGCCGCCATGGGTTATACCTACGATACCGATGGCGACAGCGGGACGCAGCAGCCGACAATTGTCGATCTTACTGTCGGCGCACCGCCACGGCAGGCGTCTATTAATCCGGCGGGCGAAGTTGACTGGTACCGCTTTATTGCACCTCTCGCTTCTACGTTTACCGTGGAAACGCAGGGCAGCACGGATGTGTTTATGTCGTTGTTCGGTCCCAACAGTCAGAGTGCGCTGGTAACCGAGAATGACGACAGCGGTGCGGGCAGCAATTCCCGCATCGTCAGCAATTTGTCGGCAGGCACTTATTTTGTCAGGATGCGGCATTACCAGGCTTCCGCCACCGGCAGCTACATTATTTCCGTCAACCGGGCGGCACAACCGCAGCCGGATCCATCGGAAATTGTCGTTAATGGTCCGGAAATCCAAGGTAATATCGCCGCCGCCAACGAAAGCGATGTCTATAGTTTTACGGCAAGCCAGATTGCTACGTATACCATCGCTACCTCAGGCAGCACGGATACCTTCTTGATTTTGAACGGGCCGGATAACCAAAATGCCTTTATTGCTCAGGATGACGACAGCGGGCCGGGATCCAATTCGCAAATCGCGCGGGTGCTGACGCCAGGCATGTATTATGTACGCATCAGGCATTACAGCCCGACCGGTACGGGAGCTTACTGCGTTTCGGTAAAACGCAGTTAACACCCGGCAGAAATTGTCCGGAAAAAAACAGGCATTAATAAGTCTATCGTTCGCCTTTGTACCAAACGCAAGGCGGACGATACCTATTAATGCGCTGAAAAATAAAACTGAATTAATGAGTTATCAGCTAATACCGCATAGTATTAATGACGTCGATTCAGTACAATCACAGGAACACGATAAGCTCGCGTTTAACAGGTTGTTGAATAACGTTATGAGCGCAGCAAGAACAAGGCAAAATTTGGCGCAAAAGCGGAGTTTGCTGGGCGTAAATGCGAATTTTAAGCCAATTTTTAACGCAGTAATTACAAGCGCAATAGTTAAGCAACATCCTGCAAAGCGTATTTAGGAGAAGCCGCCAATGAACACTTCGCGCCGGATAATAACCGTATTAATTCTCATAGCGTCACAGGTCGTAACGGCAGGCGGCGCTAACCACCAATACTGGGTGTGCGGCGTAACCGCCTACCAGTCAATCGTCGGCGGCAAAACGCAAGCCGGGCAATGCAGCGCCAATACGGCTTATTCCCAGCCGCCGTGCCGAGAGTTTGTTGTCGAATTCGCAGGGGCTAATGGCATTCGCCCCGGTGCGTCGTATCAGCAATCGGCAAACGGTGTTAGCACCCGGATAGAAATCACCAAAGCCGACGGCTACTATGCTTATAACCACACCATTAATAAAGCGGGCAACCGGTGGTCATACCAAGGCAAATGCCGCTATTTTGAAGCGCCCATCGGCGAGAAAATCCACATGGATCACGGCCTGAAAACACAGCCTTGAACGCTTTAAGCTGCGCGCAACAAACCGGCCAGATAAAAACCGGATTAATAAAATAAATATACCGTTTGCGGTAGCGGCGCAACTCATTCGCCTGCGTAAAGAAAAATCATGACACCGTGATGGAAACTGCTATACTTTAACTGGGTTGTAATTGATTTTATTCATTAATTTATTATTGCTCAGGAGAAACGCATGGCGGATTTGCAAGAACACAAAGCAACAGTCGCAAAATATTGCGGCAACATTAATACTGAGGCGCTGGATAAAATAGCAAAAACCTACGCGTTAGTGTTGAACAATAAAGACTCGCAATTTGTTGCTTGCGGAGACACCGGCGAAAAAGACACTGTCCGCGAAAACTTTTTAAAGAAAAAGCTGGGCTTAACCAATTCTGATGAAGATTTGAATGCTGCCATCGAAGACATTTGCCAAAATATAAAAGAAGACCGTTTCAAATCCCGTCTGGCGTTTTACTACCTGCTTGCCGAAAAATTCAACAAATTAAGCCTATTTGCTTAATTTTTCTCATATCGCATCGTTCCCACGCAGTTGTGTGGGAACGATGAAGATTATCCAACGCTAACCGAGCTTGCTTTCTCGTTAAAAATTTTACAACTCCACCCTCACCCCAATCTCAATCACCCGCTCCACCGGAATTTGGAAAAACTCGATGGCGCTGGAGGAGTTGTGGAACAGAAATTTAGAGATCGGTCTGCGCCAGGCGGGCATTTCGCTACGGCGCTTGAAAGTGATGAATTCCCTGCCGACAAAGAAAGAAACGTGTTTAATGTCTAAATTAATATGATATTGCTCCTGCAATTCCCGTGCGCATAATTCCAGGGCGCGGCGCACGTCTTGCTGTTGTTGAAAGCCGAAGTAAAATTTCACCCGGTAAAATTGCTTGTTTTCGCCATAGGAGCGCACTTTAACGCGATGGGCTTCATCCACGTACGGTTCATCCTTGGTAACGATGGTTAATACAATGGTTTTTTCGTGCAGCACATGGTTATGTTCCAAATTGTGCATAAACACCAGCGGTACGCCGTGCAGGCTGCGCGTCAAATAAATCGCCGTGCCTTTTACGGTAACGGGCGGGTTATCTTTCATTTCCGCTTCCAATTCTTCAAACAGCACACGCCGGTCGTCCTGGTGCGCCAAAAGCATTTCTCGGCCTTTAATCCAGGTGGTGATAATCAAAAAGATGACGGTAGCCACCGCCAACGGCAGCCAGCCGCCGGTGGGGATTTTGACACTGTTGGCGACGAAAAATAACACGTCGATCATTAAAAATCCGATCAAAAACAATATACTGGTCGCTGTTTTCCACTGCCACAACTTGCGGATGACGATAAACGCCAGAATGGTGTCGATAATCATGGTGCCGGTTACGGCAATGCCGTAAGCCGAAGCAAGCGCGGACGAGGATTTAAAGCTCAGCACCAAGATGAATACCGAAAACATCAGCATCCAGTTAACCGCAGGCACGTAAACTTGCCCCATCTCGTCGCCGGAGGTGTGGAAAATATCCATGCGTGGGCAGTAGCCGAGTTGTATCGCCTGCCGGGTAACCGAAAACGCGCCGGAAATGACCGCTTGCGAAGCAATAACGGTGGCTAAGGTGGATAAAATTAATAAAGGATATAACGCCCACCCCGGTGCGAGCAGATAAAACGGATTTTGAATGGCTTCCGGATTAGCGATTAATAACACCCCCTGACCGAAGTAGTTGAGAAGCAAAGCCGGAAACACGAAGCCCAGCCAGGCAAAACGAATGGGTTTCAGGCCGAAATGTCCCATGTCGGCGTACAACGCTTCCGCGCCGGTTATCGCCAGCACCACGGAACCCATGATTAATAAGCCGCGCCAGCCCAAATCCCACAACACATGTACGGCGTGGTAGGGATCAATCGCCATTAATACGGCCGGGTTGTGCAGGATATTAATGATACCCATTACCGCCAGTACGCCAAGCCACAGGCACATGACCGGCGCAAATATCTTGCCGACTGCGCCGGTACCGCGGGCCTGGATAATGAACAAGACACTCAACACCGCCAGTGCTATCGGCAAGATGAAAGAATCCAGATTTGGCGCAACAACCTGTAAGCCTTCCACCGCGCTGAGCACAGAGATTGCAGGAATAATGATACTGTCGCCGTAAAACAAGGTTGCGCCCAGCAAACCCAATGTCAGGATTATCTTCATCCGCTCCGGATTGTCGCGCGAACCGTGCATGGCAAGTGTCATTAACGCCATGATGCCGCCTTCGCCTTTGTTATCGGCGCGCATAATGAAGATGGCGTATTTAATCGTCACGACCAATGTTAATGACCAGAAGATCAGTGACAGCACACCTAGCACGTGGCTTTGGTCGATGGGTATGTCGTGTCCGTGGAAGACCTCTTTCAGCGCATACAACGGGCTAGTTCCGATGTCGCCGAAAACAACGCCGATGGCGGCAAGGATTAATCCGGCTTGTAGTTTTTGATCGTGATCTGTGGAATGTGTAGTCATGTCGGGTGGAATGCAAATAACTTAAAGCATAGCTTAAAAAACAATTTTTCCCTTCATAAGCTATTGATTAATTACGTTTAGCTAGGTAATTGCGGCCGACTTCGATAATGAGCGGCAGCAGCGAAACGGCGATGATGCTCAGGATGACCAGCTCGAAGTTCTTTTTTACAAAGTCCAGATTACCGAACTGATAGCCTAACATGATTAATCCACCGACCCATAAAATCGCGCCGGTAACGCAAAATGCCAGATAGCGCAGGTAACGCATATTGCCCGCGCCCGCGACAAACGGCGCAACGGTTCTGACGATGGGGATAAAGCGGGCGATGATGACCGTTCTGCCGCCGAATCTGGCGTAATAATCTTCCGTTTTATCAATATATTCGCGTTTGAAGAAGCCGATTTTTTCACGTTCTTTAACTTTTGCGCCGAAAAATTTGCCGACAATATAGTTTACGTTATCGCCTATTAATGCCGCGCCGATTAATAGAATAATTAATAGATAAACATCCAGCTTGCCCGTGCTGGCGCCCAGCGCGCCGACGGCAAACAGCAACGAATCGCCCGGCAGCAGCGGCATGACCACCAGGCCAGTTTCGCAAAAAATAATCAAAAACAAAATGGCGTAGGTCAGCGTACCGTATTGCGCCAAAATGGCTGCAAGATGGGTATTAAGGTGAAGAATAAAATCGAAAAATTGGGCGATGAATTCCATAAGCATTAATGCCGAGTCAAATGATTACAATCTATTTTAATGGAGAAAATGCCCCACCCCTAACTTTACAGAAAATCCTGACTATTAACTCTAGTGAACTTATGTATTTACCGGCAGCCGAAAACCTGATTGTTGTTTTTGAGTCACAAAATATAGGCGTGTTGCTGATTAACTATTTCATTGTGGTGCATTTGGTTTAAATGGCTGCAAAAAACAACAGCTATTAATGCTTTATTATTTTCGAATAATTTTAAAATCTTTTATTAATCAATTAATAACGAAACTTTCTGTGGTTATGAAGGCTTTTTGTCGGCATGGCATGGGATATGCTTTCTTATTAATAAAGCGATTGCGTTGTCAGCATTATCGGTAGCGCAAAACGGGTATCACGCCAATGTTGGAGCTGGCGAGAGGTGGAGAGCATTACGAGTCCGTCATCCGCCTGTCATTCAACATCGCTAGAGTTATTAACAGGAACACAGTTATTAAAGGAGGTTATTTTGTTAAACGACTACCTGACATATATTCTATTAACACTTACGGGCATTAATTGGCCGGATTTCAGCGCCATCAAGTTGACCGGGGAAAGCGCTGCTTTCGGCCTGTTGGTGTGTTTTGTCGTGCTTGCCAAACTGGAGCACCGCTTTCCGCACCTGAAATATCCGGCAAAATTATGGCGGAAATCGTACCGCACAAACATCAGTCTGTTCGCCTTTAACAGCGTCGTGATATCGGTGTGTTCGGCGTCCGCTTTGTTTATACTGGCGGAACGTTATTCCCGCTATGGATTGCTGCAAGGTATTTCCGGGCCGTGGTTACGGTTTTTGCTGGCGTTTTTAGCGATGGATTTGCTGCTCTATGCGTGGCATCGGGTGTGCCATCATTACGATGTTTTCCAGCGCGCCACTATTTTTCGCGAAAGCTGAAATGGGGTCCAATCCGATTTCAGCAGCGAAAAATGACGTGGCGAGTTTGCCTTCGGCGGCCTGCGTTCGTCCCGCTACAGCCCAAAACACAAAACATCGGCTTCCGCCTTGCTTCGTATTTTGACCTTGCGCGAATGACTTGACGCCGTGTCGTATGGCCTTGCATTTTGACTACGCACTACGCTTGCGCTCCAACTCCGTCAAAACGCCCGGCCTCTACGGCTACGCAGGGGTCGTCGTACATCGCTCGGCTTCGCTCGCTTCCATGTACTCCTTCGTGGATGTTTCACCATGTGCATCATAACGATCCGTACCTGAACACCTCCACGGCTTTCCGTTTGCATTTTCTGGAAATCATTTCCACCAACTGCCTGAAAGCCTTATTAATCGTGGTCATGGGCATCGATAAAATCGTTTTTTTGGCGATTGAAGCGCTAACCACGCTGAGCATTCTGTTTCACCATACCAATATCTCGTTCAGGCTGGAGCGGGCGTTGGGTGAATTCATTATCGTGCCGGAGTTGCACCGGGTGCACCATTCCACCGAACGGAGCGAACACGACCGTAACTTCGGCGCGGTATTGTCGGTTTGGGATAAATTGTTTGGCACCAAGCTGGTGCTTGCGCCAAAAGCCATCGGCATTAAAGGTTGTTCGCCGCAAACATTGTTGCCGTTAATCCGTTTCGGTATGGCGGCGGATTTAACCGCTAAGCCGCAAACGTATCCGGTCAACCTAGACGACATGATTGCGGAAGCCGCGTATTATCTGGCAGAAAAACGGAATTTTTATCCGGGCTATGAAATGCGCGACTGGCTGGAAGCCAAAAAACAGGTGCTAAATCAGGTCGGCGGCAAAAAATACAGCCGCGATAATTCGATCGGGCAGGAGCTGATTAATAGCCTGAAGGTGACGGTATCCGCAGTTAACCGGTCGATGCGGCAGTCGTTAAAAACGGTGCTGTCCGGTAACTAATGGCGTTAACTTGTCGTTATACTGAAAATATGATCGTATGGAAACGCTTTGTTGTAGGGATTAATTTATTGAATTCATTAATAAATTAATATTTTTGACGCCATAAAAAATCTAAAACCCTGCAGCAGCGCCTTTTTTCAGCGGGCAAATCGGCCAGAATGTAATAAGATAAGACTTTCTCCAAAGTTGTGAATTCGACATGCGCCGGTTATTAATCCTTAGCTTTTTTATCGCATTCCCTGTGTTGGCGGTCGATGAACGTCCGCCGACGCTCGATCCTGTGCCGGAAGTGCCGGAACCGCCCCTGCCCGTGCAAGACGGGGAAGAAATGGAGCCGGATATCAGTATTATCCGCAAAGGCAAAAAAACCATCCAGGAATACCGCTTGGGCGGGCGCTTGTACATGATTAAAGTAGTGCCCGATATCGGGCCGCCGTATTACTTTATCGATGCCGACGGCGACGGCAATATTGACGTCAGAGGCACCGATATGGATCGTGGATCCCGCATAAATATGTGGAAAATCCTGGAATGGGACTAACCTTTCTTGGCGCTTAACGGTCTTGGCAATTACTGATCGCTTAAGCCGATACAGCCTTTAATTATTAATGATTTGAAATTGTAGAGAAGTTTTGACCGGCTTTCTTGAAAGCAGTATGATGCTGGGTGCTAAGCAGTAAATATAACAATGAAGGAGTACATGGAAGCGAGCGAAGCCGAGCGATGTACGACGACCCCTGCGTAGCCGTAGAGGCCGGGCGTTTTGACGGAGTTGGAGCGCAAGCGTAGTGCGTAGTCAAAATGCAAGGCCATACG
>VGVA01000110.1 GCA_016874115.1 Gammaproteobacteria bacterium
CATGCTGGTGGGCACGGACAATGGTGCTGTCGATGAATATTTCCTCAAAATCAGCGTCTTTGCACAATTCCGCAAACACCCGTTGCCACACTCCCGCATCCGACCAACGCGCAAAACGCTTGTAGGCGCTGTTCCAAAAGCCAAACTCGTCTGGCAAGTCCCGCCACGGCGAACCTGTCCTGGCTATCCACAGCACCGCTTCCACGAACAACCGGTTGTCCGCCGCCGTGTGTCCCCGATCAGTCTTTTTGCCCGGCAACATCTGCTCAATCCGTTCCCACTGGTCATCCCGCAGCATCTTTCTTAACATTCGCCAACCTATTCAATTAATTGGCGTAATTATCTCATATTAATTGTCAACAGACTCTAAATTACATTAATCCGTTAATCAAAGAGTTCAAGATTATCTGCCGATTTTCTCAATAATACATACACAGCACCGGCGCCGCCATGCTTAGCCGGTGCGGAACAAAACGCTTGCACATCTTTGTGCTTACGCAGCCAGCGATTAATATTATTTTTCAAGATAGGCTGGCTGTCTGCTGACCGGTAGCCTTTGCCGTGGATGATATGAATGCACCGGTGGCCTGCGTTTACGCTGGCGTGGATGAAAGCAGTCAATTGCACCTTTGCGACATTACCGGTCAACCCGTGTAAATCGATTTCCCCTTGAATGCCGAACTTACCCTTGCGTAATTTCGCCAGTACGGCTTGTTGAATGCCGGGAGCGGTAAAGCTTAACGATTCTTCATGTCCTACATCGCTTATGTCGGACTCATTAACAGTTAGCCAAACGCTTTGTAAATCAGTATCTTGCTGTATCGGTTTCGGCTTGGGGCGGGGCGGAACGTGTACGACTTTATCGTGATTAAGCGAACGGACATTGCCCACGGTTTGCCGGAACAAATCAATATCGTCGTTATTAATGATTTTTTTTGTCACAAGTGCTGGTTTTGTTTTACAAAATTGTTACTATTGTCGATTTTATATCAGGTTGTTACTTAACGTCATGAGCGCAGAAAAGACAAGGGAAAAATTGACGCTTAAACGCAGTTTGCTGGGTGTAAACAAGCGTTTTAAGCCACTTTTGCTTGATTTGGGCAAATCGCAGAAATTAATAAGGTAATTACCGGCAAGGTGACGATTAATGCACATTTTGTTGAGCAATGATGACGGCTATTTGGCTGAGGGACTGTCGGTTTTGGCAAGAGCTTTGGGTCAACATGCCGATATCGACGTAGTCGCACCAGACAGAAACCGCAGTGCAGCCAGTAATTCATTAACGCTGGAAATGCCTCTTCGGGCTTCGGTAGGGGAGAACGGTTTTATAAAAGTCGACGGTACGCCGACAGACTGCATCCATTTGGCGATTACCGGCTTGCTGGAAAAAGAACCGGACATGGTTTTCGCGGGCATTAATCACGGCGGCAATCTGGGCGATGACGTGCTGTATTCCGGTACAGTTGCGGCGGCGACCGAAGGCCGGTTTTTGGGCTTGCCTGCAGTGGCGATTTCCCTGGCCGGTGACTGTAATGAGCTGAAACATTTTGACACTGCCGCCCAGGTTGCGGTTGTTTTACTAAAGCAATTGATTGAAAAACCCTTGCCCAAGGATACCATTTTGAATGTAAATGTGCCCGATGTGGCTATTAATGAATTGAAAGGCTACCAAGCCACCAAGCTCGGCCAGCGACACAAGTCTGAGCCTGTAATTACGGGCAAAGATCCGCGTGGGCGTTTGCTATATTGGGTGGGTCCCCCCGGTGCGCAGCAGGATGCGGGGGCGGGCACCGATTTTTATGCAATCAGCAATCGCTATGTATCCGTAACGCCCTTGCAATTGGACTTGACCTGGTACGACCGTATTCAATTAATTAATTCCTGGTTGCCGGAGGAGACTTTATGATGAACCAAAGCCTGCAAGGAATCGGCATGACGTCGCGGCGCACCCGCGAACGCATGGTGAACAGGCTGATTGAACAAGGTATACGCAATCGTAAAGTTTTGGATGTGATGCGCGATTTGCCTCGTCATATTTTTGTGGACGAAGCGCTGGCCAGCCGCGCTTACGAAGATAATCCATTGCCTATCGGTTATAACCAGACGATTTCCCAGCCGTATATCGTCGCACGGATGACCGAATTATTGTTGAAACAGGGCAATTTGACGAAAGTACTGGAAATCGGCACCGGTTGCGGTTATCAGACGGCCATTCTGGCGCAGTTTGCCGAGCATGTGTATACGGTCGAACGGATTTTGCCATTGCAACGCAAGGCTAAAGAACATCTTTGGGACTTAAAAATCAAAAACGTCAGTTTCATTCACAATGACGGCGGTTGGGGTTGGCCGGAATATGCGCCGTTTGACGGCGTTCTGGTCAGCGCCGCGCCGCCGGAAATTCCTGAACCCTTGCTGGAACAAATGGCGGTCGGCGGCATGATGGTCATTCCCATCGGTAAGCCCGGCAGTCAGGAATTGCAACGCGTTACTCGTACCGTTAACGGTTACGAAATTGAAGAATTCGAAGCCGTCAGCTTTGTGCCGTTTTTACCGGGACGGGAATAAAGCGGCAACGCTGTTTTCTTGTAATTTATGGCGATTAATAACCGATTAATCGCTGCCGCCCTGTCAGGTTAAAGGGATTATCGCTTCCCGCCCGTTAAAACTGGTCTAATCTTGTATTCATTAATTATGCAAAGGGTGAGTTATGGCGGGACAACAAAGTAGTATCCTTATCGGTTATCTGACAGAAGTACGTGGCGACGGCATGGAAGCGCGCATTGCCGAAGAGCATTTGGGCGATTTGCCGCTGATTAATATCGACGGCGAAGACATGCTGGCAGGACAAATAGGATCCTATACGGTTATCAGACAGAATCACATCAGTGTACTGGCGTTAATTTTTAAAACCTGGGGCGAAGACCGCTTCGATGCCGAGGGTCAACGGTATACGGATCGCTTTATCGCTTTAATTCCGGTCGGCGAAATTCAGGAAAGCGGTGCATTTCTGCGAGGCGTCCGGCATTATCCGACGCCCGGAGCCAAAGTGTATGCTGTCGGCCTGGAAGAAATTAATGCGATTTTTTCCAAGTTCCGGGAATACAATTTTTTCATCGGTCAGCTGGCTTCCCATAAGGACTACCATCTGAGTTTGGATCTCAGAGCCTTGTTTGGTCGGTATTTTGCGATTGTCGGGCAATCCGGCGCGGGGAAATCGTGGACGGTCACCAGCTTGATTCAAAACACCATCAAGGCAATGCCCAAAGCGCACATTATCATGCTCGATCTGCATGGCGAGTATTGCTGGAAGGATAAACTGGGCAATATTCAATCGGCATTTCCTGACGACATGGTGCAATATGTCGATGCGATGGAAATGGAAATGCCGTACTGGATGATGACTTACGCCGAACTGGTGGGTTTGTTTATCGACCGTGAAGACAAAGGCGCCACCTTGCAGATGTCGTTCATGCGGGAAGTTTTACAGCAGTTAAAGCGGAAAGAAGCCAAGCAAATCGGTTTGGCGTCGGTATCTATCGATACGCCGATCTATTTTCCGTTAGCGGAAATGTACATGCAGTTCAAAAACGCCAACGAGGAACGCAAAGATTTCGGCAAGTCAGTCGGTGCGTTGTTCGGGCAATTCGATGAATTTCTGATTAGAATGCAAAGCCGTTTTAACGACGTTCGCTATGATTTTCTGCTTAAACCCAAACACCGTAACCATTCCGCCAGCATGGCGGATTTGCTGCGCCAGTTTATCGGTCTGGGCGAGAAAAAAGCCAATATTACCGTGATCGATTTAAGTTCTGTACCGACCGATGTTCGGCCTGCGGTGTCCGCTCAGGTCGGGCGTTTGGCCTACGAATTCAATTACTGGAATCCGAGTCGGCGCGATTTTCCGATCACATTAATCTGCGAAGAAGCTCATGCATACATTCCGCGCGAAAAAGGCGGCCAGTTTGAGGGCACCAAAAAGATGATGGAGCGTATCGCCAAAGAAGGCCGGAAATACGGCGTTTCCATCGGCGTAGTCAGCCAGCGGCCTATGGAATTGTCGGAAACCATGCTGGCGCAATGCGGCTCTTTCATTTGTTTGCGCACCAGTAACCCGGACGATCAGGCCTATATTAAAGGCTTGGTGCCGGAAGCGGAAGGCGATCTGACCGACATTCTGTCGTCGCTCGGACGCGGCGAAGCGTTAGTACTGGGCGAAGCCGCGCCGTTGCCGACGCGGGTGCAAATCTACCGGCCTAATCCGGAACCGAAAAGTAACGACGTCGATTATTATGGCGGTTGGCGTTTGGGGCCGGATGACTTGAATGTCGAAGAAATCGTTAACCTGTGGCGTACGCAAACCAGAAAATTAATCAGTATTAGCAGCTCAATAATAATTAACTGCACAGGATCATTAGTCGTTACAATTTCTGCTAATTTTCTAATTAATCGGGCAGTAACAATCAATAATGCAAAACTTCCCCAGTGTTGCTTACCTCTAATGTGCGCTAGCTAACGTCTTATGGCGGAGACTGCCCGGTTTGATAGCATCAGCGCGAAAAGTCTGTTGTATCTGACGTTACCTGCCGCCTTGTCGGCGATGTTGAACAACGCGTATCGCGTTATCGACCAATATGCGGTCCAATGGCTGGGTGTCGATGCGCAAGCCGCCATCGCTTCCTGTTCATTCGTATTAATCGCCTTTTTTGCGTTCTACAGTATTTTTTCGGCAGGCGCGATTGCTCTGGTGAGCCGCGCCGTGGGCAGCGGCAATATTCTGGAGCAGCGTCGCTTGATCGGCTGCGCATTAACGGCATCCGTGCTGGCCGGATTAATCATTTTAAGCACCAGCGGGTTGCTGGCGCCATGGACGGCTAAAAGTATGGGCTTACGGCATGATCTGGCCAGACAGGCGGAAACCTACTTGCGCTGGCATGCGTTGTTCTGTTTGCCGCAAGCCGTCATGCCGACGTTGGATGCCGTGTTGATAGCCTACGGGCGCACTCAGCTTGTGTTATTGCTGCAAATATTGTCGTCGGTGCTGAACTTTGTGCTGAATCCGGTATGCATCTATAGTCTTCATTTGGGTATTGGCGGAGCGGCGATGGCGACCGGTATCAGCGAAGGCATTGCTGTGTTGACCGGTTTATTAATACTGCCGAAAGTGACAAATTTTGATAACAGGACATTCTGCTTGAATGCTCAGGTGAAGCGGATTATTACAGTCGGTTTACCGATGTGCTGGGGTGCGCTCGTGTTTGCCGGTGTGTATTGGGCTTTGCTGCGTTGGGTCATTTCACCCTTGGGACCGGCGGTTAATGCAGCGCTAGGAATCGGCTTTTCCGTGCTGGAAGGTTTTACCTGGCCGGTATTTTGGGGATTTTCCTTAGGGATAGCCAGCATTGTCGGGCGTTGTTTAGGGGCAGGGGCGTTAATCGAAGCTAAAAGAGCTATCCGTCTTGCTTTTGGGTTGGTAACAGTATTTGGCTTATTGGCGTCGGTAATATTCTGGTGGAGCGGAGAGTGGTTAGCCGGTTTTTTTACCAATGACGCCATCGTTTTGAAACAAGCGGTTCTGTATGCTCAAGTACTGGCGTTTTCGCAGTTATTTGTAGCCTATGAAGCTTTGGCAGAAGGTATATTAAGCGGTGCAGGCAGAACGAAAGCGATTTTTTATTGGTCGGCGCCGTTAAATCTTCTGCGGATTCCCTGTTGCTGGCTGTTTGCCGTTTATTACGGATACGGCGCGGCGGCGGTGTGGTGGGTGATTAATTTTTCGACTTTTTTGAAATCGTTGGGCAAATGGGCGACGGTATTAAGCGGGCGCTGGCAAACGTAAATTTTGTTCTATTGTGCTTTTGTAAATTAAGATCTTGATTTAAATCAAACGGATTATGGCTGATTCGTTAGATAATGAATCAGGCATTAATCGTCTTGTCTAACCGGATGCAGTTTTGTGGAATAGCGTTGCTATTAATAGCAGGAATACTTATTATAGAGTTGCATATGATGAAATAAGCTAAGTTGTATTAATCTTTGATAATTAACTAGTTAATAGGTGAACACCATGAGTTTGAAGTCGAAAAAAATTACCCTGCCGTTGTTATTGGTTTTACTTTCAGCTTTGTGCGTTCCCGCACTAAGCCAAGCAGAAGATTATGAAACCGGACCCATCTCTGCAAAACGGGCAGCGGAACAAAGGGAAGCTTTAGCCAAAAAAACTGAAAAAATCAGGCTTAAGAAAGAAGCTGCTGCGAAGAAGAAGGCTGAAGAAGCTGCAGGCGCCGCCGCTCAACCTACAGCGCCTGCCGAGCCTGCCCAGCCGGAAGCTCCAAAAGAAACAGCCCCTGCCAAGTAAAATCCCTTCTTTAGAGCGGACAGATTGTAAAGCCTGTCCGCTTGTTTAAGCCGTTTGCGGCGGACAACGCCCATTAATAGCTACAGCCAACGTTTTTCGATCTGTTCGCCTAAATAAAAGCCGATAATCATGACCGGCACAAACAACATCGCTTCGGTATTTCCATAGGCCAAAGACGCTACAACCGGGCCGGGACAATAACCCGCCAAGCCCCAGCCGATCCCAAATAAGGCGGAGCCGGTAACTAAACGGCCGTCGATCTCTGTTTTCGTGGGCAGTTGCAGATCGGCATTAATTGCATTGCCGCGGCGTTTTACCCAATATACGCCAGCGGCGCTAATCAACAAGCCGGATGCCATCACCAATATTAAACTGGCGTCCCAGGTTCCGAAAATATCCAAAAAATTAAGTACTTTTTCCGGATTAATCATCTTGGAAATGGCTAAGCCGACGCCAAATAACAGTCCGCTCAGCAGCGAGATCAGGAAGAATGCAAACTTAGAGCGCATGGCGCAATACTCCGGCTGTTAACATGGTGGTAAACATGAACGTCACCACGGCGATTAATGAGCGTTTGGAAAATCGCGCTAACCCGCAAATACCGTGGCCGCTGGTACAGCCTGAGCCAAGCCGGGTGCCGATGCCGACCAGTAAGGCGGCGCTTATTAGCTTTAGAGTAGAAAAACCGGTGCGGATCGGCGGTGTTTCGCCGGATAGTAAAAACCAGCCGTAAGTACCGCCAACAATACCGAGTAAAAAAAAGAGCCGCCAGGCGCGCTCCCAACCGGTTTGTGTAATCGTATTCCAAACAATGCCGCTGATGCCTGCAATGCGGCCATTAAAAATCAGTAACAGCGCTGCGGCAAGGCCGATCAGCGCGCCGCCGAGTATGGCGGAGTACGGTGTAAAGTCTGTCATGTCAAAGTCTTGAGATCCAGCGCGCCACTATTTTTCGCGAAAGCTGAAATGGGGTCCAATCCGATTTCAGCAGCGAAAAATGACGTGGCGAGTTTGCCTTCGGCGGCCTGCGTTCGTCCCGCTACAGCCCAAAACACAAAACATCGGCTTCCGCCTTGCTTCGTATTTTGACCTTGCGCGAATGACTTGACGCCGTGTCGTATGGCCTTGCATTTTGACTACGCACTACGCTTGCGCTCCAACTCCGTCAAAACGCCCGGCCTCTACGGCTACGCAGGGGTCGTCGTACATCGCTCGGCTTCGCTCGCTTCCATGTACTCCTTCGTAGAAGCGCACCCGTTTGCCTTGGTGAATGGCCGCTATGCCTATGGCGGTGGCCAAATGGGTTTTGCCGGTGCCGGTGCCGCCGACCAGGATCAGGTTGTAGGCCTGTTCCATAAAATGGCCTGTCGCCAGTTGTTCGATACGGGCTTTTTGCAAAGGCGTTTCCGACCAATCAATCTGGAGCAAGTCACGATGAATGGGAAAACGGGCCGCCTTGAGTTGGTAGTTGAGGCTGCGAACCTGCCGGTCGACTTGTTCAGCGGCGATCAAACGATTCAGCCTGTACTAGCTCAAACCTGATCTGACAGTTACCGAATTTTCAGGGTGGCTGTCAGGTTAGATTTGGTTCAAGTTTTTTTCGTCCCAAATCAGTTTCCCACTGAGCAATGTTTCCATCGGCGTTCTGCC
>VGVA01000111.1 GCA_016874115.1 Gammaproteobacteria bacterium
CCGCCCGCAAACCAATGGCAAGGCCGAACGGGTCATCCGCACCTTGATGGAGATGTGGCATGTGAAAACCGAATTCAAGGATAACTTCGACCGACAATTGCAATTGAACCGTTTCATCAACTTCTATAACACCGTCAAACCACACAAGGCTTTGAATAATTCAACTCCTTATGAAATACTCTACCAATATTTTAATCAACCACTCTGTAAACAACCCTGAGATTTCTTACAGCTTATTCCATTGCTTATCGGCTGTGCTGGAACATCAGAACCCCGCCATCAAGATCTTTCTGGCCTGGAAAAACCACCCGGTCACGACAGTAACAATAAGTCTGCTGAAATCAGCAAAGCGACAGAAACCAAGCAAGCCGAAGCTTCTGACACAAGCGGCAACAAAGGCCTGTTTTCCGATGTCTACCAGATTGAAGGCAAGGACACGAAAATAAAAATTAAACGTAACATGGATGAAGCCTGGGTGCTGGTCGGCAAGGCTGTCTTGTTAAATGAATTAAAGATTATCGGCAAAAACCGGAAAGAAGGCCGCTATCAGGTTGCCTAAGACCGGCGGGCTGCTGGACGGACTATTCGGCATAAACAATGCATCCACCTACTTACTAAAATTGGACGAAAGCAACAATCAAACCGCCGTTACCATCAGCCAATTCGAAGACGACAGAGACTTCGATCAGGGCATGCTAATGGACGGAACAGTGAATTATACCTATGACAACTCGGCAAAACTGGCTGGCCTGATCTTCAAAACCTTACAGAATGATGTCAGCCATTAATCAAGGTATTTGAGTTAAAAGGCTTTTGTTTACTGTCAGCTATAATCATTAATGATCTTCCGAAGCTTTTAACTTCTGCTTGTAAAATACTCCGGTTCTAAGCCTAATAAACGATTAATATTCTTGCCGTTAGCGACTCAACTAAGCTGTTATCTTGAGAGTAACAATCTGGCGGTATGATTAATATTAAGAATTAATACGTAACCGGCCAATTTGATAAATTTGAAAAACGCCATCATTAACTGGTATCTGCAGACAAAATAGATTTGCATTCTTAATAACGGCCGCTGGTGAATATACTTAATCCCAAATTATTTTGAGCAGAAATTTTTCAAACGAGGCTATAAATTCGTCCAATCCGATGAGTCTTAATATGGGATTATTGATACACACATTAACCATTTTTTCACGTATCGTTTCGGCTTACCCACCGTTTGATCTCAGGCGGCTGATAATGAGTAAAGCGATCCAGTAACGCATCAGATTCGGACTCCACCATTAAGATATCTCGATGCTGGGGTCTCACAAATTGTTCGGCCTGAACATGATCCAGAAATTGAATTAACGAATCGTAATATCCGGCGACATTCAACAAGCCGCAAGGCTTATCGTGAAACCCAAGTTGCGCCCACGTCCAAATCTCGAATAATTCTTCCAGGGTACCGATTCCACCTGGCAACGCAATAAAGCCGTCCGCCAGTTCAGTCATGCGTAACTTTCGTTCATGCATGGATTGGGTAATGTGCAATTCCGTCAAGTTTTCGTGAGCGACTTCCTTATGCGCCAGCGCCTTGGGTATCACTCCGATAACCTTGCCACCCAGCTGTAAAACCCGATCCGCCACCTGACCCATGATGCCGATACTGGCGCCGCCGTATACCAGCGAAATATCTCTGCGGGTTAGCGCCGCGGCAATGGCATAAGCCGATTCGGCATAGGCTTCCCGGCGACCCGAACTGGAACCGCAATAGATACAGATACTATTAATTTTTTTCATTGCGATGATTCAGTTTGTGAGGGATAAAGGGAAAATCATAGGTGAAAACGTAATTGACTGAAAGAAAATTAAAGCTCTAATAGTGCGTAGCTTTTACAGAGTACATTTACGAATCGAAAATATAATAAAACAATATTCTGGCAATAGATTCGATTCAAAAGCACAATTTTACATTCATTCTTGTTTGGTCGTTAACGACCGTTAATGACTAAAAAGAGTATAACGACAACAGCAAAATTTCATTAACTATATTAATAACAATAAGTTAGACAGGATAACAATATTAAACAGCGAAGGGGAAACAGTAAAATTAATAACCGCAATTATCAAACCGCACATGCTGGATGAAGTGCGCGAAGCGCATTCCGAAGCGGGTGTATCCGGGATGACCGCCACAGAAGTAAAAGGCTTCGGACGGCAAAAAGGCCATACCTAAATTTATCGCGGCGCGGAATACGTAGTGGATTTTCTACCCAAGGTAAAACTGGAAATCGTAGTTTCCGACAATAATTTACAGAACGTGATCGATGCAATTTGTCAATCCGCCAATACCGGAAAAATCGGCGACGGCAAAATCTTTGTTACTCATGTCGAACAAATCATCCGTATCCGTACGGGCGAATCGGGAGACGAAGCGATTTAACGCGTGTTAAAACCGGCAAGGGTATATCAATAGATTACAACCACCACAGGATAACGGTATGATCCTGGCAAATTTTTTCGCTTTCTTCTTGGCTAAGAGGCTGCTTGAATAAACCGCACAAATTTCCATTATCCGTCGCGGTAAAGTAATGGCAGGTTTTACAGACGCCAAACGATTGCGCATTGTTGGCTTTTTGCAAGGCGGTTAATGCTTTATCGAAACCGGCGGCAACATCGGTAATGTCTTCTTTTTTTCCAGCAAGGTCGTCGCCTTGATAAATAACTCGGCTGGCTTGGCTTTTTCAAGAACTGTTTGGCCTTCCGGCATCAGTTGAAGATGGACGACTCGTCTATCATTAATGTCCGCGGTTTTCTTGATATAATTTTTTTTCTCCAGCAACGACAACGTTTGCGACACCGTGCCGCGGGTCATGCCCAGATAATTGGTCAGCGCCGCAGGAGTATCGCTGAACTTGTTGCACCTCGACAAATAATTCAGCACTTGTAAATGAACCGATTGAATGCCGACGGCGGTGCATTTTTCACGCTCTTCCGAGCGTATTAATACCGACATACGCTCAATCAGATCAAAAACGTCTACTTTTTCCACGCGAATAATGTTTGAAAAGGTGTAAGAACCGGTGTTGAAGCACTAAGAATTTAGTAATTACAGCATTTCTCGCCGTAAAATTTCACTTATTAAAATTCCTAGGGATTATGACATAAATAAGACAAATGTGATTACGCTTATTAATAATACCTGTGTTATTACAATAAAATCATTAAGTAAACACCGCCTCATAACCTATACCGTCCTGCTGATAGCCGATCGGCACCAGAAAAATCTTCAGCTCTCCCATCCCGGCATGGCCGAGACTGTAGATCCGTTGCGGCAATACCGGCTGCGGCGGACCCAAAAACAACAGGGAATATGCCTCACGATTCCCGCTTTGCCGTTGGCCGTACCCGGACACCGCGATCAGCGTCAGGTGTAACGGAGTTGTGAGAGACCTAAAATGGGCGATCATGACCTGTTGGGTTCGGTCATCGTCGACCGTCTGGAAGGCGTCAGTGCGCGCGACGATTTTTCCATGACCTACGACTGGCAAGCCTGGTACGGACTGGATTATGATAAAGTACTGGTTCGCGCCGAAGGCGAAATCGACGGGGGCGCTTTCAAAAACGCCCGCAATGAGCTGCTGTGGGCGCATGCGTTGACAGCCTTTTGGGATACGCATTTAAGCATCCGCGGTACGACAGCGGTTTGGGTGCGGAACGCACCTGGGGCGCATTCGGTTTTCAGGGTTATGCACCGTACTGGATTTATATCGAAGCGACGGGGTATGTCGGCGAGGAAGGCCGCACGGCTTTCCGTCTTGAAACCGAATACGACATGTTGTTTACCCAGAAATTAGTCTTGCAGCCGCGTATTGAGATGAACTTTTACAGCCAACGCGATCTCTCCCGTTTAGCGAGTAGCGGTTTATCCAATATTGAAGCCGGACTGCGTTTGCGTTATGAATTTTACCGTGAATTTGCGCCGTATATCGGCATAGAATGGGCCAGCACTTTCGGTGCGGCAGCTGATGTTATCCGCGCGGGCGCGCAGTAAACCGGAAGAAACCCGGTTTGTGGCTGGCGTACATTTTTGGTTTTAGCAAATACCGAACAATAATGATGCACGTAGAAAAAATTAATCAACTGCAACACGACCATAATTTTGCTGTTCACAATCGCAAAGGCGAGCGCAGAACACGGCTGGTGTTGGTGTTGACTTTGCTGACGATGATTCTGGAAATCGCGACCGGCATGGTGTTCGGCTCGATGGCCTTGCTGGCCGACGGCTGGCACATGGGTACGCATGTCACCGCGTTTATGATAACTCTCTACGCTTACCGCTATTCCCGACGCCATGCTCACGACCAGACTTTTGCTTTCAGCAGCGCCAAAGTCGGCGTATTGGGCGGCTTTGCCAGCTCGGTCGCGCTGGGTGTGGTGGCGTTATTAATGCTGGCCGAATCGGTTGAACGCATATTAACACCCCGCCATATTCAATTCGATCATGCGCTGCTGGTTGCCGGGTTCGGTCTATTCATTAACTTAATCTGCGCGTTGTTGTTGAAAGATTCGCATCATCATGAACATTCGCACAGTCATACCCACGACCATGACGACGATCATGAACATGAACATCATCACCATGACTACAACTTAAGGGCGGCGTATTTCCACGTGCTGGCGGATGCGCTCACCTCCGTGCTGGCACTGATTGCACTGTATTCCGGTAAATTTTACAGCTGGCACTGGCTGGATCCGGCCATGGGCATTGTCGGCGGATTAATCATTTCGCGCTGGGCTATTTCATTAATGAAAGAAACCAGCCCTGTGTTGCTGGACGAAAGCATCGCGGTAAAGCACAAGACCGCCATTAAAAACATCATCGAAAACGATGCCGACAACCGCATTGCCGATTTGCATGTGTGGCGAGTCGGCCCAGACCACTTTGCCGCCATTATTTCCGTGGTTACTCATCAACCAAAACAGCCGGGTTATTACAAGAAATTAATTCAGCAGGACCGTCATCACGTAAACCTACCCAAGCTGGTGCATGTGACGGTGGAAGTGCATGAATGTAAAGCCAATGAATGCGGCATTAACAATAACAACGGTGTGGAATCCGGCTGATTGGACGGTTATTTTGTCGTTTTAGCGGATTTGTTGCCGATGTACTTTGTGAATAATTATCGGGATGCGTTTTGGGTTTTAGTAAGCTTCTTTCGCGCCCGTCCACGGCATAGTGAAATCTGAACCTTTCAAATTCCATGCACCGGTAAATTTGTTCGCATTGGCGTCAAAAGTAATCTTGAGGTCGCCAGTGCCATACTTATCGACCCATTGGCAATGCAAGCCTGAATCTCCTGTCTGTTTACAATCTTTTAACGTCCCTTTGGCGGTCACATTATGCTCATCGGCATACTCATAAGCGCCAATGATATTGCCGTTGGCATCCTTGCTAAAATTCGTCGTGCCCGGTGAATCAGGGGTAGCAGACGCGATAACACCCTTATAAATTCCCACTACGCTGTCCAGGAACGCCATTTTTTCTGGAACGGGTGTGCCGGTTGTTTGGCAACCTGTAACCAGCAATAACACGCACGTAAGTAATGCGATTAACAATTTCAATTTCATTTTTCTCTCCCGGGTTGATGTCGTCAAAGTGTGCCATTAATAAGTTATGCGATAATTAAACAACAAACCCCATATTAATTAAAGGGAACAAGCTTAATGATTCAAGGCAGGGAATTATCGGACCAGAAATTTCAGATGGATTCGCTGGACGGGTTGCGCGGTTTTGCCGTGCTGCTGGTGATTCTCAGCCATACCAGCAACTGGGGCATTTATCTTTTGCCCTTCGCCAATTTTTCCGGCAACGGCAAAAGTGGCGTTATCCTGTTTTTCGTGTTGAGTTCATTCCTGCTGACGCTGCCTTTTGTCAAGAAAGCCCGTAAGGCGGCAAGCCTTCGCTTTCTCCTGAGTTATTTTGTCAGACGCTTTTTCCGGATTTATCCGCTTTATTTGGCGTATCTGCTGCTGGGACTGTTGACTAGCCTGTTTTTATGGAAAATAACCGGCGCAAAATCACCTGTCGGCATTCCCTTTTTACTGACACCGAAGGAATTTATTAATCATTTATTATTAATCCAGGGTAAAGGACTGACCTGGAGCATCATCGTTGAATTCCATTATTATTTTCTTTTACCCATCCTGGCATTAACGTATTCGCTGCTCTTTAACAACAGGATCATTCCATCCGCGTTATTAACGATTGGTCTGATTCTGGCAAGCCAGCTACTCTGGCCGCAAGCGCAATCGTTGACCAACGACATCAGGCTAGGTCCTTATTTACCGGTCTTTTTCACCGGTTCTTTTTTGGCTGTGATCTGGCACCAATGGGAAGAAAAGCGCTTGGGAACACAACGCAACCTGGTGATTGCGGTAGAGATTATCGGCATGATGGCATTGGCTACGCTGTTTTGTATGATTCCGTCGGTTACCCGCACACTGCTAAATACCGACATACCGGCCAGCTATTACCAGAAGCAATTTATGCAATACGGTTTTTTATGGGCACTGGTCTTGTTTACATGTTTGGCGGGGTGCGGTCTGATAAAAAAGTTTTTTGAATTAAACGCCCTGCGCTTTTTGGGTTTTATCAGTTTTAGCGCTTATCTGCTGCATCTTACCGCCATGCTGATTATCAAAAAACTGATGCCAGGCGCGCCGCTGCAAGGCTGGTTAATTTTGGCGTTGACCATCGCAATTTCTACCGTAACCTGGTTATTAATCGAAAAACCGACGTCGAAAATCAGGCTGATTAATTAAAACGTAAAGAAAGTTGACGGAAAAATAAAGGGTATTCAATAGAACTTGGCGCAAGCTCTACCGCAAAGTATGCCCTAACGCCTGACGGGAGATGTTGTCCCGTACGGCAAAGCTACTTCGTCCCGTTTGGGCTATAGGTGACTACAAACCCGTGTTGGATAACCCCGTCCAGAAAATAACCCGCAATTTCATTGTTATCATTGATACTGTTCGGAATAAGGACGCGCTTTACAGCGTTTTGTGGCTGCCATCACAATACGGGGGATTCCGCGTTTGTTTGCACTGGCAGATCGCCACGGTTTTGGTTTCAGCCAGTTCGAATTTCAGCGGGGTAAACGGGGTGGTTTTATGCGAACCGTCGCAAAAACTGCCGTTTTCGCTGTGGCCGCAGGCGCACCAATAGTAGGTTTCGGCTTCCAGTTCGCAAACATTGGGATGGTTGGCGGCGACTTTGGGTTTTTCCATCGTTTAATCCTCTGCGTTAGGTATTAATAGTCGAGCGAAATCTGAACCAAAAACCGCATCAAGGCTTGCCGCCGGGACAAGCCTTGACTGTTAGATCTATATTACGCTTTTTCGCTCAGCAAACTTTTTAAGCCTGCCAAACCGGCTTCCAGCAATTTGTTGTCGCCTGGGATTTCGCCATCAGGCGTTAATTTATCAATCACTTGCGGCAATAATTTAGACAGGCTGCCGGCAACGTCATTAACATTAATGCCTACTTTTTCCGCCAATCCTTGTACAAATGACGAACCCAGCACTTCCTGGAGTTGCTCGGCGCTAATCGGCAGGTTTTTACCGGTGCTAACCCATGACGCCACTTGATCCGCCAAACCGCCGGCAACCATTTTTTCGATCAGACCTGACAGGCCGCCAGAATTCGGATCGATAATCATGCCGATAACGGATTCTAAAAGATCGCCGGCGTTACCGGCTGCACTCGGCGCAGCGTTTGCGCCTGCGCTATTGGCAACTTGCCCTTTAATAACACCTAAAACTGTATCTAAAATACCCATGATGTGTTTCCTGTTCTTGGTTGGTAAAGAACGTGAAATTCCAGCGCGCCACTATTTTTCGCGAAAGCTGAAATGGGGTCCAATCCGATTTCAGCAGCGAAAAATGACGTGGCGAGTTTGCCTTCGGCGGCCTGCGTTCGTCCCGCTACAGCCCAAAACACAAAAC
>VGVA01000112.1 GCA_016874115.1 Gammaproteobacteria bacterium
TTCAGCCAATGGGATCAAATCTTTCCTGACACCATGATGACCGTTGCGGCAATTGACCGAATTATCCACCATGCCACCATTATTGAAATTGAAGGAGAAAGCTATCGGAAAAAACAACGCGTAAAAAGTAACCCATTTTTTAAACTAAAACCGGCCAGAGTAATTGACGTCAAACCGGCAAAGATAATTGACGCCGGACAAATCAAGAATAAATGCCTTTCTTTCAATTAGTTACATCACATAACTGATGTGTTATGAATTATATGCTTGTTCCTACAATTTTTCTATCGTTCACAATCATTGTGAACGAATTGTGAACGGAAATTATACGCTATCGATAAATATAGTCCTATATCCCCCAGTCATGAGACCAGAAAAAATAGATAAAGGTAGTACACCTTATAAAGAAGAGCAGCTACTTTCCATGCATTGGAATTTTTAATAGGCAAAAGCTCACCTCTACCAAATATATAGTTATTCGCTCCGCTTCATAACTATATATTTGGTAATCAGTCGGAAATCGTACGATTTACTCCCTGTAAGACCAATTTAAGCGGTTATTTCGCTCTATTTTGCTGAAATATATGGATTTTTTGCATCAAAAATCATTAACTTTTAATTCAGCAAATCAGCAATAACCGCTAATCGTAAATTGGTAGCAACTGGACTCGAACCTACGACCTTCGCGTTACGAGTCAGACCCACCTGACGTAGCCCAGCAAAAATTAGAACATTTTTTCGGTTTTTATGCGGTACATTTCAATAGAAATAGTCATTACGTCATACCGATAAGCCAAAGAACAACAAACAATTCTCCGTATGACAGGCCTCCCAGCATAAGTTGTATAGGGGCTACTTGTCACGCTAACTTTGGCGTGAAAGGTCGTCTAGCCGAAATTTCGGGGGAAGGTGAAACATTGGATCATCCTAATAAAGCGCTTTTTGAACAAACCACGCAAAAAGCAAACCCCAGTTCCAGCCAAATATCGGCCAATAAAACTTCGACAGGGAAGGAGTACATGGAAGCGAGCGAAGCCGAGCGATGTACGACGACCCCTGCATAGCCGTAGAGGCCGGGCGTTTTGACGGAGTTGGAGCGCAAGCGTAGTGCGTAGTCAAAATGCAAGGCCATACGACACGGCGTCAAGTCATTCGCGCAAGGTCAAAATACGAAGCAAGGCGGAAGCCGATGTTTTGTGTTTTGGGCTGTAGCGGGACGAACGCAGGCCGCCGAAGGCAAACTCGCCACGTCATTTTTCGCTGCTGAAATCGGATTGGACCCCATTTCAGCTTTCGCGAAAAATAGTGGCGCGCTGGACAGATAGCCAAAAGCAGTCTGATTGCAACTCGTAAGGTGGATTAAACGGTGCGGCGTAAGGCGGGTTCGCCTTCGGCAACCCGCCATGAACGGAGCCAATCATGCCGGTTATGCCCTGGTGTTTCCGGGCAAGGCCGTAAGGCGCAATAACCAGCGGGCATGGCCGTATGAAGGATGAATCGTATGGCGGATTCGCCGCTTGCGGCAATCCGCCGTGAAGCGAATGGTGAATATTTTGCTGATGTTGATATGTTGTTGGCGGATTGTCGCTTTGCTCCGAATCCGCCTTACGCACAGGCTTTTTTTATGAATCGGAGGTGAAGTGAGAGGTGCCAAATTATCGGCGGAACTTTGTCGCGGGCGGGACGTATTTCTTCACCGTCGCCCTGCTGGAACGGAAGCGGGACTTGCTGGTGGCGGAAATTGCCACCTTGCGCGAGGCGGTGCGGCGGGTGAAGCGGCTGTACCCGTTTGACATTGTCGCTTGGGTGGTGCTGCCTGACCATTTGCACTGTATTTGGACATTGCCCGCGGGCGATGCGGACTACCCGACGCGCTGGCGTTTGATCAAGCTGCTGTTCGCCAAGGGCTTGCCCAAGCAGGAGCGGCTGTCGGCGGTGCGAAAGCGGCGCAACGAGCGGGGCGTTTGGCATCGGCGCTATTGGGAGCATACGATACGGGATGAGCGGGATTTGAACAACCATATCGACTACATCCACTGGAACCCGGTGAAGCATGGTTTGGTAAGGGAGGTGAAAGATTGGCCGCACTCCACTTTCCATCGTTATGTAAAGGAAGGCATTTATCCTGAAAATTGGTGTGGGGATATGAGCATGGAGGTTGAAGGAGGCGATTGAACATGCGTACGATTACGCTTCGCTAATCGTACCTACAGCCTTATATTTTCAATTCCCGCAACGGTTTCGATACCTTTGCGGACATTAATGCCCATAAAAAAATGCATACAGGGGTTTATCTCCCAGTCGCTTATTTTCCGGGTGTTTTTCTGGGCTTAGGTTCCGGCAGGTTGAGTTCTTCCGTGGTTTCCCATTCCGAGAAGGGATAGGGCAGCACTTCGGAGTTGTACGTTAAGAATGCAAAGATGTGGTAAATATATAACGATAAGTTTTTTCCGAACTTCAACACGTTTTCATTGGGTTGTCCGGTAATCAGCACGGTGGCGATCTGCAGCAATACCACCGTCCATAATAATATTTTGACTACGCCTTCGATCACGCCGAAAATCAGCATGAAAAAGATGCGTTTCCAGGTGCTGGTTTTTTTCAGGTTTTCTTCAAGTTGTTCATCCATTGCTATTAACCTCTGTTCATAATGTCCCGTAAGTCCAGCGCGGCGGCGTTGGCGCGGGCAATGTAAGTCGCCATGGACAGGGAGTAGTTGGCGAATAAGCCGTAACCGCTACCGTTCAACACCATGGGGCTTAAGATAGGCGCCAAGGCGTTTTCCAGGGCTTTAATCATGATATCGACCGTATTCATCGCCCGTTTATCCAGCAGGATGTCATGGAAATCGTATTTAACGGCTTTCAGAATATGCAATAACGCCCAGCTGGCGCCGCGGGCTTCGTAGAAAACGTTATCGATTTCCAGCCACGGCGTTTGCGCCAGCGGGGCGACCTTGGCGTTACGCACGGCAACGTTCGGTTCAACGATTTCCAGGCCGGGTATTAATGCAGCGC
The DNA here is from genome assembly GCA_016874115.1 of Gammaproteobacteria bacterium. Lineage (GTDB taxonomy): Bacteria > Pseudomonadota > Gammaproteobacteria > Methylococcales > Methylomonadaceae > Methyloglobulus. Next base: position 3,018 of record VGVA01000112.1, read on the forward strand.
CGGCAGTACTGGCGCTTAAACGGGTAGACAGGTTGCCCAAGCGCTTAATGACCACCTCGGTATACTGCCACAGGTTATCGGCGCGGGAATAAAACTGTGCCCGTTTCAGGTTGCCGCCGTAGGTTTGCAGCCGGGTCATGTACTTGTGCAGGGAGTCGATGCCTTTTTGGTATTCGGCTTCAGTGGACGGCAAGGCCCAGGAGTCGTTCTCGTAGTAGAAATAAGGCTCGGCGATTTTTAAGTCGGGATCTTCGTCGGATTGCGACTGGTCTCTGGTAAAATGGTTACGTAGCGCCGAGGTTGCGTCGCGCAGCATGATTAATGCGCCGTATTCAAAACTTGAGATGTTATCCAGAAACACGCCCGGCGGAGCGACGTCGTTGGTGATGTAGCCGCCGGATTTGTGTAGCAGGACTTCGGCGATATGCGCCAGTGTATTGGTGTAGGTGTAACCTAAAGGAATGTCCGTGGTTTTGGTCAGCTTGGCTCGTTCCATGGCTTCATCCTGGATGCTGAACTGCTCGGGTTCGCTACCCCACCAGGCGCCAAGAAAAACCAATACCAGCGCGGTTATCAGCAAAATAACGCCAAACCCCCAAAGAATGCCTCTGGATTTTTCATCTTCATCAAGTAGGTCACTAGCTGCCATTTAGCTTTCCTGTAGATAAGTGGACTGAATTAAAAGGAAATTTACGCATAATTATTAATACTATCTTATCAGGTTTTTAATGTTTTTGCTGACAAGGCTGGGAAACTCATTGTAAACCTGATGTCAGGCTTTGCGCGACGGCATGGTAACAGTCGGTTGCTAAACTCTACCTGAATGATTTTTTGTGGTTTTCCGAACAAATCGGTTAATTAATGATTAATGGTTGATTAACGGATTAGCCGGATTTTTTTCTTGCCCGCGGATGTGCCTTATCGTACACGGCGGCCAGATGCTGGAAATCCAGATGCGTATAAATTTGCGTGGTGCTGATGTTGCTGTGGCCTAACAGTTCCTGCACGGCTCTTAAATCCTGGCTGGATTCCAGCATGTGGCTGGCGAAGGAATGACGGAGCATGTGCGGATGTACATGTTCCGTTATCCCTTTTTTGATGCACCATTGCTCAAGTCTTAGCTGAATATTACGCTGGCCGATCCGTTTACCCTGTGCCGTCGTGAATAAAGCGGCATCAACGGTTACGCTGAGCTGATCCCGTACCTGTAGCCATTGCCGTATGGCGGTAATCGCTTTGCCGCCGATAGGCAGAATCCGCGCTTTGCCGCCTTTACCGGAGCGAACCATTAATGATTTGGCGGTTAAATCGAGATCGGCCAAATCCAAGGCGCTCAATTCGCTCAAGCGCAAGCCGGATGAGTAAAATAACTCGAACATTGTCCGGTCACGGATTTCCAGTAGCGTACCGGCGGCGGCGTCCAGCAAGCCGTTAATTTGATCGACATTCAGGGTTTTCGGCAGTTTCCGCGCCTGTTTGGGCGCTTTGACATGCTGGGCGGGGTTGAGTTCCGCCCAGCGGTTCTTTAATAAATACGCATAAAAACTGCGTATTGCGGATAGCTCCCGTTGCAAACTTTTACTGCTGATGCCTTGCCGGTGGCGGGCGGCAATATAAGCGCGTAAATCCTGTTGTTTCAGTGCTGTCCAGTCGGAGATGTTTTTACCGGTGTAGTACGTTAATAAGCGTTCCAGATCAAGCCGGTAGCTACTTACGGTATGTGCGGAAGCGCGTTTTTCCACCGTCAACTGGGTTAAAAAGCTGGTTAACTGGCTTTGCGAGGCAGTCGTCATGAACGGTTTTTTATTAATGAAATCAGCCGGGTGCCGACGATTTCACTTATCTGGGTTAAAAACAGGCTACCCATGCTGTAATGAAAGCGGCCTTCTTCCCGGCTACCGATAGCAAGAAATCCTTCCAGTTCCGTAAACATCATCGGCATGAGGGCGTAGGATTGCACCTCTAATGAATCAGCACCAAACAATATTTTGGCCTGGGTTAAAGTGGGTTTGCCACAGGTCGGCTGATTGCCGGCAAGTTCTTTGCTGAAAGGAGCAAGATCGTCGCTGTCTGAAGGGATAAATAGATCGCTGTCTTGGGTTTCTGCATTGTCATTCATGATTCGCAATGCCACTAAATCGGTCAGAAAATAGTCCGACAACACCAGTTTCAGGTTATCCACCGCTTCAGCCACGTTGTCGGCTTCTAACATAGCCAAGGTCAATTTGTGTATGCGGTCATAGGACGTATCGTTATCCCTGGCGATTTCAATCAGTTCCGTTAATTGAGATTCCAGTTCTTTGTGCTTGCCTCTAAACAATTCTAATTGTTTGGATATTAATGACACCGCATTGCCGCTGGGATGCGGAATATGCATTTTCTCCAGCAAATGCAGGTGTTCGCTGAAGAATTCCGGATGTTGCTGAAGATAGTTTTCGACATCCGTCGACGTTAATGCTGGTGTTTTTAAGTCAATCATAATGCAATCGTTCCGTCAAAAACTGTCGTTGCCGGTCCCGTCATCATGACCGGTTCGCCGCGGCCTGCCCAATTAATGGCAAGCTGGCCGCCCGTTAAATCGACCGTTACCTTGTTAGCCAACAGGTTTTGCTCAATGCCCACGACTACCGCAGCGCAAGCGCCGCTGCCGCAAGCCAGGGTTTCGCCCGCGCCGCGCTCGAACACGCGCAGCTTGATATGGTCGCGGCTGACCACTTCCATAAAGCCAATATTAGCGCGTTCTGGAAAAAAAGGGTGGCTTTCAAGATGTTTACCCAAGTCCGCCACGGGCGCGGTCTGGACATTGCCGACATGAATGACGGCATGGGGATTACCCATGGATACCGCGCCGAAATGCACTGTAGCGCCGTCAACCTCAACAGTGTAGATTAATTCTTCTTTACCCACTGTTAACGGGATGTCAGACGGCGCATGTCTGGGAACGCCCATGTTAACCGTAACCGTGCTGTCATCATTAATGACCAGCACAAGCTGGCCGGAATGGGTATCGACACGAATTTCATCGCCGGAAAACAAGCCCTTTTCCCGCACAAAACGGCCAAAACAGCGCGCGCCGTTGCCGCATTGCGACACTTCGCTGTCATCCGCATTAAAAATGCGATAGGTGAAATCGGCATTGGCGCTGACGGGCTTTTCCACCAGCAACAACTGGTCGAAACCGATGCCGAAGTGCCGGTCGGCCATTAACCGGATTTGTTCTTTCGACAAATTTACCGGCTGATTAATGGCGTCAATGACCATGAAATCATTACCTAGGCCGTGCATTTTGGTGAAGTTAATCATGCGTTAAGCGGTCATTGTGTGTGTTTGTTAATGTTGATCGTAGTGACCGCCAATGGCAAAGATATAAATGTAGCGGTCATCAAACTTGTAAATAAGCCTGTCTTTGGCGGAAATGCGTCTGGACCAAAGCCCTGACAAGTTATACCGAAGCGGTTCCGGCTTGCCTAAACCAGTGGCCGGGTCGGAGCGGATCATGTCTTTAAGCAATTTGCACAGATTCTTATGGAGGGCTTTGTCTTGTTTGCGCAGTTCTTCGTAGATGGCCCAGGTACTACCCTCAAAGACGAGTGATCTCATCCGTTTCCTCTGCGGTCGGGACATAACCTCTCTGTTGGTTATGCGTTGCCAACGATTCGGCAATTTGCGCCATCAAACGCTGGTTTTGCAGGACATACAGCGTTTCTTGCTCCCTTTCCCAATCGTCGGCGCTTACCACGACAAATGCTTCCCCTGCACGGCGCGTGACTTTAATGGGAATATGGGTATTAACTACCTGTTCCACAAAGGATTTTAAATTATCACGGAATTGGTTGACGCTAATGGTTTCCATGGCGATTAACAGGTTGTACGGAATTACCGTACACTATAGCATAAGGTTGAAGGCATAACCAGCGGTTATGTTTTGATTAATATTGGGAACGAGGCATTTAATTGTGATTTTAAGATAGTCATCTAAATGCGTTCGTACTGAGCCTGTCGAAGTACGAACACATTAATGTTAAAGCCGGTTTCCGCACCGGCAAGTGATTTAATGTGGGTTCTCGTATTGTCAAACGGCTTTGAAAAGTTTCCACTAAAGCGCGCCGAATAGTTTCCAGCCAAACTGTAAGGTTATAGGTTTTCTACCGCCTTTTAGCGTTGCTTAAATCGATAGGAATCGTTGCCGGTTTCCAGGATGTCGCAATGATGGGTAATCCTGTCGAGTAGTGCGGTGGTCATCTTGGCGTCACCGAACACTTGCACCCATTCCGCAAAATTCAGATTGGTGGTGATGATCAGGGACGTTTTCTCATACAGGTGGCTAATCAGATGGAATAGCAAGGCGCCACCCGATGCAGGAAACGGCAGATACCCCAATTCATCGAGGATAACGGCATCCATGGCGGTGAGTTGCTTGGCCATGTTGCCGGCTTTACCCTGCTGTTTTTCCTTGTCCAGCTGATTGACCAGGTCGACAGCATTGTAGAAGCGCACCCGTTTGCCTTGGTGAATGGCCGCTATGCCTATGGCGGTGGCCAAATGGGTTTTGCCGGTGCCGGTGCCGCCGACCAGGATCAGGTTGTAGGCCTGTTCCATAAAATGGCCGGTCGCCAGTTGTTCGATACGGGCTTTTTGCAAAGGCGTTTCCGACCAATCAATCTGGAGCAAGTCACGATGAATGGGAAAACGGGCCGCCTTGAGTTGGTGGTTGAGGCTGCGAACCTGCCGGTCGA
>VGVA01000113.1 GCA_016874115.1 Gammaproteobacteria bacterium
GAGAAATAGTCAAATCTGGTGTACAGGCAAATTGAATCAGGCGGCGATCTGCTGATTTGATTCCCCATTATCTGATTCAGCGATGACAGCCATGCCATCCTGAAATCGAATGCCTTGGATCACATCCGGCAATTGTTTAAATCCGCGTATCTTGCGCCAACTTTTTTCGGCGGTCAGCGCCAACTGGAACACCAGGCCCAGTAGCGTATTTCGTGATACGCAATTCTTGGTTCGCGTCGTCCGATGGCGAATGGTGGCAAAGCTCGATTCGATCGGATTGGTGGTGCGGATGTGCATCCAGTGTTCAGCCGGAAAGTCGTAAAACGCCAGTAGCGATTCACAGTCCCTTTCAAGGATGCTTACGGCCTTGGGGTACTTGGCTTCAAAGTCTCTCTGGAAGCGGTCAAACGCTTTGGTCGCCTGAGCCTTGGTTTCCGCCATCCAGATTTCCTTCAAGCCTGCCTTGGCTTTGGCCTGAACCGAATCCGGTAATGCTGCCAGCACATTCGCCGTTTTATGAACCCAGCAGCGCTGCGTCCGCGTCTTGGGCCAAGCTTCATTCACTGCCGCCCAGAAGCCCAGCGCCCCATCGCCGGTGGCGAGCTTCGGCGCATCCTGTAAACCGCGAGCTTGCAAATCGTGTAAGACGCTCAGCCAAGACGCCTTGGATTCCCGATAGCCATCCGAGAGCGCCAAAAGCCGCTTTTCACCGTGCTCGTTGACGCCGATGAGTACCAATAGGCACAATCGGTCATCTTCGCCGCGCAGGGTTGAATAAATACCGTCAGCCCAAACATACACATAACGTTCATTCGACAAATCCCTCTGATGCCAAGCTTGATAATCATCGGCCCACTGGGCTTTCAAGCGACTGACCACCGCTGGCGACAAACCTTTCGCCTCGTTGCCCAGCAACACCGACAAGGCGCCCTGCATATCACCCGTCGAAATACCGCGCAAATATAACCAGGGCAAAGCCGCTTCCACCCGCTTGGCTTTACGGACATACGGTGGCACCAAGGACGAATTGAATTTAATGCCACCACCGGAGCGATCTCGCACCTTGGGAATTTTGACAGCCACGTTCCCGACACCTGTAACAATATCTCGTTCAGGCAAATACCCATTGCGCACAACCGTCTGGCGGCCTTTTAAATCCGTGACATTCCGGTAATCGCCCAAAAAGGCTTGGAACTCGGCTTCAACCGCTTGTTGAATTAAGGCGCGGGCACCGCTTCTCAATAAATCAGTCAAGTCATCCTTAATGAAACCTGCACATTCCCAGTCTTTTGCGTTATCTTTGTTCATGGCGTCTCTCTTGGTTGCTGTTATTCGATCTCATCAATCTCATTTCAGCAGAGGACGCCACCTCTCTTCAAGCTCGCCCGTACACCAGATTTAGTTATAACTCTTAAGTATGATGTAGATACTGAAAGTACTTTATTAAACATTGTGGCATGGGCTATATCTCCCTTTATTATTGGAAAAATAGAAAAAGCCTTAATTTTTGATGTTGACAAAAAAATTACGGAATTAAAAAATCAAGCGAATGAATATTTTAAAAATATAGCAATAAAAAATATTGGCAACCTTACAGGTAACTTAGAAGCATTTAGCATAGATAAAATCATTTGTAATGAAAGAAGGTATTCAAACTTTGGCAAAGGCATCTGGTATAATGTCTATGAAAATTGCAAATCAAAAAATATACATAATTAAAAGTATGTACCGAGAAACTAGGCGCATTGTTCTTGTAGTTAATCCCTTCTGCCGCGCCGAGTACCGGAAGGTTTGGAGGGAATAGCCCGAAGGGTTGTGGCAGGGATGCCGAAATTTGCTGGAGGGATAGGACATCCCTTCCAGCAAACTCCGACAAAACTGAGGAACGCAGAGAGAAAGCGGCAGAGGGTTGCCTTTTCTGTGGACTAGCAAAGAAAAGTATCTCGCCTTCGGGTGCGAGAACCCGATTAAAAATGGTTGTCGCTTTGGCGACGCAATAATGTTGTTCGTACTTCGACAGGCTCAGCACGAACGGCTTAACTCAAAAACATCTCTACAGTTTTGATGAAAGTATTCTGGATTAATCATGTTTAAAGTACGCGAAGACGAACCCAAATACGCTTTCCTGAGTGATACGGAATGCAATGCTGAAAACCGTTACGGCCAGAAGATTGAACTGACGGAACCGAGCTGCGAGTTACGGGATAAGAGCCTTAAGATTAACGGCGATGAGGCCATCGGCGAAAACCCCAACCGTTATAAGCAGCATGGGTTTTATTTCAACGCCGACAACTGCATCGGCTGCCATGCCTGCGAGTCGGCGTGTAGCGAGAAGAACGACGTACCCGCGCACATCGCCTTCCGTTCGGTCGGCTTTGTCGAAGGCGGCACGTACCCGGATTACCAGCGCATCAACATCTCGATGGCGTGCAACCATTGCGACGACCCGGTGTGCCTTAAAGGTTGCCCGACCCGCGCCTACACCAAATTCGCCGAATACGGCGCAGTGCTGCAAGACCCGGATATTTGCTTCGGCTGCGGTTATTGCACCTGGGTGTGCCCTTATAACGCGCCGCAGCTCGACCCGGTTAAGGGCGAGGTGTCCAAATGCAATATGTGCGTGGATCGGTTGGAAGTCAACTTGAAACCGGCTTGCGTTGCCGCGTGTTTGGGCAATGCGCTGGATTTCGGCGTAATCGAAAACATCCCGGAAAACCGCATCCAAGCCAAAACCGACATCCCCGGCTTTCCCACGCCGGAGATAACCCACCCCAACATCCGCTTTCAGCAAACCCGCACTACGCACCGGGAAATGACCCGCACCGATGCGATGCCGTTGAAGTATCACCGCGACGATTCGGCTGGCACATTCAAACCGGTGGTGGATGAAAAGCTGGGTAAGGATAAGCACTGGAACTTGAAGAAGCTGTTGACCAGCCACGAAAGCGCACATGTGATTTTTACCTTATGTACGCAAGCGTCAGTCGGTGCGTTCTTCATGCTGGTTTTGGGTAATTGGTTGGGTGTGGAAACAATTTCAACCATTAAAAATTCAAGCGCATTCTTGCCGTTGTTATTTTTGTTGGTGGCGGTCAGTACCTTGGGCTTATTTAAACTAAATATGCACCTCGGCAAACCGCACCGCTTTTACCGTGGCTTCAATAACTTACGGTTATCTCCGGTAAGCCGTGAGATTGCGGGCGTGTCATTGTTTTACACGGGGTTATTGGGTGTGACTGCCTTCTCGATTCTTGATAATCCGCTATTTAATTTGATTGCCAACGTGTTCGCCTTGGTCGGCGTGGTCGGTGGCGCGGTCGGTTTGTATTATATGTACAAGCTGTACCGCATTCCCGCCCGTCCGTTCTGGAATCACTGGCAAACCGGCACGGCTTTCGTCGGTACAGCCTTAAGTTTTGGTAGCTTATTAATAGCTATCACCAGCGCCGTCATGCTGCCGCTGGCTTTGCCGGGAACTAAAACATTACTCCAAACCTTGGCGGCAATCATGGCATTGGGCTTGGCTGTCGAAGGCATTGGACACATCGCCCACGCTCGCGCCATGCACGGCGCGGGACACGAAGGCGCGGTGTCGCACTACGTGCAAACCACCGAATACGGCAGGTCTTATCAATTACGCAACGGCTTATTGGGCATTAACGTAGCCTTCGCCACGCTGATTTCAATGACCGGTTTGGCGACTTGGTCGGCGTGGTTATTGGGCATTCCCTTCCTGCTGTCCATGCTGGTGATGGTGGCGTTCGGACGTTCGTTGTTCTTCGTCCTGGTCATCCCCACCACCATGCCCAGCGCATTCTTTTGGAAGAACAAAGGCTTTGTGGAACACGCCAGGGAAATCGGTTTGGCCGACTCGCCGCAGCACGGTGTAGCTTACGAAAGACATCATGAGTTTAAGATTAATGAACTGATCGAAACAATTAACTCGAATTCGTTAAAAGACATGTTTAGGCATATAAAATGGATTTTCGGATGGCAAAGTACTAACTGAATAGAACAGGGTCGGCATAGATAAAAAAGCGTTGGAAAAGATCGGCCGTCACCTTATCGGAAAATCCAGCGCGCCACTATTTTTCGCGAAAGCCGAAATGGGGTCCAATCCGATTTCAGCAGCGAAAAATGACGTGGCGAGTTTGCCTTCGGCGGCCTGCGTTCGTCCCGCTACAGCCCAAAACACAAAACATCGGCTTCCGCCTTGCTTCGTATTTTGACCTTGCGCGAATGACTTGACGCCGTGTCGTATGGGCTTGCATTTTGACTACGCACTACGCACTACGCACTACGCACTACGCTTGCGCTCCAACTCCGTCAAAACGCCCGGCCTCTACGGCTACGCAGGGGTCGTCGTACATCGCTCGGCTTCGCTCGCTTCCATGTCCTCCTTCATTGAACTTCAGCTTGCCTGGGCTTGCAGACAATCTTCCGTTACCAACGCGGCAATTTTTTTCGATGACTGTAGTTGCCGCCAAATCAAGCAGCAATCATTTTTAATGTCTATAACAGCAAGCTTATCGCACAAACATCGGATGTCAGTTAAAATAAACGGTTAAAAGACGTTTTTAAGCACGATTGATAATAGCTCTGACTACAGCATAACCCACAAAGATAGATATTAATTAATGAACCAGCCTCGTAAAGCCATCGCCCTGATTTCCGGCGGCCTGGATTCCATGTTGGCGGCGAAGACCGTCATGGAACAGGGTGTGCATGTTGAAGGCATCAATTTTTTCACCGGATTTTGCGTGGAAGGCCACACCCACGCCATCCGCGAGAAGGATAAGACCAAGCCTAAGCGCAACAATGCGCTGTGGGTGGCGGAGCAGTTGGGCATCAAGCTGCATATCGTGGATGTCATCGAGGAATACAAAAAGGTATTGCTGAACCCTAAGCACGGTTACGGCGCGAACATGAACCCGTGCCTGGATTGCAAGATTTTCATGGTGGGCAAGGCCAAGCAGTGGATTGCCGAGAACGGTTTCGACTTCATCATCACCGGCGAGGTGATCGGGCAACGGCCGATGTCGCAGCGCAAATCGACCATGCCGATTGTCGCCAAGCAATCCGGCGCGGACGACCTGCTGCTGCGCCCCTTATGCGCCAAGAACCTGCAGCCGACCTTGCCGGAGTTGGAAGGATGGGTGGATCGGGAAAAATTGCACGACATCACCGGGCGTTCGCGCAAGCCGCAAATGGCGATGGCGGAGCGCTTTGGCATTAATGAATACGCGCAACCGGCGGGCGGGTGCTGCTTTCTGACCGACAAAAATTATTCCGCCAAACTGGTGGATCTATGGCAGGCGCGCAACAGCCGCGAATACGAACTTGACGACATTATGCTGCTAAAGGTGGGCAGGCACATTCGCCCAAAACCGCATTTCAAACTGATTGTGGCGCGTGAAGAAGGCGAAGGCCGCTTTTTGGAAGGCTATAAGCGCGAATTTGTCAGCCTAAAATGCAGCAGCCACTCAGGCCCGCTGGTGCTGGTAGACGGCGATCCGTCCGCAAAAGATTTGTACCTTGCCGCCAGCATCACCGCCCGCTACGGGCAAAGCCGTAACGCTGAAACTGTCGATATGGCGATTAATTTTAAAGACGGATCGGAACGCACCATCCAGGTAAAGCCGCTGGCGGATGCGGATTTTGTCCAAGATTGGATGATATGAAACGAGAAACGGACTGGATAAAATGAAAGAAACGCTTAACGCCCGTCGTTTACTCTGTCCCTTGCCCGTCATCCGCACCCAGGATAAGGTCAAACAATTGCAATCCGGCGATGAACTGGAAGTCATCTGCACTGATCCCGGCGTATTGCAGGATATTCCTGCCTGGTGTCGGATTAATGGGCATAAGGTGTTGGAGACGCGGTCTGGGGAGCAGGAATACATAATCGTGCTAGAAGTTTGCTGACAAAGTTTTAAAAGTCACACATTCCGTAGGATAAAAGAGAATAATTATGGCCGTCGGTCGCAATCCCTTTCCCAATATGCCACCCATTAACGGCATCCAACTCGGCACGACCAATGCTGGTATTAAGCAAACCGTACGCGATGACTTATTGCTGTTTGAGATGGCAGCAGGCGGGGCTTGTGCTGCCGTGTTCACCCGCAACGCTTTTTGCGCCGCGCCGGTGGTGGTTGCCAAGGATAACCTAGGCCATCAGCCGCGTTGGTTGTTGATTAACTCCGGCAACGCCAATGCCGGGACGGGTAAGCAGGGCATGGATGATGCCTTGGCCTCGTGCGCGGAGGTTGCCCAGGTTGTCGGCGGGCAGGCCAAGCAGGTGTTACCGTTCTCCACCGGGGTTATCGGGCAAAAGTTGCCGCTTGAAAAAATGGTAAAAGCCTTGCCAGCCGCTTATCGGCAATTAAGCGCAGACAACTGGGATAAGGCGGCGAAGGCCATCATGACCACCGACACTTTTCCCAAAGGCGTGACCCTTACCGTCGAAATAGACGGGCAGGCAATCACAATTAACGGCATTGCCAAAGGCGCGGGCATGATCCAGCCGGATATGGCGACCATGCTGGCCTTTATCGGCACTGATGCCAAGATTGCCCAGCCCTTATTACAAGCTATTTTAAGCAAGGCGGTCGAGCAGTCATTTAATCTCATCACTGTTGACGGCGACACCTCCACCAACGATGCCTGCGTATTAATGGCGATCGGCTTGTCATCCGTGCCAGAAATAACCGAAAACAACGAGCATTATCAAGCATTCGCCAATGCGGTACTGACAGTGTGCAAAAAACTGGCAGAGTTAATTGTGCGTGACGGCGAAGGCGCAACCAAGCTGATGCGAATCGTGGTCGAGCAAGCCCAAAGCGACGCAGAAGCCGTGCGCGTCGGCAAGACTATCGCCCATTCGCCGCTGGTAAAAACCGCCTTTTTCGCCAGCGATCCCAATTGGGGACGGGTTCTGGCGGCGGTCGGCAGAGCAGGGGTGGAAAATATGGTGCTGGAAGACGTGCAAATCTTTCTGGATGAGGTCTGCATAGTGCGTAACGGCGGTGTTGCCAACGATTACACGGAAGCTGCCGGGCAAAACGTCATGAATCAGGAGGAAATTACTATCACCGTTAAACTCGGCCGCGGCAACTGCAAACAGGAAGTGTTGACCTGCGATTTTTCCTACGATTACGTCAAGATTAATGCGGAATATCGTACATAAATCCCCGAAGTAACCTAATTAATGCCCTAACGCCCGCCGCTTTTATCGGCGGGTTCCCCACGAACGGCTTTACTTAACCGCATTAGCTCGCGCTCATTATCTCAATTATCAGCCGATCCGGTGCTGTTTATGTCGGAAACATTTAACGATTTCACATAAAAAAGTTGTTTAACAATGTGAAAAATTCACGCTTTTCTAAGTATTTCTACTAGAGTCTGTTGACATTTAAACTAGCCAAATAAAGCTGGCAGCGAGAGCAATGAAAGCGGAATAGCGAGAGGCCAGCTTTTCATAGCGCGTCGCAATGCGCCGAAATTGCTTGATCCGGCAAAAGAACCGCTCCACCAGGTTGCGGTTCTTGTACTGCTCCTTGTCATACTCCCGTTGCTGCTTACGGTTGCTTTTAGGCGGGATAACGGCTTTTGCCCCCGCCTTTTCAATCTCGCCCAACACCCCGTCAGCGTCATAGGCCTTGT
>VGVA01000114.1 GCA_016874115.1 Gammaproteobacteria bacterium
AGCAACCTATAACCTGCGACGACTTTGCAGCCTGAAAACCTGCGGAATTTTGGCCTTTTAACGACCAAGCTGCGCCTGAAATGCACCAAAAAGGGCATTTCAGGATAAAAACCACTGAAAAGTGGGCAATTTTTTGCCCTGATGCATGGGGATCAAGATTCCTATATGTCGTTGGTCAAAGCAACGGCTGATTTTCAAAGTAAATCGAGGTGCCCTTGTATATATGCATATGCAGAATTTTATTGAAAGCGGCGCTTAAAAACGGCTTGCCGAATACGGTTATTCATTACACAAAAAAATCGCCAGTAGCGAAGCAAACCATTAATGAACCGAGAACCCATCCAAGTTGCTGTCGGTGTGATTAAAAATCCGGCGGACCAGGTATTAATCAGCTTACGCGATATGCATTTGCATCAAGGCGGTTTGTGGGAATTTCCCGGCGGCAAAGTTGAAGCCGGGGAAACGGTGGAGCAGGCATTAATCCGCGAACTGGACGAAGAGTTAGCCATTCGGGTACTCGCTTTTCAACCATTAATTACAGTCAATTACATCTACCCGGATCGGTCGGTGCAGTTATGTGTATACGAAGTAACCGAGTTTTCCGGCGCGGCAACGGGTTGTCAGGGGCAGGCGGTTAAGTGGGTTAATCCCGCCGATCTGCCTTGCTACGACTTTCCGGCGGCTAACCGACCCATCATTGCCGCCGCTCAATTGCCGTCTTATTATGCGATTTTAGATGGTGAAGACGAAAGTAATTTAATGATTAATCTAAATAAAATCCTTAATCGTAAGGTCAAATTAATTCAAGCGCGGCTGAAAAAATTGCCGGAATACAAAGTAACCCGGTTTTTGCAGCAAGCCTATCCGTTATGTCAGCAGCATCGGGCGGTATTATTATTGAATAGCGACTGTGATTCGGCAGACTTGCCAGTAGATGGCGTTCATTTAACCAGTCGACAATTAATGACATTAACCAAACGGCCAGACAGTGTGGGCTGGTTGGCGGCGTCGTGCCATAATCAGGTGGAATTGCAACATGCTGAAGCAATCGGCGCTGATTTTGTGGTTCTAGCGCCAGTCAAATCGACCCCCACCCATCCTGATGAAAAACCAATAGGTTGGGAGGTGTTTGCCGATTTAATTAACCACATTAATCTGCCGGTCTATGCCTTGGGTGGACTCAGCCAGCAAGATTTACAGCAAGCGCGGCGTTGCGGAGCGCAAGGAATTGCCGCCATCAGGGCGTTTTTGAAGTAAACTGCATCATTAATATCGGCTTTCAACATGCAAAATTTATTGCCTGATTTATGTTATGAAAAAATACAACTGGTTGATTAATTTAATTTTATCAGCTTTTGTGTGCGCATCGCCGTGCTTGAAAGCCGATAAGCTCAGCGTTCAGCGAGCGTTATATTTACAGGCCGAAAAGATGCTCCGCGACAAGAACGAAGCCGGTTTTTTGGCAACCAGCGCCGCCTTGGTTGATTATCCTTTATATCCTTACTTGCGTTACCAATGGTTAAAAGAAAAATTAACCGATAACGGACAAATTACATCATTTTTATCGACCTATCAGGATACGCGTTATGCTGGATTATTGCGCGGAAAATGGTTGGATTACCTTGCCAGCAAAGCGCAGTGGTCTGAGTTTCTTAAATATTATCAAATAGATGAGAAAAGCGCGGACGATTGTCGCTACCAATGGGCAAAACACCAAACCGGAAACCGGGAAGCGGCGTTGGTGGAAGGCAAACGGCTATGGCTAGAAGGCAAGGAAGCGGATAAAAATTGCCAGCCTTTGTTTGCTGCGCTGGAAAAATCCGCGCATATTAATCAAGACTTGATCTGGCAGCGTTTTGAAGCGGCCATTAATGCCAATCGAACCCTCACGGCGCAATCGGCATTAGCGTTGCTGAAAGGCGAGCTGAAAACCAAAGCAAACACTTGGCTTTTGTTGTATAACAATCCGGGGTTGATTAATCAACCGCTCTATTGGCGCGAAAAAAATGAGGAAAACGGACGATTATTTGCCCATACCGTGAAGCGATTGGCAAGTAATGATCTGGAAAAAGCCATCGGTGCCTGGGAAAACAGTAAACAAAATTTTCCTTTGAACGTGACTATCAGCGATTCGGTAGCGCGCAAGCTGGGTACAAGTTTGCTGGCTAAAAAAGATAGTCGATCCTATAGTTACTTGATTTTAACAAAAAATCCTGAAGCGGACGAACGCATTAATAAAGTCAGGGCGGGGTTGCTTGAACAAAACTGGCAACATATCGATACGGCTTTGGCTGGGTTATCGCCAGACCAGCGCCAACTGCCGCAATGGCAGTATTGGCATGCGCGGATGCTGGAGCAAACAGGCCGAGATACGCAGGCGCAAGCTGCTTATAAGGCTTTGGCAAATGACCGCAGTTACTATGGTTTCAACGCCGCCGACAAAATTAATAGCCCTTACCATATTCCAGATACGCCATTAATCGTAAGCGACGAAGCAATAGCTAGTTTAGCTGGGCAGCCGGATTTTTTGGCGGCGCGCGAATTGGAATTAACCGGCAATAGTTTGGAATCTCGTCGGCAATGGCATCATGCCATAAAAAAACTGCCCAAAGAAAAGCTGGCGGTGGCGGCAAAACTGGCGCAGCAATGGGGGTGGAATCCATTGGCTATCATTACACTGGTTAAAGCGGATTATTGGGACGATTTATCGATCCGCTTTCCGATTGCCTATCAAAGTGAAATCGACCAAGGCGCGACGAGTAATAAGGTGGATTCGGCGATATTGTTCGGTTTGATGCGGCAGGAAAGCATGCTCGATAAAGAAGCGGTATCGCCGGTCGGCGCCAGAGGATTAATGCAAATCATGCCGGAAACGGCGGCAACCATTGCGAAAGACTTGCAATCGCCATTAATATCGATGAACGATCTTTTTAAACCCGAGGTAAATATCCGTTTCGGCAGCTATTATTTTAGCGATATGCTGCAAAAAGTCGGCGGTCATGTTGCGCTGGCGGCGGGAGCTTACAATGCCGGGTTGCATCGTGTACGCAAATGGCTGCCGTCGGTTGCTCCCGTACCAGCCGATATCTGGATCGAAACCATTCCCTTCAAAGAAACCCGAAAATATGTCAGCTCCGCGCTAGGCTACGCCATCATTTATCAACAGCGCTTGAAAAAGAACGGCTTAAGATTAAAAACCTTAATGCGGGAAGTGAGTCCCGGTTAAAAAATGGGCTGATTTTTTTTTATATCTGTAAGATAATATTTCGCTTTTTATAATTTTAAAACAAGGTGTACACGTCATTATGGCAAGACAGGAAAGCTTAAGCTACGAAGATTTGCTGAAGTCGGGACGAGGCGAATTATACGGCCCCCAAAATGCACAATTGCCCTTGCCGCCGATGCTGATGATGGATCGGATTACGCTGATTAATGATGACGGCGGCAAATACAACAAAGGTCAGATGATTGCCGATCTCGACATTAATCCCGATTTATGGTTTTTTTCCTGCCATTTTCAGGGCGATCCGGTCATGCCCGGTTGTTTGGGGCTGGACGCCATGTGGCAACTGGTCGGTTTTTTTCTGTGCTGGATGGGCGGTCCCGGTAAAGGCCGCGCTTTAGGTTCCGGTGAGGTCAAATTTTTCGGCCAAGTATTACCGACCGCAAAGTTGGTTACCTATCGCATCGATATAAAAAAGTTGATTATGCGCAGCAATATTAATATGGCGATTGCCGACGGCAGCCTGGAAGTTGACGGCAGGGAAATTTACACCGCCACCGACCTGCGTGTTGGCTTGTTTACCGATCTCGCTAAATTTTAGAGGTTAAGATGAGAAGAGTCGTCGTCACCGGGATGGGTATTGTCTCTAGCATCGGCAACAACAAAGCCGAGGTTACCGAATCCTTGCGTCAAGGCAAATCTGGCATCGTGTTTGCTGACGTCTATCAAGAAATGGGTATGCGAAGTCACATCCACGGCGCGATTAATATTAATCAGGATGATTTTATCGATCGAAAGGTCAAACGTTTCATGGGAGACGGCGCAGCGTATAACTACATTGCCATGCAACAGGCGATCGCCGATTCTGGATTGGAAGATTCCGATGTCAGCAATATCCGCACAGGCCTTGTCGTAGGTTCCGGCGGACCTTCAACTTCGAATCAGGTCGAAGCGGCGGATATTCTGCGCGAAAAAGGCATCAAAAAAGTCGGGCCGTATATGGTCACGCGTAATATGTCCAGCACCAATACCGCGTGTCTGGCGACACCGTTCAAAATCAAAGGCGTCAATTATTCAATCACCTCAGCCTGTTCCACCAGTGCGCATTGTATCGGCCATGCGTCGGAATTAATCCAGTTAAATAAGCAGGACATCGTTTTCGCTGGTGGCGGCGAGGAATTGCACTGGACTCTCTCCATGTTATTCGATGCTATGGGCGCGTTGTCCTCCAAATATAACGATGCGCCGGATACTGCCTCCCGCCCTTACGATGTTAACCGCGACGGTTTCGTCATTTCCGGCGGCGGCGGAGTGCTGGTGATCGAAGAACTGGAACACGCCAAAGCGCGCGGGGCGAAAATCTACGCGGAACTGGTCGGTTACGGCGCGACCTCAGACGGCTACGATATGGTGCAGCCGTCCGGCGAAGGCGCGGTGCGCTGCATGCAGATGGCGATGGCGACCACAAAGGGCAAAATCGACTACATTAATGCGCACGGCACCAGCACCCCGGTCGGCGATACCAAAGAGCTGGAAGCGTTACGTACCGTATTTGGTGCGGACAATGTGCCGTGGGTTAGCTCCACCAAATCGCTTACCGGGCATGCTTTAGGAGCGGCGGGCGTTAATGAAGCCATCTATAGCTTATTAATGATGGAAAACAACTTCCTGAGTGTTTCCGCCAACATCACCGATCTCGACCCTCAGGCCGAAGGCATCAAGATCGTCCGCGAACGGCAGGATAACGTCACCTTGAATACCATTATGTCCAACAGCTTTGGCTTTGGTGGGACGAATGCGACATTGATTTTTCAACGTTATCAATAATAAATTTTAGTTTTGTTTTTTAAGTTTAATATAGGATTTTCCAATAAATAAAATAGAATAAAAAATAAATTTCAAGTTTCATAATTTTTTGATAAAAAACGCTATGACCGGTACTTTTCCTGGATTATTTATATTGCTTGACGCAGTTATTACAGCGTTTATAGGAATAATATCTTCAAAATTTACCAATTCATTCTAATATCAGCAACATTTGGCGAAATTTTATAGCGATTGGATTGATGAGTTTAGGGATGAAGTTTCCAAATTTGCATCAAATGTTACTACAATTTCATTGCTTTGGAACACAGAAATTCTTGATAAGAATGAGGCGAAAATGTCAAATGCTGAGTTTATTGATTTTCGTAATAATCATAAAGACATGTATCGAGATGTATTTGATTCTTATAGCTCTTTAATGCTTAGGTTTCGAGATAACAATTCAGAGGACATTGCTTTAAAAAAAGTGCTTGAGGAAACAATTAGTCATTTTACTGGCAATAACGCTACGTGCGGTTTTAAAAGTCAAGAAAAAATAAATGAAATAATTAAATATGCAGATGAAATTGTTGTTAGAGAAAGAAATCATATAGAAAGTAATTTGCCTAATCAAAGCAACAGAGCGTTTAGTGATTTTATAATTCCTTCATTTTTTGCGCTAATAGTAACAATAGCCATTTTGCTATTAATTTTTTGGACATAATAGGGCAGATCATTGTACGGATTAATTCGTAAGATGCGATGTAGGTGCTGCTGATCGGAGTGAAACGACATCTAACAAATTAAGAGCATTACGGCATATGCAAGATAACAAACCGAAATAGCTATAAATGAATGAAATAAGTAGGATGGATAAGCAACGCGCATCCATCAAAATCAACCGTCATATTCGCGTTTGCAAATGATGGATGCGCGTTGCTTATCCATCCTACAAGAGTCATTTCATTAATTAATGGCTGACCCCACCCAAAATCCAGCAACCAGTTTATTAATGAAATTTACCCAATATTTTGAATCCATGCGGCTTAGGCTAGATAGGGCGTTGATTGAAATGGAGTGGATTCGATAAGTGATTGAGCATCCAGTCAAAGAAGTTATCCAACAAGATGGTAGTATTCGCCGTTGGACTATGCTTGAGGAAGCCGATGGCAGATATTTACGGGTTATTTTGCTTACCGATGGTGAAACTGTGCATAATGCGTTTTTTGACAGGTCTTTTACGCCATGAAAATCAGATACTACCAAGACACCGATACCCTATACATCGAATTGCGCCCTGCTGACATTGGCGAAACCAAGGACTGGGATGAAAATACTCTAATAGACCTTGATACCAGTGGTAACATCTGCGGCATCACCATTGAACATGCCAGCGAACGGGCGGACATACCCGCATTTTCTTACGAGCAAATAGCCGCTTAATTTTTTGTAAGCTGGAGCGATTTGCCCATCATGACCGACCCAACCCAAAAATCCCGCACCCAATTCAATAAGCTGCAAAAAAAGCTGCGGCATCATGTCGGCGATGCGATTGCCGATTACAACATGATTGAGGACGGTGATAAGGTAATGGTGTGTTTGTCTGGCGGCAAGGATTCTTACACCTTGTTGGATATTCTGCTTAATCTGCAAAAAACCGCGCCGGTTAAGTTTAAAATCATTGCCGTTAATCTCGACCAGAAGCAGCCTGGCTTTCCCGAACACGTTCTGCCGGATTATTTAACGGCTATCGGCGTACCCTTCCATATTATCGAAAAAGACACGTATAGCGTAGTCAAGCGGGTAATTCCCGAAGGCGCGACCACTTGTGGGTTGTGTTCACGCTTACGGCGCGGCACGTTGTACGGTTTTGCCGAAGCCAATAACGTCACTAAAATTGCCCTCGGGCACCACCGGGACGACATGCTGGAAACATTCTTTTTGAATATCTTCTACGGTGGCAAACTCAAAGCCATGCCGCCCAAATTACTTAGCGACGACAAGAAAAATATCGTCATCCGCCCGTTAGCGTATTGCCGGGAAAAAGACATCGACCGCTACGCCGCTTTTAAACAATTTCCGATAATCCCTTGTAATCTGTGCGGTTCGCAAGAAAATCTTCAGCGCAAAGCGATGAAGGAAATGTTAAAAGTGTGGGATAAACAGTTTCCGGGTCGTCTGGAAACGATATTCACCAGTTTGCAAAATGTCGCGCCTTCCAATCTGGCGGATAGGGAATTGTTTGATTTTATTAATTTAAAACGTCAAACAGGAATAGTCGATCCGGCCGTTACGCATGACAGCTTTGACGTAGATCTGGTATAACCGGTAATTATTTTCGCGTCATTAATAACCGCGATTAATCATTAGGGCACCTCGATTTACTTTGAAAATCAGCCGTTGCTTTGACCAACGACATATAGGAATCTTGATCCCCATGCATCAGGGCAAAAAATTGCCCACTTTTCAGTGGTTTTTATCCTGAAATGCCCTTTTTGGTGCATTTCAGGCGCAGCTTGGTCGTTAAAAGGCCAAAATTCCGCAGGTTTTCAGGCTGCAAAGTCGTCGCAGGTTATAGGTTGCT
>VGVA01000115.1 GCA_016874115.1 Gammaproteobacteria bacterium
GGATAGGACTTGTTGTATCGCTTGGCCTCGCGTTTCAGGCGTTCCTGGATGGCCTGCTCGACCTTGGCCAGACGCTTCAAACCATACTGGATCATCTTGAAGCGCTGGTTGGTGCTGTCGCGGGGGGCAAATTCTTGCAGCCTTGCCCGTTTCAGCACCTCGTAGAGGGTCGGCCTTGAGACCCGGAAACGTTCCGCCAACTGCGTCACCTTCCAGGTTCGGGTTTGGTAAAGCCGCCAGATTTCTTGGCGGTCTAGCAATGTGAGTCGAGTTCGTTTATGGATGTTCATTTACAGTATTCCCCAGAATACTGTAAACAACGCTAGAAATTTTTACAGATTAATTAATCGCTATAGCGCGGTTTAATTGCCGCAAAATCTCCAGCTTTATCGTCCCGCCCGCAAACTGTCCCGGTTTAGCGCCAACCATTGGATGGCAATAATCGGGATACCGGATTCTATTCTATTGTCCTGTAACATACGCCAAGCTTCGTCAAAAGGTACGGTCGTAACCAGAATATCCTCATCTTCGTGATCCAAGCCGTGAATGCCGCCGATATTGTTGCTGTCTACCCTGCCGTAAAACAGGCTGATCATCTCCGACGACCCGCCCGGCGTGGTGTAAAAGCGGTTAATTAACCGTAATTCCAGAATATCGCAACCGGCTTCTTCCTTTGCTTCGCGATAAGCGACCTGTTCGGGCGTTTCGCCTTCGTCGATGGCGCCGGCGACAATTTCCATCAGCCAGGCGCGCTCGGGATGATTGACTGCCGCGCCGACGCGGAATTGCTCCAGCATTACGACGCGATCAGTATCAGGATCGTACAGCAATACTGCCACGCAGTTATTACGCCGGAACAGTTCGCGGCTGATTTCTCCGCTCCAACCTCCTGCAAACAGCGTATGTTTCAGACGGAATGTTTCCATGACAAAGAAACCGTCATAAACCGTTTCCTTACCGATTAATTCAAAGCGTTTTGTCATTTTTTTCCTTTATATTCAACACGGTAAATTAATCCCGGCTGGTCGCTCGATATTAATAGACTGCCGTCCGGCAACTCCAGGATATCTACCGGCCTTCCCAGTACGTCGTCCGATCTTGTCAACCAGCCGTCAATAAAGCTGTCGTCGGAGACCGGTTTGCCATCCTTGAAATGTACAACGATAACGCGGTAACCATCTGGCTTGGAACGATCCCAAGAACCGTGTAATGCCACAAAAAGCTGCTGCTGATAAGCGGCGGGAAATTGCTTGCCGCGATAAAAACGCATTCCCAATGGTGCATTGTGCGGATTGTATTTCCAGACCGGCGCAGTGAATTCCTTGCAGCTTTTATTGGCGGCGAATTGCGGATCAGGGATTTCGCCGCCATGACAATAGGGATAACCGAAGTGTTCGCCCATTTTCCCGGACCACCGGTTAAGTTCTTCCGGCGGCTTGTCGTCGCCCAGCGAATCCCTGCCGTTATCGTTAAAAAACAAAACGTTGGTTTCCGGCTGCCAATCAAAACCCACCGTATTACGAATACCGTGGGCAATTTCTTCAAACTGGCTGCCATCGGCATTCAGACGAAACAAGGATGCATACGGCTTGTCGGGATTGCAGATATTACAGGGTGCGCCGATGGCAGAATACAGCTTACCGTCCGGACCAAAGCGCAGATATTTCCAGCCGTGATGTTTGTCGGAAGGCAGTTGATCGTAAACGACAACCGGTTTAGGCGGGTTGGCAAGCTGTTTATTAATATCATCGAAACGAATAATGCGATTAATTTCAGCGATATACAGTGCACCATTTTTATAAGCCACGCCAATCGGTTTGTTCAGATTATCTGCAATGGTATAACGTTGTTCTGCAATACCGTCTCGATCCTTATCCTGAATCGCATAAACCCGCTTATCGCCAGTACCCACAAAAACAGTACCTTCATCCCCCATCGCCAGACTGCGGGCCTCGGGTATATCACCGGCAAAAACCGTGATCTTGAAACCCGACGGGAGATGGAGATCGCTTAATAATTCTTGATAATCGCCGGTTTTGGCAAAACAGCTGTTTGTGTACGTTAGAAATAATAAAATCAATAGGTTGACCATTAATAAGCGCATAAAACACTCCAACTTTATTAAACTAATTATCAGTTTATCATTCTAACGAAACATTGAAATTATTATCGTAAATCCCCATAATGGTTATCACATCACCTAACTAGAGAGGCCACCTCATGATGCGAATTTTATTATTTCTGGCAACCAACATTGCCGTATTGATTGTTATCAACATCGTCGTACATCTTTTGGGATTAACTGGTTATCTTAGCACCCAAGGCATTAACTACCAGGCATTGCTCATGATGGCGGCGGTTTATGGCATGGTGGGTTCGTTTATTTCCCTGGCAATGTCTAAAACGATGGCCAAGATGTCGATGGGTGTGCAGATTATCGATCAGCCGCAAAACCAGACCGAAAAATGGCTGTACGATGTGGTGGAAAAACAGGCTCAAAAAGTGGGCATCGGTATGCCGGAAGTCGGCATTTTTAACGCCGGTATGCCCAATGCATTCGCTACCGGCATGAGCAAGAACAGCTCCCTGGTTGCCGTCAGCACCGGCCTTTTGCAAAGCATGACGCCGGATGAAGTGGAAGCGGTGCTCGGCCACGAAATGTCCCATGTCGCTAATGGCGATATGGTGACCATGACCTTATTGCAAGGCGTGATGAACACTTTCGTTTACTTTTTCGCCACCATTATCGGCTATGTGGTAGACCGGGCGACTTCCGATAACGAACGAGGTATCGGCATGGGTTATTACATGACGCAGATGCTGGCGCAAATGGTGCTGGGCTTCCTGGCGGCGATCATTGTTGCGTGGTTTTCCCGCTACCGCGAGTTTAAGGCAGATGCCGGCGGCGCTAATTTGGCGGGTAAACAAAAAATGATTAACGCCCTAAAAGCCCTGCAACGCGGCCACGAAGCCGAAGAATTACCGGGTCAATTCGCCGCTTTCGGCATTAATGGCGGCGGCATTCAGCGCTTGTTTATGACCCACCCGCCACTGGCGGAACGTATCGCTGCGTTACAAAACGCCCAATAATTAATCTATGCAAACGCCGGATGATTTTACCATCCGGCGTTTTTCTATTCCGCGGGATATCCGCCTATAAAATCCATTTTGCCCAGCTCGACGCCATTGTGACGCAGGATGGCGTACGCCGTCGTCACATGAAAATACAGATTGGGCAGCACAAAGTACAACAAATACGGCTGGCCCCAAAAACTGATTTCTTTCCCGCGTAATTTAAGCGTTACCGTACGTTCTTCGCTGCCGTTAATCTGATCGGCAGTGAACGCTTGTAGAAACGCCGTCGTTTTAGCAACGCGCTCCTGCAATTCGGCAAAGATTGTTTCCGTGTCCGCATAGCTGGGCACCTCTACCCCCGCCAGTCTGGCCGCGCAGCCTTTGACCATATCGGTGGCAATCTGTACTTGCTTGGTTAAGGGGTACATATCGGGAGCCAGTCGGGCATTAATAAATACGGACGGATCGATATTTTTTGCCTTGGCATGCACCTCGCCTTTCTCCAGTATGGCTGACAGATTACCCAACATACGGGTGAAAACGGGAATTGACGACTGATACATATCTATTGCCATAAGCTTTACTCCAAAAAGTTGTCGAGTTTCTGCGCGGCAAACCGGTGCGCCAGCGCCGTACGCTTATCTTCATCCGTATTATAGCCCCATAAGGCAAATACCAATTTAACCCGGTCGAGCTGCGGTGTTTTAGCAACGTTGATTAATGTCGGCAAGCGGTCTTCGATAAAATAAATGGCCTGGTCGGGATGATCGTTTTGCAATGCGGACAACACGGACACCTTGTTCATATTACGATCCAAACCGAAGATTGCACTTTCTTCAATATCAATGACGTTGGCTGCAAGTATTTGTTTAACAAAGCGTTCCTGTTTAGTCGTAACGATGTACCAAGGTTGTTGATGCGCATTTCGGCTGAGTACGCTTAATCTTTCCGCTACGCCGGGATACAAAGGGTTCATGGCAATCCAATCCCCCAAATCCGTTGCTATCCAATGATCCCTGGTATCGCCGAACAACTGTTTCAGGTCATCGACAGATACACCGGCGCTCGTCATTAATGACGCCGCTTTATCGGCAAAGTTCCCATAGATGTCGTCTACAGTCTCGCCTTGGTGGAGCAAGCGCATGGCCAGAATAGCTTCATAACCGGTTTCAATTACCGGCCTGACTTGCCGGAACATGTCGATTAATTCCACCGGCGCTGAACCGGCCATGTCATCCCATATTTTACTACCCGCCTTCCAGCCGGTCATCCCGGTTTCAACGGCGCTGTCGCAAATAACCCCATCGAAATCGAGGGCGTAAATCATCGGTTTAGCCATGTATTCCTATTAATTATCGGTTTTTCGTTGACTTAACAGCCGACGCATTAAAAACTCGTCCATTAATCCCTCATTAACCGATCTTCACGGTGACTGCTTTGGTTTCCAGATAATTCTCCAACACCGCCGCCCCCATCTCCCGTCCCCACCCGGATTGCTTGTAACCGCCGAAAGGCAAGGCGGCATCGAACACATGATAGCAATTAATCCATACCGATCCGGCTTTCAAATGATTGGCAAGTGTGTGGGCTTTATTAATGTCGCGCGTCCACACGCCTGCCGCCAATCCGTACACCGAATCGTTTGCCTGCCGGATTAAGGTTTCATCCACCTCTTTGAACGGCATGGCCGCCACAACCGGGCCGAAAATTTCTTCCTGAACGACTTTCATTTCCTGCGTGGTATTAATCAACACAGTCGGCTCGACGAAATAACCATCGACATCCCGCTTCACGCCGCCGCAAACCGCTTTCGCGCCTTGGGCAAAACCGGATTCCAGATAACCGCACACTCGGTTGAGTTGGGTGTTGGACACCAGCGGTCCCATTTCCGTTTCGGCCTCCAAACCGGAGCCGAGTTTAATATTTTTAGCAATCCCGGCTACGCCTTCGGTGACTTTATCGAATATTTCATGCGCTACATACAATCTCGAACCGGCATTACAGCATTGCCCGTGGTTGAAGAAAATGGCGTTGGCGGCGCCGGCAATCGCCACGTCCAGATCGGCGTCCTTTAAGATAATATTGGGCGATTTTCCACCTAATTCCAGGCTGACTTTCTTCAAGTTTCCGGCGGCGGCCTGAACGATTAATTTGCCGACTTCCGTGGAACCGGTAAAAGCAATCTTATCGACTTGCGGATGCGCCGCCAGTGCAGCGCCCGCCGTTTCGCCGAAACCGGTAACGATATTCACCACGCCGTCCGGCAACCCGGCTTCCTGCATGATTTCACCCAGGCGAAGAGCTGACAACGGCGTTTCTTCCGCCACCTTCAATACAATCGCACAGCCGGTCGTTAACGCCGGAGCCAGCTTCCAGGCCGCCATTAATAAGGGAAAATTCCACGGAATGATCTGCCCAACGACACCAACCGGCTCTTGCCGGGTATAGGAAAGATAACTGCCGCCGGATTTTGAAATCGGTATCGTCATGCCATGCAATTTGGTCGCCCAGCCCGACATGTAATGAAACATGTCCGCCGATAACGCCACATCGGCGGCGCGCGCCACCAGAAACGGCTTGCCGTTATCCAGGGCTTCCAGTTCGGCCAATTCATCCGCGTACTTTTCGATAAGGTCTCCGATACGCCAGATCAGCTTGCCGCGATCGGACGGCGTCATCGCCGCCCACTGCGGATTCTCCAATGCGCTTCGCGCCGCAGTAACCGCCTTGTCGATATCGGCTTTATCGCCTTCTGCGGCGTGAGCAATCACATCGCCGGTCGCTGGATTAACGACCGGAAACGTTTTTCCGGAAACGGCAAATTCCCACTTGCCGTTAATCAACAATTGCTTGGGTTTATTAATGAAATCAATCGTTTTTTGAGATAAATCACTCATCGCAAGGCTCCTCGGCAAAAGCCGATACAGGGGTACATATCCTTATTTTACGGCAAACTGTTTATTAATGATGATCTATTGGATAAAAACATCAGATCAAAGTGCACCGGCGTAAAACCGATGAAACATTAATACTATAGAGGGAAGAATGACGCTTTCGAAACGAAAGAAAGCGAAGCCCAACTGCCGCGTAGGAAGTACACAGCAATCGGCCAGTATTAAAACTGGTGCTGCGGAAAAAAGATTAATGGAACAAGCTTTAACTTCATCGCCCTTAACGTCTTGTTGCACAACCGGCTATCTGTCGAAAAAGTCGAATTGCGTCAAAAAGTAAACCATTAATACCACCGTTATGCCGGTAAATATTTCGAAATTCCGTTCATCCTTACCCGCCACCGTATGGCTGCGCTGCGCCGCCAGCTTGGAAGCCGTGGTGAAAGCGTCAATCTCGTATCCTTCATACGTTGATTCGGGTTGATATTGCTTAGGTTTAGCGGCAAGCGTAGCAGACGTTGACTTTTCACTGGCAGGCCGTACGGGTTCTGCAGCGTTCAAGCTTGCGCTGACCAGTACGGCCGCCAGAAACAATAATCTCATCATGTTTTTTTGCTATTCAAGAGAAAACATGCGGATTATGCTACGCCCAAATCGGGCGGTTGTTTTGATTTAAATCAAACGTTTAAGTAAAGGATGTGCTGTTCGAAACCCTTATAACCAGCCGACTTTTTTAAACCGCCGGTACAACAATCCGCAGATTACAGCAATTAATGACAGAGCCGCCGGATAGCCGTATCGCATGCGCAGTTCCGGCATGATATCGAAATTCATACCCCAGACGCCGACGAATGCGGTCGCCACCCCGAAAATACCCGCCCAGGCCGCCAACCGTTTGGTGACTTCGCCTTCTTCGAAGGAGTACATGGAAGCGAGCGAAGCCGAGCGATGTACGACGACCCCTGCGTAGCCGTAGAGGCCGGGCGTTTTGACGGAATTGGAGCGCAAGCGTAGTGCGTAGTCAAAATGCAAGGCCATACGACACGGCGTCAAGTCATTCGCGCAAGGTCAAAATACGAAGCAAGGCGGAAGCCGATGTTTTGTGTTTTGGGCTGTAGCGGGACGAACGCAGGCCGCCGAAGGCAAACTCGCCACGTCATTTTTCGCTGCTGAAATCGGATTGGACCCCATTTCAGCTTTCGCGAAAAATAGTGGCGCGCTGGGATCTCTCGTGAGTTATTAAAAATTTTCATGCTCGCTAAACTTTAATCGAGAAATATGACGGTTTTATGACAGCGTCGAAATATTGCTTTCACCTGTATTCCTATCCGATTAACACCAATAACCTTATGAAAATATTAGAGTCTGTTGACATTTAAACTAGCCAAATAAAGCTGGCAGCGAGAGCAATGAAAGCGGAATAGCGAGAGGCCAGCTTTTCATAGCGCGTCGCAATGCGCCGAAATTGCTTGATCCGGCAAAAGAACCGCTCCACCAGGTTGCGGTTCTTGTACTGCTCCTTGTCATACTCCCGTTGCTGCTTACGGTTGCTTTTAGGCGGGATAACGGCTTTTGCCCCCGCCTTTTCAATCTCGCCCAACACCCCGTCAGCGTCATAGGCCTTGT
>VGVA01000116.1 GCA_016874115.1 Gammaproteobacteria bacterium
CGGGTCGGGCGGATGGTGCGGAAAACGCTTTCGTTCTCCAAAGATGAAAGTTGGCATGACGGCGTGATCCATTGGTTTGTTGTCACCTATAATTCGAGCTTATCACTTAATAGTTAGCCACTACCAAGAATATCAAAACGATATCGAGTTTTATCTCATTAATCGGGGCACTGCCGCCAATAATTTCTGGGTGTAAGGATGCTGTGGCGTTCCACAGACTTGAGTGGTTGCGCCGTGTTCGACTATTTTGCCGTTATGCATGACCACGGTCCGGTCGCTCAAATATTCCACCACGCCGATGTTATGGGTGATGAAGAGCAGGGTGAGGTTACGTTCCTGGCGGATTTTCAGCAACAGTTGCAATATTTCGGCCTGTACCGAAACATCCAACGCACTGGTGATTTCATCGCAAACGATAAACTCTGGGTTTAGTACCAAGGCTCTTGCCAGGCCGATGCGCTGGCGTTGCCCCCCGGAAAATTCGTGTGGATAGCGCCATAGAAACTCGCGCTTGAGCTGAACGCTTTCCAGTATTTGTCCGGCCAGTTCGATGCGTTCTTCCTGATTAATACCGATGCGGTGGACTTTCATCGGTTCCGTTAATGCGGTTTCGATTAATAAGCGCGGATTCAGCGACGATTGAGGATCTTGGAAAGCGATCTGCATTTTACGGCGCAAGAGGCGCAATTCCTGGCTGCTTAAACCGGTTAATTCCTGGTTGTCTAATTTGACGCTGCCGGAAGTCGGTTTCTCCAATTGTAAAACCGCGCGCCCCAACGTGGTTTTGCCGCAACCGGATTCGCCGACCACGGCGACGATCTGGCCTTGCTGTATAGTCAACGAGACGTCGTCAACGGCGCGCACGAAATCGACCGTCTTGCGGAAAATTCCTTTTTTGATGGGAAACCAGACCTTTAATTGATTAATGGTTAATAATGAGGCGGGCTGATTGGCTTCAGGTTCATTTCCAGCTTGATTTGCCGAGCCTATTAACGCAGTTCGAACCATGTTTTCCGGTACGGCAGCCAGCAGTTGCCGGGTATACGCTTGTTGCGGGTGTCGCAGGATGGCGCCCGTTGCGCCGGTTTCGATCAGATTGCCTTGATACATCACGCCGACTTGGTGCGCCATTTGCGCAACCACGCCGAAATCATGCGTGATAAACAACATGCTCATGCCGGTTTCATCTTGCAGCTTTCGCATTAATTTCAGTATTTCCGCCTGTACGGTCACGTCCAGGGCGGTGGTGGGTTCGTCCGCTATTAATAATTGCGGTTTGCAAGCCAGCGCCATGGCGATCATGACCCGCTGGCGCTGTCCGCCCGATAACTGATGCGGATATGACTTTAAACGTTCCTGGCTATTGAATAATTGCACCTGTTCCAGCGCCTTGATGGTTTGGGCGGCGGCTTCTTCATGACTGATTCCAGCCTGGTGTAGCTGGATGGCTTCGATGATTTGGTCGCCGATGGTCATGACCGGATTCAGCGATGTCATCGGTTCCTGGAAGATCATGGCGATTTGCGAGCCGCGAATGGCGCGGATTGCAGAATCGTCCAATTGCAATAAATCCCGGCCGTTAAACAGTATTTCACCGCTTGGGTGCGAGTGGATGCCTTGCGGTAGCAGGCGCATCACCGACAAGGCACTGATGGATTTGCCGCTGCCGGATTCGCCTACCAGACAGAAGGTTTCGCCCTTACCGATGCTGAAATTTATGCCGTTAACGGCTTTAATATCTTGCCCGTTAACGGTTAAGTAGGTGCGTAGATTACGGACTTCCAGCAAGGGCTGGGACATTAATTAACTCCGGCATTGCGGGACAATTTAGGGTCGATGGCGTCGCGGAAGGCTTCGCCGATCAAATTGTAGGAAAAGACCGTCATAAAGATAGCTCCGCCCGGAAACAGCGCCATCCACCAGTTAAAAGTTGAGGATTTCACGGCTTGATCCAGCATTTGCCCCCATGAGGGTGCGTCGACTACACCCAGTCCTAAAAAGCTCAAAGTGGCTTCCGATAAGATGGCGCCGGCAACGCCGAAACTGGCGGCAACCAGCAGCGGCGCCACACCGTTGGGCAACATGTGCCGAAATAAAATGGAGGTTAATGGCAAGCCGCTGGCGACGGCGGCCTGTACAAAATCCTGTTTGCGCAATTTTAAAAATTCCGTGCGCACATAGCGCGCATAACCGGACCAGCCGGTAACGCCGATGATGACCATCATCATGTACAGGCTGCGGCCAAAGAACGCCACGAAAGTCAGCAGCAGAAATAAGGTGGGAATATCTTCAAAAATTTCCACCAGCCGCATGCCGAGCATATCCACAATACCGGAGAAATAACCCATTAATCCGCCGACAATCACACCGATAACCAGGGCGATGCCGGATGAGATAAAACCGATGCTCAAGGAAATGCGGCAGGCATGGATCATTCGGCTTAACACATCGGCGCCGTTTTCTTCCGTGCCCATTAAATGTAATGCGCCGTCAGTTGCTAATGGTGCTTCCAATCCTTTACTGCCCAAATCGCGCAAATAATCGCTGGGGGCGTAAGGAATGGGCGGCATAATGCGCCAGTCCACGTCGGTAAAACGGGCGGAACGGAAATCGTCGTAAATAATTAATACCGGCGGCTTAATCCATAGACTGACCAGAATGGCGCAGAGAAATCCGCCTAGCACATACACAAGGACGCGTTTGCCAAGTCCGATTTTCAAACGGAATACAAACAGCGCCAGAAAAAACACGGCTAACACCCAGACATCTTCTTGTGATAAATAATTAAAAACAGGCGCACTAATAACACCGTTTTTGCTCATTAATAAAGGCATGGAGTTCGCCAGAAAGGGTGCAAATACCGCAGCAAAAACCAGAAAAATAACCCAGGCCAGACCCAGTTTAACGCCGACGCCACCCAGCGTTTTGCGCCATATCCGGGCGGAAAAAGATTCATGGCTGATTTCGTTATTAATCATAACTGACTCTGGGATCGGCCAGCATGTAGCAGAAGTCGGCAATCAGGTAGCCGATTAAGGTGAGAAATCCGCTGACCCAGGTAATAGATAACACCAGTTCACGGTCGCGTCCGCGAACGGCTTCAACGGCAAGCTGCCCCATGCCATTAATGCTGAAGATATTTTCGACAATTAATGAACCCGCCAACAGGCTGGGTAAAAGTCCTGCGGAGACTGTTATTAATGGCAATAAACTGTTGCGGAAGACGTGCCGCCACAGCACATCGTGTTCGGACAGCCCTTTGGCGCGGGCGGTGCGGGCGTAATCGGAATTCAGGTTTTCCAATATGGATGTCCGCGTTAATTTCGCCAAAGCCGCAAAACTGCCGTAAGACAGGCACAGCACCGGCAGTATTAAATGCCATATCCGGTCCAATAAAAATCCGCGGACAAACCCGCTGTCATTCCAATGCGGCAGGAAAGGCATGTCCAGCGCTTCCCGGCTGCTGATGCCTGCAGTCGGAAACCATTGCAGATATTGCACATTGGCGAAAAAACCCAGCAGCAAAACGCCCGCCAACATGGTCGGTATCGACCATAACGCCAGCATGGAGATGCCCATGCAGATATCGAAGGTACTGCCCCGGTTAGCTGCCGATTTCATGCCAACTGCAATCGCAATGAAGTAAGTGACCGGAATGGTAACCAGGTTTAACAGCAACGTGATGGGAATGCGTTCCTTTAATATATCAAAAACCGGTCTGCCGTACTGAAAGCTGGAGCCTAAATCCATGCCTTTGGTGAAGGAAAACTCTGTATATCCGCCTTGTTCGTCGGTATGAAAACCAATAGGCGATACGTTGTTCAACCAGCGTAAATACTGCACCGGCGCGGGTTTATCCAGGCCGTAACGTTTATTGAAATAATCCTGCAAAGCTTTGCGTTCTTCGGGTTTCATGTCCATACCGCCGATTAATGCCTGCGGGCTGATGCCGCCCGGCGATAACGCCATCACGGTAAACACGAGCACCGTGATTCCCAACAAGGTGGGAATCATTAACAGAATTCGACGCAGCAGATACGTGATCATGAAATCAATAATTTACTGCGTGTATTTTTGCAGATTAAGCGGAACGTAGGTTTCCATCGGCAAAGAACCCATGTTCAAACCCAGTTTGGTCATCTTTAAATTATGTATGCGCTTGTCGACAAACAACAAATTCTTGCGGCGCATTAAAAAGGTATAGGGCTGATCTTCGTAAAGAATATGTTCGGCTTGTTGCCAAAGCGGCATGCGTTTGTTTTCATCAACCGTACGGCGCGCTTCTTCAATCAATTTATCCAGTTTGGGATTGCTATAACTGATGCGGTTATCGCCATTGTCTTTCATCTGGGAGCTATGAAACATTTGGTACAAATCGGTTTCAATACCGCTCGTCCAGCCTAACGTAATGGCGTCGAAATCTTTTTTGTCCAGATTCTCCAGCATCACCGGCCATTCCTGCGGAAACGGAATCAAACGCACACCGGCTTTAGCGTATAAATCCTTTAATAGCAATACCATACGTTTGGTGTCTTCGCTAGATTCCAGATATGTCAGCTTGAATTCGAATTTACTGCCAGATTTATTTTCCAGTACGCCGTCGCCGTTACGGTCTTCGTAACCGGCCTGTTGCAACAGGCTTTTGGCTTTGTTCAGATCGTAAGCGTAAGGCTGCAAATTGTTGTCATGCTGTTTGCTGGTTTGGCTGAAAGGACTGACGGCCGGTTCGCTGTAGTTTAGGAACACATCTTTAATGATGCGGTTCACATCGGTTAAATATGTCATGGCCTGCCTGACTTTTATATCGGCAAACGGTGTGGGTTTGCCTGACCGGGCCTGATTCCAGCCGATATAGTTGTAACCGGCGATGGGCGGCATATATTCGAAATTAAGACTCTTGGCCTTGATTTGCGGATCGTTTTTTAAGGTCTGATATTCGACCGGCCGGGCAGAGTAGGAGTCGATATCGCCATTGCGGAAAGTGGTCAGCCGAGCGCTGTCGTTCTGGATGATTTTCCACAAAATCCGGTTAAAGGAAGGCTGAACATCGCCCCAGTAATGATCGTTGCGGATTAATTCGACGTTGCCTTTGTCAGGTGTCCAGTTTTTGGGGTCGGCTAATTTATAAGGCCCGCTGCCGATTAATAAGCCTTTGGATTCATTAAATTTTTGCGGTTCTTTAAGATAGCCGGAATAAAATTGCTTGGATAGTATATTCATACTGCCCGACAGCGACAGCGCCTCGAAATACGGTTCTTTAAAGATAAATACCGCTTCGTATTTGCCGTTGGCTTTAACCTGCTTGATTTTGCTCAAATAGGCGCGGTCGCGCGGCGCCTGGATGACCTCGTTCATGATGAAGTCGAAGGTAAACACCACGTCATCCGCCGTTAATGGCGCACCGTCGGAAAAAGCAACGTCGTCCCGCAGTTGGAAGGTGATGACGAGGCCGTCCTTGCTGATTTGCCAGGATTTGGCGATTAAGCCTTCCCATTCCAGGGTATCCGGGTTGCGGGTCAGTAAACTTTCCAATACATATCCATTAATGGTAGCGGCATACGCGTCGGCCGAAATTAATGGCGTGATGGTTTTTAAATTGATGCCGAAAGCGTCAACGCTCCAGTCTCCTTGGGCGTAATCCGGCAATTGCGAGGCGGCATAAGCACGCTTAAAAGCCGGAGCGACGCCGTTTTGAGCCTGATTGTCGGCGGCTACCGTTCGCACCGCGCCATTTGCCACAGCGTTTTTTAATTCCCTTACCGCTTTCACCTGTTGCGATAATGAATCCTGCACTTCGCTTAATTTCAGCCATTGCCGGTCTATCTGGTACATGGTTAGCAGTACCAGCACCATTAATATGATCAGTAAACAATATGTAATCCAGTCTTTAGTCGTTAATGGTGCATGCATGCGGATAAAATGATTCTTTGAATGATAGGTTGGTAATGTAAGGGTATTAATGACAGTAGCGAGGATAACATAAAAGCGAATTTCCCATAGCCCGCGTATTTTCTGAAATTTTACAACCGAAAAAGCGGTTTGTAATCATAACGTTTCGGCAAGCCGATAAAACAGCCGATTATTAATGGCTGGCGGATTGTTGCCTTCAAACCGACAAAACACTAGACATCATTAAGTGGCTCAGGGATACTTTCGCTTATTTTAACAATAATTATACGAGGACATAACAATGGGTTTCATGCAGGGTAAACGGGTATTAATAGTCGGTTTGGCGAGCAACCGCTCCATTGCCTGGGGTATTGCCCAAGCCATGCGCCGTGAAGGCGCGGAGTTGGCGTTCACTTTTCAAAATGAAAAGCTGCAAGGCCGCGTGGAAGAAATGGCGGCGGAATGCGGCTCGAATATCGCCATCGAATGCGACGTCAGCATCGACGAACATATCGACACTGTTTTCGACAAACTGGGCAAACACTGGGACGGTCTGGATTGCATCGTGCATTCGGTGGCGTTTGCGCCGCGCGATGCGCTGAACGGCGATTATGTTGACGTAACCACCCGCGAAAATTTCCGCATTGCCCACGATGTCAGTTCCTACAGCTTTACCGCGTTGGCGCGGGCGGGCAGGGCGATGATGGCGGGACGCAACGGATCGCTATTAACATTAACCTATCTAGGCGCTGAGCGCGCCATCCCCAATTACAACGTTATGGGTGTCGCCAAAGCCAGCCTGGAAGCCAATGTACGCTACATGGCGGTTGCTTTAGGCCCCGAGGGCACACGCGTGAACGCCATTTCCGCAGGTCCCATCAGAACACTGGCGGCCTCCGGTATTAATGATTTCAAAGCCATGCTCAGCAAAGCAGCGGATACCGCACCGTTGCGAAAAAACGTGACGATTGAAGAAGTCGGCAACGCCGCTGCTTTCATGTGTTCCGATCTGGCTTCCGGCATTACCGGCGAAATCACTTATGTAGACTGCGGTTACAACATCGCCGGTTTGGCGTCGGTTTGAGTCGAATGTAGGTTGGGTTAGACGCGCATGGCAACATTGATAAAACAATCACGGATCGTCTAGCGCATCGTAACCCAACATTTGCGGGTTCGTTCGTCTCTCGTTTTCACGCTCCTGCGTAGGAATGCGTACCAGCGCGCCACTATTTTTCGCGAAAGCTGAAATGGGGTCCAATCCGATTTCAGCAGCGAAAAATGACGTGGCGAGTTTGCCTTCGGCGGCCTGCGTTCGTCCCGCTACAGCCCAAAACACAAA
>VGVA01000117.1 GCA_016874115.1 Gammaproteobacteria bacterium
TACCGAGACCGCGCCGATGCTGAAAACAGTTTTGACGAACTCAAAAACCATTGGGGCTGGGGTGGCTTCACCACCCAAGACCTGAAACGTTGCCGGTTCATGGCCAGGATCACCGCATTGGTTTATAACTGGTGGAGTCTATTCGTCCGGCTCGCCGACCCCGACCGACATACCGAAGCCATTACCAGTCGCCCCTTGATGCTCTATGGCATCGGCAAGCAGACGCGTCACGCGGGACAAACCCGACTAACCGTCAGCAGTACCCACTCCGAGGCGGTAAAAGTTGAACAGTGCTATCGCCGGATTGCCGCATTCTTCAAAGAGCTTTGGGCAACTGCGGAGCAGTTCAATGCCCAACAGCGTTGGTGCCGGATATTAAGTTTGGCGCTAGTAAAGTATCTTCGAGGTCGGCAATTACATCCACCAGATTGCCTTCCCGCACCTGCATAAGAGGCAAACTGATCTTTTTAGGATTAAGTAAAAATATTATATATTTATCAATTGCTTATATATACATAATTAATCAAAATCAAACTTGCCCGGCAGCCAGCCATTATTAACGCAATCCCGAAAGCACCAGGCAGGCGTAGTTTCGGTTTTGTAGCTCCAGAAAAACCAGCCGAGGTATTTTTCATACGTTGCTAACTGGGCAGACGCATAAGCGCGGTAGGCAACATCGGTTTGGAAACTATCCATGTGTTCCAGGGCATGGTTGTACGGCCCTGGCGCCCATAGCGACACCACTTTCAAATCCAACCCTAAACTCCATTCCCCGACAATCGTCCACAACCTAAGGTCATTAATGATGCCTTCGGCTTCGTCTTTATATTCGCCAACGGTTTTAATGACATGCTGGTAAATATCTGCGTCGATATCTTCGCGGGCGAAACATTGGTAGCGATGAATATCAAAAATAATATTTTCGAATTCAGGCGGCTGCATAAAATCGAGATATTCCCGGTACGATCTGAAACCGTCATGGAACACCACTGCGTTATCTTCCTGCTTGCAATATTTACGGATACGCTCATACCCGGCAACGTTGTATTGTTTTAAAAAGGCGGTATCGATGTCCCAACGCGGTTCGTTTAAGACTTCAATACCCAACAAACAAGGGCGCTGATGGTAGCGTTCGGCCAATTTTTCCAGCACCCACAGGGAATGTTCCGTGTAAGCTTCGTCGGTATGCCATTCGCACACGTCTTTTATGCCGCCATTATCGAAACCGTTTTGGCAACCCGGCGCGGCGTGCAGATCCAGCAGAATCATTAATCCTAACTCTTCCGCCCAATCGAAGGCTTTATCTAAAATTTCAATCCCGCCGACAACAAAAGGATGCTGATAATCGCCGTATTTGGGATGAAAAGGGTAATTTGGCCCAAAAATCCAGTGGCCTATGGGGATGCGTACGGCATTAATGCCGATATCCGCCAGCCAGACAAAATCGTCGCGGGTGATAAACGTCTGCCAGTGGTGCTTTAATCTGGCGTCGGCTGCTCCGCCCAATTCCGCGCAATACGTCGTTTCATCCGTGGCTTCCAGCCCCTCAAACAGGCTTGGCGTCATCCATTTTTCCAGCACCAGCCAACCGCCCAGGTTGACGCCGCGAATTTTTTTTCCTTTTTTATTAATGAATAAAAAACCCATCGCAATACCTCCGGTTATGTGTTGCTGGTTATAATTTTATTTTACGTTGATGAAATGATGCGGCCGCCGGTTGATTGGTTATACTGATTATAGCCATATCCGGAAATTCTTTCGCCAGTAATCGTAACATGTGCTCTTCGCCTTCGGGCGTGAGCGAATCCAACGCTTCCTGGATAAACAGCCACTTGGGTCGGTACAACAGTACGCGCACCATACCCAGGCGTTGTTGCTGTTCGCGCGACAACAGCTTTTCCCACGATTCCGCCCGGTCGAGCTGATTAATCAAGTCCTTCAATTCCATGCGCTTTAACAGTTTTTCCACATCCGCCCGTTTAAACGCCGAAGCCGGTTTGGGATAACATATCGCTTCGTCAAGCCTGCCGGTGGGCAGATAAGGCCGCGGCGACATAAAAAACAGTCGTTCGTTCTCCGGCACGGCGATCTGCCCGGTTCCCCACGGCCACAATCCGGCAATGGCCTGAAACAATTTGGCGGCTGTGCTGGATTGTCCGGCAATCAGTACGTGTTCGCCAGGTTTAATATCGGTATTAATGGTGGCGGAAACCGTTTCGCCTTCCAGACTGCCGATGCTGACGTTAGCAAAATGAATGAGGGATTTATCCCACTTTTTGCTACAGATCTGGTGCGAATTAAGACAGCTTATATCATAATCCAGGTCATCCAGAGCCTTAACCAAGCCCAGCACACGCTCAACGGAAGCGCGCCAACCGGCAATACCCGGCATATTGTTGACCGGCCAGGATAACGCCGACACCATCTGTTGAAACGCCTGCACCGATTGCATCAAGGTACCCAGGCTGATCGCGCCTAAAATGTAACGCGGCGCCGCCACTAAAAGCGGCAAACCCATGGTGGCTATCGAATAGCCCGACGAAAACATTTGGATTTGCTTCCAGGCGTTAGTCTGTAATCGATACGTGTCTATGATGCCTTGAAAAGACCGGTTAAAGCGCTTTTGCTCGTTTTCCTCGCCATGAATCAGGGCAATGGACTGGGAGTTTTCCTGCGCCTTGATTAATCCGTAGCGGTAATTGGCTTCTTCGCTTTGGCGAACGTTGGTTGCCGATGTCAACGGTCTGCTGGTCCACCAGCCCAACATCGACGCCACTGCCGCGTAAAGCATGGAAATCCAGACAAGATAACCATTAACGGTCATCGAAAACAAGCCTAAATTCAGCGTCACGGTGCCCGATAACTTCCACAAAATCTGCGTAAAACTGATTAATAACAATAAGCTGTAAAACAGCGAATGCCCCAGAGCTATGGCGTCTTCCGTGGCGATGCGGATGTCTTCGGCAATGCGGCCGTCGGGGTTGTCATGGTTGTTTTTGGCCATAAAAGTAATCTGATAGTGGCGGCCGTTATTCATCCATTTACCGATAACTTTTTCCGTCAGCCACAACCGCCAGCCGATTAAAATGCGCCGTTTGACGATTAAATGCATTGTCGTCACTGTCATGCTGGCGATAAATATGAGAATTAATACGCCGACCTGCTTCAGAATGCCGGACATGGAATGCTGCTCCAGCGCATCGAACACGTCCGCATTCCATTTGGTAATGTAGACTGCCAGCGCCATCTGCACAATTGTCAGAAAAACCAGTAAAAAGGTATTAATCCGAATGGCCGTTTTGTCCTCTGAGCTCCAAAACGGCCCCGCTAATTTGAAAAACTGATAGAAAAAAGACTCTTTAAACTGCAACATCAGGCTTCTCCTGTCGATTAATAGCGGTTTCCGGCACAACTTGCGCTATTGGCAAACTCAGTTTCTATCGTAATATTATGATGAATAGCTTACCCTGTAACTGTGTATTAATGAACACCAAAAAACCATTAACGTGATATCAAGAACCCAATGTCCGGCCAGAAATCTGCTGTTTTAAATATCGCCCATCGCGGTGCGCGAGCATTTGCGCCGGAAAACACGCTGGCGGCCTTTGCCAAAGCCAACGATTTCGGCTGCGACATGTTCGAACTGGACGTGCGCCTAAGTAAAGATAACGTCGTCGTTGTGCATCATGACGAAAATCTGTTGCGTTGTACCGACGCCAAAACCAAGTTTCCAGACCGCAACAGCTATCAACTGGAGGATTTTACCTACAGCGAACTGAGCACATTAGACGCGGGCAACTGGTTCTGCGCTCAATTAGACTTGCCGGGCGGAGAACGCCAGCCGTTTTTGCAAAGCCTGACCGATGCGGAAATTGCCGATTTCATTTCGGAAGCAGAACGCCGCAATTATTCATCCGGCGACATCAAAATTCCGACATTGACGGAAAGCCTGGAACTGGCTAAAGAATTGGGATTAATGGTGAATGTTGAACTTAAATCGGGTTCGCCAAAGGACAGCCTGCTCGTCATTAATGTGATAAAAGCTATAGAAGCCGCACAAATGGAAGATAATGTCTTGATTTCATCGTTCTATCTTGAACTGGTCAAACAAGTGCGCCAGCATAATGAAGGCATCGCCACTGCTGCGTTAACGGAAAAACCGCTAAAAACGCCGCTCACCACACTTCGTAATTTAAAAGCCAATGCCTGTAACATGGGATGTTTTGGCGATTTTAAACGCCACGGTTTTAACAGTTCGGCTGGCAAACGCTATTTGGCGCACCTGAAGAAACTGCGAGATGCCGGTTACGGCATTAATATCTGGACATGCAATAACCCGGACGAAATGGCCGCATTAATTAATGGTGGCGTGACAGGATTAATCACGGATTACCTCAATCGGGCTAAAGTTGTCATTAATGCTCATGTTAATACACTATAACTAGCACATTAATATACAGTTAAAAACGTCATGAGCGCAATAGTTTTTTAGATTAACATGCCCTACATCATCGCCATCGACCAAGGCACCAGCAGTTCGCGTTGTGTGCTGTACAACGAGCAAGCCCAACCTATTGCCGTCGCACAACGGGAATTTACTCAAATCTATCCTCAGCCGGGCTGGGTGGAGCATGACGCCGAAGAGATCTGGCAAACCCAGTCTGCAGTTTTTGCTGAACTTTTACAAAAACAGAAGCTTAAAGCTGAAGATATCGCTGGTATCGGCATTACCAACCAACGCGAAACTACAGTGATTTGGTATCGCAAAACCGGCATACCCATCCACAATGCCATTGTCTGGCAAGATCGCCGCACTGCCGATAGCTGCGAGAAACTCAAACAATCGGGTTACGAAACATTAATCCAAAATAAAACCGGCTTATTAATAGACCCGTATTTTTCCGCCACCAAAATCCAATGGCTGCTGGATCATGTCGAAGGCGCACGGCAACTGGCTGAACGCGGCGAACTGGCTTTCGGCACGATGGATACCTGGCTGTCCTGGCAACTGTCCGGTGGAAAATTGCATATCACCGATGTCTCCAACGCTTCCCGCACCATGTTGTATAACATTAATGACCTATGCTGGGATATGGAACTGCTGGAACTTTTCAACATTCCGGCCAGCCTGCTGCCTTCCGTTAAATCCAGCAGTGAAATTTACGGATTAACCGCTCATAACGAAATCGGCCTTAATATTCCCATTGCCGGGATAGCAGGAGACCAGCAAGCCGCGTTATTCGGCCAATTATGCCATCAACCGGGCATGGCGAAATGCACCTATGGCACAGGCTCCTTTTTAATGATGAACACAGGCGCGCAATTAGTTAAATCCCATCATCGCCTGTTAACAACCATCGCCTGGCAGCGTGGCGATCAAGTCACTTACGCGCTGGAAGGCAGCGTGTTCATGGGCGGCGCGGTCATGCAATGGTTGCGCGACGGTCTGCTGGTATTCAAACAGGCCTCCGACTCCGAAGCACTGGCCGAATCGGTTGCCGATAACGGCGGTGTGTATTTTGTGCCTGCATTAACCGGCCTGGGCGCACCGCATTGGGATTCCTCAGCCCGTGGCGCTATTTTCGGTATCACCCGCGGCACCACGCAGGCGCACTTGACCCGCGCCGCGCTGGAGAGCATTGCCTTCCAAGTCGATGAATTGTTACAGACACTAAGCGACGACTGCGGTGCACCGATCGCTGAATTGCATGTTGACGGCGGCGCAGC
Organism: Gammaproteobacteria bacterium; assembly: GCA_016874115.1. Lineage (GTDB taxonomy): Bacteria > Pseudomonadota > Gammaproteobacteria > Methylococcales > Methylomonadaceae > Methyloglobulus. The sequence goes on from VGVA01000117.1 coordinate 5,728, forward strand.
AAAAAATAACCTGATGGTGCAATTTCAGGCGGACATTTCCCGCATTAACATCATCCGTCCCAAAAACCTGGAATCGACGGCCCTGGGAGCGGCCTATCTGGCCGGTCTTGCCGTAGGTTTTTGGTCGTTTGAGAGCATTAATCGAACGCAAGAAATTGACCAACGCTTTGCGCCATTAATGCCGTCAGATCAAGTTGAAAACCTCAAGTATTACTGGCAAAAAGCAGTGGTTCGAACAAAGGCGTGGATGGAATAAGCACTTCAATAAATGGTGCAGAAAATATAATATAAATATTCTGGCTAACCTAGAGTCAGCAAGGGCGTCTCCCTCTGCGTGACGGGGTATGTACCCCGTCATCGACGTTTTATTCCTGCCGTGAAGACAAATGGACGGGGCAACATGCCCCGTCCAGCTCGGGGTCAAAATCTTTATTGAATTTCACAACTGTTTGTTACTCTAACTGGCCGTTCAAGCTGAGCGATTTGCAGCAAGAACGCAAAGGGATTAATAAACTGTTTATTATAAAGGTAAATCCATAAAAAAACGTAAAATTAAAGTTGATGCTGACGACACTGCCAATGCGTCACCGAAACAAAATCCAGTGGCGAAATTTGCCGGACGCTTTAACAAAGCCAAAGTGATTGATGACAAAACCGCGTATCGCCGCAAAGAAAAGCACGTCAAGCAGGAGCAGGAGGCTTCTCCATCCGCTTCGAAGTGAGGGGATGGAGAAGTTTCTTGCTGATATTAATAAGTTGTAGGGCGGTTTCGACGCGCAATTAGTTTGGTTTTGGGTTACCAATTCCGTTTGGGCGCGGCGTAATCCGCCGAATAGAAATTTGCACCTATGCGGCGGATTACGCCACGCCCAAAGAGAGATGTTAAATTCAGGGTTGGTAGTTGTGCGTGGCTAATCCGCCCTACGACTACTGTTATGTTAGGCCAGATATAAGGGATTTTATTAAACATACAGCCTTGTGGGGTGTCCCATTGATTGCAGAAAATTACTCTTGGCTAAGGCGGTCTACACAGCTGTCCATGAGTTTTTCAATTTGCGCATCCTCGGCTTTGGTGGGCTTTTCAAAGTGCATGCGATTGGCATCTGCCAATGAATATTTTTTCAAAGTTTCATCGGAAATACACCCACATAACTGTTTGCCATCGGCATCAGACATAAAAAATGGCATTTCTTTTTCACAATCTTTCATCATGGTTTTATGTAGCTGTTCGGCTGACAAGAGGGTGTATTTGGGGTATTGGTTTTTGCATCGTCAGCCAGGGCGTTGGGAAAATTGATACCCAGTAATGCTGTCGCTACTAATGTGATGCTCCCTAATGATTGACGGTATTGTTTCATCGTTTGTCCTTATTTGATCTTGCCTGGATTTCACGGACACTCCACTAAGCGACTTTTTGGGCTTCAAACGCTTCTGGGCTGAGATAGCCCGGTCTTGAATGGAGCCGTTTGCGATTGTAATACACTTCGATATATTCGAAC
>VGVA01000118.1 GCA_016874115.1 Gammaproteobacteria bacterium
CTATGTCTTATTGATTATTTGGCTTTCTATAACGGCAAACGATCTCATTCAAAATTAGGTTATCAATCCCCGCTCCAATTTGAGCGGGATTTTTATAGGAAGGCTGCCTAACAAAGTGTCCGGTTTTGTTGGCAATTACACCTACGCCAGCGTCTTTTCCGAACAAGGCCACCAAAGCGTCGGCAAGGACACCGGCGAGACCGCGCACATGGAGCGGTGGAATAATACCCTGCGCCAGCGGGTCGGGCGGATGGTGCGGAAAACGCTTTCGTTCTCCAAAGATGAAAGTTGGCATGACGGCGTGATCCATTGGTTTGTTGTCACCTATAATTCGAGCTTATCACTTAATAGTTAGCCACTACCAAATTATCTATCGAATCGAATCCCTCATCCGTCCCTAAATGGTGCAATAAACCTTCCGTTCGCACACAGAACGGGCGCTGATGGTAGAGTTTATTTCCAGTTAACCGGCCGTATTGCAGCTATACCAGCTTCTTATATCTCATATAACTTAATGAAATATATGAACAATCCATATAATGTATTCTTTGGCAGATGGCATGGCATAAATACTGCCAAGTTTTTTGCATAGGCTCTGATGACGGAGTCTCCGATTCAGCTCATCGTTGAGCAGTTAGACAATGGCGTCGATTAAATAACGTATCCCTCATGCACGTTGTTTAACGGCGCTTTTTTTGTTCAAAATTTGCCACAGGATATTACATGACTCCTAACAAAAAGATTTTAACTCGAATTATCAAAAGCTTGTCCATCGCCGCGACGGCGGTTGCGGTGTCGGCCGGTTCCTCCGCGTTCGCCGCTGCCAAGCTGGAAAAGACAGCCTTAAATTTGGTTTCATAAAACTGACTGACATGGCGCCGCTGGCGGTGGCCTTTGAAAAAGGTTTCTTCGAAGAAGAGGGCTTATCTGTCCAATTGGAGGCGCAGGCCAACTGGAAAGTGGTGCTGGACCGCGTGGTCAGCGGCGAGTTGGACGGTGCGCATATGCTCGCCCCCATGCCCTTGGGTGCGGCCATTGGCTACGGTACCAAAGCGGATATCGTCAGCGCCTTCACGATGGACTTGAACGGCGATGCCATTACAGTTTCCAATGATGTTTGGAGCCAAATGAAGCCGCAAATCCCGATGGAAGGCGGCAAGCCTGCCCATCCGATTAAGGCCGATGCTTTGAAGCCAGTGCTGGAAAAATATAAGGCGGCAGGCAAACCTTTTAATATGGCGATAACTTTTCCGGTCGGCACCCACAATATGAAATTGCGCTATTGGCTGGCAGCGGGTGGCATTAACCCAGGTTATTACGAGCCGCCTGCGGACACTTCCGGCAATATTGCTGCGGAAGCCATGCTCTCCGTCACCCCGTCGCCGCAAATGCCAGCGACGATGGATTCCGGCACGATTGTGGGTTATTGCGTGGGTGAGCCGTGGAACCAGCAAGCCGTGTTTAAAGGCATCGGTGTTCCGGTCATCAGCGATTACGAGTTGATGAAAAATAGTGCAGAGAAAATTTTCGGTGTAACCAAAGAATTTGCGGACAAAAATCCCAACACTTATATCGCCGTCACCAAAGCATTAATCCGTGCGTCCTTATGGTTGGATGCAGAAGCCAACAAGAACCGCCCAGAAGCCATGGAAATGCTGTCGCAAAAAACTTATTTCGGCGCGGATGCGGAAGTGCTGGCCAACAGCATGAGCGGCACGTTTGAATACGAAAAAGGCGACAAGCGCGACCTGCCGGACTTCAACGTGTTTTCCCGTTATAACGGCTCTTGTCCGTATTACAGCGATGCTGTGTGGTACTTAACCCAAATGCGTCGTTGGGGCATGATTAATGAAGAAAAACCCGATTCCTGGTACATGGACATTGCTAAAAAAGTCTATCGTCCTAATGTTTACATGACGGCTGCGAAGGCGTTGATAGCAGAAGGCAAAGCGAAAGCCAGCGATTTTCCGGCTGAAAGCGAATCCGGATTTAAACCGGCTTCCAGCGATTTTATCGATGGCATTGCTTACGACAGCAACAAGCCGAACGATTACTTGAAACAATTTGCGATAGGCTTAAAAGGCAAGCAAAAAGTTTCAGGCGGGAAGATTGTCGAGTAACTCGTTACCGTTCGCCCTGAGCTTGTCGAAGGGCGAAAACAAGTGTTAACTTGCATTGATATAAACTAATTCTAGGTGAATATTATGAGTAACCAGCTCATCAAGTTTTTTAACCTTACCGGGCTGACCTGGTTTGTACCGATTGTGAAAATTGCGGCGGGTGAGAATCCCATGCTGCAAGCTAGGCAATTATTTTTAATCATGGGCGTTCCGATCATTGCATTTGTATTCTTTTTAGGCGCGTGGAGCTTTTCCGCCTCAAAGGTTAACACCAGTTTGGGTACGATTCCCGACCCTGCCGATGTCTGGCATGAGGCGGGTGGTTTAGTGGATGAACATTATGTCGAAAAGCAAAAACAAATCGATTACTACCACCGACAAGAAGAACGGGTTGCCAAAGCCAAGGCGGAAGACCCCAATGCGGAAATCAAGGTTCGCCCTTACAACGGCAAGCCGACTTATCTAGACCAGATTTGCACCAGCCTCATTACCGTTTTTACCGGATTTATTCTGGCGACTTTGGTTGCCGTCCCCCTGGGTTTGCTCTGCGGCATGAGTCCGGTGATCAATACCGCGATCAACCCGTTGATCCAGATTTTTAAACCGGTGTCGCCGCTGGCGTGGCTGCCGATTGTGACATTGGTGGTCAGTGCAGCGTATGTTACAACCGATGACTCCTGGTTTGAAAAATCGTTTATTACCTCGGCGATTACCGTCACCTTTTGTTCGCTGTGGCCGACCTTGATTAATACGGCGGTGGGCGTGGCTTCAATCGACAAGGACTTAGTCAATGTCGCTAAAGTATTGCGGCTAGGTTGGGCAACACAAATTCGTAAAATCGTTATCCCATCTTCTCTACCTTATATCTTTACTGGTATGCGGCTGTCGTTGGGTGTGGGTTGGATGGTATTGATTGCGGCGGAAATGCTGGCGTAAAATCCTGGCCTGGGTAAGTTTGTCTGGGATGAATTCCAAAACGGCAGTTCCAACTCGCTCGGCCGCATCATGGTTGCGGTATTTACCATCGGCATCATCGGTTTCATACTCGACCGTATCATGTTGACTTTCCAAAAAATTTTTTCGTTCGGCAAAGCGATATAAGAGGAGAACGGCATGAAATTGGCAATCCATACCTCCGAAGCCCCCTGAAACGACTAAGGCCGCTACCGTGTTTGCTTTTACCGGCCATCCTTCTGCATCGGCCAAACAGCCGCCGCAAACCGTCAGCGAGAGCGGCACGGTGTTACTAGAATTAAGCGGTGTCGGCAAAGAGTATAGCGAAGGCAATAAGGATACGCAGGTGTTGGACAATATCAACCTGTGTATCCGCGAAGGCGAATTTATCGCCATTGTGGGTTTTTCCGGCAGCGGCAAAACCACCCTTATTTCGGCCATCGCCGGGTTAATCCAACCCGATAGAGGTAAGATTTTAAAAAACGGCAAAGTCATTACCGCGCCGGGGCCGGATCGCGGTGTGGTTTTCCAGAATTACTCGTTGATGCCTTGGCTGACGGTTTACGAGAATGTGGCTTTGGCGGTTGACGAGATATTTAAAGATTGGCCGGCGGACAAACGTAGGGTTCATGCCGAAAAATACGTCAGGATGGTAAGCCTGGGGGCGGCTAGGGACAAAAAACCCTCCGAACTCTCGGGTGGTATGCGGCAGCGGGTGAATGTAGCGTGCGCTTTGGCGGCCAATCCCGACATTCTGTTGCTGGACGAGCCGCTCAGCGCATTGGACGCTTTAACTCGCGGTATGTTGCAGGACGAAATCCTGCAAATTTGGGAGCAAGAAAAGAAAACCGTCATCCTGATTACCAACGATGTGGACGAAGCCATCTACATGGCCGACCGGGTAATTCCGCTGAATCCCGGCCCGAACGCGACTTTGGGGCCGGATTTTGTGGTCAATATCGAACGGCCGCGCAATCGTACGGAACTCAACCATAACCAGACTTTCAAGAAATGCCGCGCCGACATCACCCAATATTTGATGAATATCAGCATGGAAAAGGCGGGGCAGACAATATTGTGAAAACTGCATTGCCGGACGTACGTCCGAATACTAGTAACGATTGGCAACTTGATCGGTCAACTTTACAAGCAATCCAACAAGCACCAGAACGGCCGCGCTTACGTTATCTGGAATTTTCGCAAGTAGTTAAAACCTATCCGACACCGAACGGCAACAGCACAGTGAATGTGGTGGAGGGCTTCAACTTAAAGGTAAAAAAAGGCGAATTCATTTCCATCATCGGCCATTCCGGCTGCGGAAAATCGACCGTGTTGTCGATGGCAGCGGACTTAACCGATATTTCTGGCGGTGCGATTTTTCTGGACAACCGCGAAGTCGTTACCGCCGGACCCGACCGGGGCATCGTGTTCCAAGCGCCCAGTTTGTTTCCGTGGTTGACGGCTTTCGAAAACGTCATGCTCGGAGTGGATAAAGTCTATCCGTACGCCACCGAGGCGGAGCGCCGCGATATTGTCAAATACAACCTGGGTCGCGTTGGTTTGGCGTACGCAATGCAGAAAAAGGCTAACGATCTTTCCAACGGCATGAAACAACGAGTGGGAATTGCCCGCGCCTTCGCCTTATCGCCCAAGCTGCTGTTGCTGGACGAACCGTTCGGCATGTTGGATTCGCTGACCCGTTGGGAGTTGCAAGAAGTGCTGATGGAAGTGTGGGAACGCACTCACGTTACCGCGCTGATCGTTACCCACGATGTCGATGAAGCCATCCTGCTGGCCGACCGTGTGGTCATGATGACCAACGGCCCGCACGCCAAGATTGGCAAGATCGAAAGCATTGATTTACCCAGGCCACGCTCGCGCAAAGCTTTACTAAGCCACCCAGATTATTACCGTTACCGCGAAAGCATTCTGCGGTTTTTGTCGGAGTGCGAGCATACGCATTAGCTATTTACTAATTCATTAACTTTTAATCACTTAAAAAATGGCCATATCTGGTCAAGGGGAGTTTTATGCCTAAAATTTGGAAAATTGCTTTATTGATGATGGCTTTTCTGCTCGCCTTAAGTATTCATCATGCGAATGCAGGGCCGTCTCAAGAGGTGGAAGACGCACTTAATTTTTATCACTACGGCAATAAGGGTGCGGTGAAGCTGGACTTGAATTATCGTTGGGAAAACGTCAACGAAGATAAGAAGTTTGACCCGGAAACCAAGCTGCCGTTGAAAAAACAACCGGACACTGCCAATGCCAACACAGCTCGCTTAAGGTTGGGCTTATTGTCACCCAAGATTTTCGATATTCAAGGTTATGCTGAATTTGAAGGCAATTGGGCGATGCAGCACGATTTCAACAGCTTGCGCAACGGCAAGACCCAGTTTTCCACCGTGGCCGATCCCGAAAAAGCCGAGCTTAACCAACTTTGGTTGGCTTTTACCGGTATTCCCGACACAGTCATTAAGGGTGGTAGGCAACGTATCAAGCTGGATGATGACCGATACATCGGCAACGTTAGTTGGCGGCAGATGGAACACACCTACGACGCAGTATTTTTGACCCATAACAACCAACAAATCTTCGGTTTAGAGGTCAACGCAGGCTTTATAGGAAACCTGCAAACCATCACCTCTACCACCGAGAACTTAGATGCACCGATTTTGAACGTGAGTTATAAGGTGGGTGATTATGGAAAGTTGATTGGTTATGGCTATTGGCTGGACTACACTGAAAAGGAATATTTTGAGAAATCCAGCGAAACTTACGGTTTACGCTTCACCAACTGGCAAAAGCCGGGTGACACTACACCTATAACGGATAATTTGGGTGTAGTCTACACCGCCGAATGGGCGCGCCAGCAAGACTATGGCCACGGCAAGACCGCCTACGAAGTTGACCGTTATAATTTTATGGGTGGTATGACGGCCTGGAATGTAACTCTGATGGGGGCGGTCGAACAACTCAACGGTAAGGGCAAGAACAAAACCTTCGACACGCCGCTCGGCACCAATCATGCCTTTCAGGGTTGGGCGGATTTGTTCCTTAACACGCCGGACAACGGCATCCGTGATGTCTTTGGCACTGCCCATGTCCTGTTGGATCGGGGTAATTTGGTATTGACTGGCGTATTCCATGATTTTACGGACGATACTGGCAATATCCACTACGGCGACGAATGGGATTTCCAAGCCTTATGGAAATTCGGCAAACATTATTCGGTACTGGCGAAATACGCCAATTACAACGCGGACAGATTCGGTACGGATACTCAAAAGATCTGGGTGCAAGGTAATATTAGTTTTTAATGTGTAAGAAATCTCAGGGCCGTTTGAAATTAAATTGGTATCAAAGACAAGGGAGGCTTTAACAAACCAAATGCATACCCTACAAAAGAAGCTTGATTCGTTTATACAAAATAAAATTAACATTAAATCTTACGCTGAGTCTGCATGGAATCTGGCTAAAAAACCAGTATTTTTAAACAATGAAAAAAACCTATGGTTAATGAGTGAGCTATCTTCCTTATATGTTACACCGCTATTTACAAAAGATAATGCGGCACAATTGGGTGTTGGTCTAAAAGGTAAATTTTCTATTAACCTTGGCGAAGTCGATCAAACAGATAGACAACTAAATCCATTACCAGAACTTCAATCAGAGCTTCCTCCCTCAGGTTTTTCCCTTAGCGTCCCTATATCAATTGATTACCCTGAGCTAGAGAAGCAAGTAAATAATAAATTAAAAGACTATCAAATTGACTACGAAGGAAATCATATTAAGACAGAAAAAATTACAATTTTTGGATCTTCTAGCGGTAAATTTGTTTTTGGTGCAAAGGTAAATATTAAATCAAAGAGCGATTGGTTTGGAACAAATGGATGGATTTATTAGGTAATCCTATATCCAATCAAGATAACAAAATAATCGTAAAGGATGTTAAGTATGGAGAAATAGTCAAATCTGGTGTACAGGCAAATTGAATCAGGCGGCGATCTGCTGATTTGATTCCCCATTATCTGATTCAGCGATGACAGCCATGCCATCCTGAAATCGAATGCCTTGGATCACATCC
>VGVA01000119.1 GCA_016874115.1 Gammaproteobacteria bacterium
CGCAGGGGTAATTGCAGAGATGGCGACCAATTTGCATCCGCAACGCTGGATTGAGCCTACCCTGCCCTTGATCACGTTGACTGCCCCAGGTAAAGCCAGCATAGAAGCCATAGCCGATAAAGATGCGCTAAAGGCCATCGCCGTTGGTCAAACCGGAGAATTTGTGCCGGAAGATATTTTGCATCAAAAGGTTGCGGTACAAGTTCAGACTATCGGCAGCATCAATCTAACCGAATTGGGCAGACCTTATTTGGCCTCGATTTACGGTGGGGCGATCGCCGTTCGAAAAACTGCAGCGGCTAAACTGACACCAAGCCACTCAGCATTTACGGTAAAATTAACTACGGATACGCCCGCCCCTATTCAGTTGCAACGTGGAACCGCGATTATCAAAGCCACACCGCGCAGCTTTGCCGAACGCATTTTTGAAAATACCGCTGTATTACTGATTCGGGAAAGTGGTTTTTAATGCGGCAACTGAGACTAGTTTGCTCGCTAGTGATTTATCGATATTAACCCGCCCCATAACACCAACACTTAAACAATCTTATGCTGGATCTTTTTTCACACATTTTACATTTGGACTTTACCTGGTTATTCGCTGAATACGGCACAACTATCTACACCGTGCTGTTTTTGGTGATATTCATCGAAACCGGTCTGGTAGCCATGCCTTATTTGCCCGGTGACTCGTTGTTGTTTACCGCCGGTTTATTCGCCCGTTCCGGGCATTTGAATCTAAGTTATTTATTGATTTTATTATTTATCGCCGCAGTATTGGGCGATAACTGCAATTACTGGATTGGCCGGAAATTGGGTTTAAAAATCTGTACCTTGCGTTTCAATGGCAAGAATCTGGTCAAAAAAGAGCATCTGCATAAAACCCATGTGTTTTTTAAAAACCACGGTACCAAAGCCATCATCATGGCGCGTTTTGTTCCCATCGTTCGCACTTTTTCGCCCTTTGCAGCAGGGATTGCCGAGATGGATTATCGAAGATTTTTCAGTTTTGATATTTTGGGCGGCCTGTTATGGGTAGGCAGCTTGACAATTGCCGGTTATTTGTTGGGCGAAATCGATATCATAAGAAACCATGTGGATCTGGTTTGTTTAACGATTATTTTCGTTTCCGTTTTACCGATTTTCGTGTCGTACTGGAAAGGTAAAAATAAAAACCCAAAGAATGCTTAAGAGAACCCCTAATAATTCACAACTGTGGCTCTTGCTAAAGCGGGAGCCCAATAAAGTCAATGTACAGGATTCCAGCATATGCGGGTATGACCATTTTTAGAAGCCAACTCAAGAAAAATCAAAGATTTTGTAATCAGTTTATAGAATCCCTAGCGGCGACATTACGAAGACAAGACAGGCGGATTCAACTCCGAAGTGCAATCGCCAACACCCGGATATAAAGAAGGTTAGCTGATATAGTTTCAAGCCTTTTCAATCCGACCAAAGACGAGAAAGCACTTGAGAAACTACAATCAGCTAACCCAAGAACAAAGATACCAGATCGAGATATTAAAGAAAGCCGGTAAGAACCAAAAAGAGATAGCGGACTTGCTTGAGGTCTCAGCCAGTACGATTTGCCGCGAATTGCAGCGGAACACCGGCAAGCAGGGCTATCGTCCCAAACAGGCGCAGATCAAGTCCGAAAGCCGAAGGCAGAAGGCGGTCAGGCCGCTTAAAATAACGCCCGAGGTCATTGCCCTGATTGATGCCAAGCTTATGATCGACTGGAGCCCTGAGCAAATTTCTGGCTGGCTGAGAAGCGAAAAAGGGCTGTTGATCAGCCACGAGCGGATATACCAGCATGTTTGGTCGGACAAGCTGAATGGCGGCACGTTGTTCCAGCATCTGCGGCATAGCGGCAAGAGGCGCAAGCAATACGGCTCCAAGGATAAGCGAGGGCAGATCAGGAATCGGGTCAGCATTGACGAGCGTCCCGCCATTGTTGGTGAAAAAAGCCGTCTGGGCGATTGGGAGATCGATACCGTCATTGGTAAAAACCATCAGGGGGTCTTGGTCACGATAGTTGACCGAGTCTCCAAACTGACCTTGATCCAGAAAGTGCCCAGTAAGCATGCCGATGTGGTGGCAGAGGCTACCATTCAGCTGCTAAAGCCTTACGTAGACAAGACCTTGACGGTCACAGCCGATAACGGCAAAGAGTTTGCCGGCCATGAAAAAATCAAGGCCGCCTTGAATGCCGATGTTTACTTTGCTCATCCCTATAGCTCATGGGAACGAGGCTTGAATGAAAACACCAATGGCTTGATCAGACAGTACTTTCCCAAGGGCAGCAGTTTTGAGAACATAACCGATAAGGAAATTGAAGAGGTGATGGAAAAGCTCAATCATCGACCTCGAAAAACGCTCAACTATAAAACACCTCATTCGGTCTTTTTTGCTGATTCTTTACCCAAGGCCGCATGATTACTAGGATTGCACTTCGGAGTTGAATCCGCCCTTAATTACGCCTCCTGCTGCTCATGAAACTCGCTATAGTTCCCACGGATTGATGACTGACACACCACCTGCTTCATAGGGCGCAGTGTCGCGTGACGCCACGATGAAATTTCGCGATGCCGCAATCGCGGCGATATAGCCATCAGGTGTTGGAAATCCTCGTCCACCAGTCTTGGCCGTCACAGCCAGCTCAGCATATCGCCGGGCGGCATCGGTATCGAACGGCAGTACCCGATCCCTGAATAACTCCATCAAACCGTCAAGGGCCTGTGCCAGCATATCCTTGCGCTTGCCCGTTGGGAGCGCTGCAATGCCAAACAACAGTTCGGCTAGCGTTACGCTGGACAGGTACAGCGTTTCTGCAATTTGTTCATTCAGCCATGCCCGCACAGCCGGGTGAGGCTCCGGCTTCATCGCCTCGGAAACGATGTTGGTATCAAGGATAATCATTCAAACATCACCGGCTCGGCCGGTGTTTTGTCTTTTACTCGATCAAAAACCTCGAAATCCTCGTTGGTCAAGCCGATCTTGCGACCCAATGCCGCCAAGGCATCACCAACGCGAACACGCGCCTCTGGCTTGACTGCTCTTGTCAGTATTTCCCGAACCTCGGCCTCGGCACTATGCCCATGTAGGGCCGCCTGCACCCGTAATGCGCGGTGCACATCGTCGGGCAGATTACGAACTGTCAACATTGCCATTGGACCACCTCTTATAAATGCATTCTTTGACTGCATTATATGAATTTGCATTCATTTCAACAAGAAATTAGAAATGTCGTAAAACACTTGTTTTCCGGTGGGTTCGATAAAGTACTGTCATTGCAGCTCAAACCACCCCAAAAAATATACGAAAAACACTGTCGCTATGCTATACCATACGCAAATTACTTTCTAGAGGTTTTTCGTACATGCTTGTTGGTTATATGCGGGTATCTTCCGACTCTGATCGCCAAAATACCGATCTTCAGCGTGATGCGCTGATTGCAGCTGGAGTCGATAGTCGGCATTTATTTGAAGATCATGCCTCCGGCGCTAAAGATAATCGACCTGGATTATCGAAAGCACTGGCATTCGTTAAGCCTGGCGATGTCTTGGTGGTCTGGAAGCTGGATAGGCTTGGACGTTCTTTATCTCACCTACTGTCCATCGTCAATGCACTTAAAGAGAATCAGGTAGCTTTCCGGTCACTCACTGAGGGGATGGATACCACGACACCATCCGGCGAATTGTTGTTTCACGTATTCGGGGCGCTGGCCCAATATGAAAGAGCATTGACAAAAGAAAGGGTCGTTGCTGGATTGGCTGCCGCCAAGAAACGTGGAAGAACCGGGGGGCGCCCACCCGCCATTGTAGGTGAAAAATTGGAGGCCATTACCGCCGCTCTCAAGTGTGGTATGTCCAAAGCGGCTGTTTGCCGTAACTTTGGCGTCAAGCGAACTACACTGATCGAAACCCTCGCTCGAATCGGCTGGTCAAATGGACATCAATAAAATAAATATTCGGCATGCAAGCAAGCGATACAGCCTATCCCCGTCTCAAAACCAGTTTTAATGCCGGCGAATTGGAACGTTGGTATTCCCCCTCACCAGAAGAACGTGACTTTTGCGCAACAGTGGTGCGGGGTCAGAGCACCCGATTCGGCTTTTTTCTGACGTTGAAGACGTTTCAACGTCTCGGCCACTTTGTGACATCGTATCAAATTCCCGATGCCATCATTGACCATCTGGCGAAAATCGAAGGGATTCCTGTAGACCGTGAAGCACTGAAACGCTATGACATCTCACGCTCGCGGAAAACCCATGTCAGTGTTATCCGCAGCTATTTGAACGTTAGTTCGTTTGATAGCGAAGCTTACAAATTGTTATGCCAGGCGTTGGTTGATGCCGCATTAACCAAGGATGACTTGGCAGACATTATCAATGTTGGAATCGAAATATTGGTGAAACATCGTTACGAGCTGCCTGCATCAGTACATTGTTACGCGAAGCCAAGGATCAGCGGGCAGCGACCTATCAGACGCTATTTCGTGATGTCTTTGATCGCCTGAGCGAAGTTGACCGCTCTTCACTGGATGCCCTGTTTCTGGTTGGCGTTGGCTGCCGGACTAGCCCGTGGAACGATCTCAAGATCGATGCGCCCAAGGTGACCATTCACGGGCTGCGGGAACTACTGACGCGCTACGACCAACTCTCTGCCTTGGCTGGCAATCGAGAATTATTGCGGAATATTCCGATTGTTAAACGGCATCAATTATCCTTGGAGGGCCTAAGCCTGGATGCTGCCAGCATGGCGGACATGGAAGTAAAAAAACGCTATACCGTCTCATTAGCTTTGATTGAGCGACAATTAGCGAGAGTAACTGATGATCTGTGCGATATGTTCTGCAAGCAGATGATGAAAGTTCAGCATCTGGCCGATGAGGAACTCGAACAGTACCTGACGGCCAATCAAGAAAAAACCGATGAAATTCTGCGCCGCTTTGCCCAACTCGATTCCCTGTTACAATCCGATCAGCCAGTAAGCGATCAAATTGCTATCGCCCGTAAATTGGTAATTGAACGCCCCGATTTATGTGAGTTTTCGCGCACTCACTCTGAGTTTGGCGGTAAGAACGAAAGTCGATTCATGTGGCGGTTTTTCAAACCCCGTCGCGGTGAACTATTCCGCATTCTGGCCAAGCTTAGCTGGGTCTCCACCAGTCAGGATAAGAGTTTCGAACGAGCCTTGGCCTTTGTGTTAGCTAACCATCGTCGCCATACCGATTGGCTTACGTTGGGCGGCAAAGGCGAAGCAGACCTAACCCCGCAAGACCTGAATTGGATGCCGGCAAAATGGTGGAAACTTGTTACCGGTGAAAATGACGACACAGCAGAACCCAGTCGGGTGAACCGCCGTCAGTTCGATGTGTGTGTCTGCCGGCAATTGGTTCAAGAGCTGAAATCCGCCGATATTTGCGTACCTGGCAGCGATAGGTACTCGGATTCCCGCGAACAACTGCTGTCTATGGAAGAATGCAACAATGTATTAGATGAGTATGGGGAACTGGTTGGATTACCGGTTGAAAGCCAGGCGTTTGTTGACCATGTGCGCACTCAGCTATTGAATGCCGCCAATGCTGTCGACCGCGACTACCTGAGCAACACTCATTTTAATATCGTCAATGGCCGACCGGTTCTAGCAAGGCTGACCAAGAAGCCTGAACCCAAAGGATTTCGAGTGGTTGAAGAAGCATTAACCCGGAAATTGCAGGCACTCGACCTATCGATGCTTGATGTGCTGGGCGATACAATGCGATGGCTGAATTGGGGGCAGTTCTTTGGGCCGTTAAGCGGACATGAAAGCAAACTGGAAGATGAGGAGCGCCGGCAGATATTAACGACATTTGCTTATGGCACTGGACTTGGGCCAACGCAAGTGGCTAAGAGTGTATCTGGTGTCAGTGATAGACAGATTGCATTCCTCAATCAACGGCACGTCACTACCGAAAAGCTCGAAACCGCTATTCGAGAAGTGATCAATGGTTACAATCGTTTCTGGTTGCCGAAGCTTTGGGGAGATGCAAAACGCGTCGGCGCCGATGGCACCAAATGGGACCTCTACGAGAACAATCTTTTGTCGGAATACCACATCCGTTGCGGAGGCTGGGGTGGCGTCGCGTATTATCATGTCAGTGACACATACATCGCCCTGTTCTCGCATTTCATTCCCTGCGGTGTTTGGGAGGCGATCTACATTCTTGATGGGCTGACCAAGAACACATCCGATATTCAACCGGATACGCTGCATGGCGATACACAGGCGCAAAATGCCGCTGTATTCGGTCTTGCTTATCTGTTGGGCATCAAATTGATGCCGCGTATCCGGAACTGGAAAGATTTAAAGTGCTATAAGCCCACATCAGAAGCAAGTTACAACCATATTGGCGAGTTGTTCAGCAAGGACAATATCAATTGGGAGTTGATTGCCCGGCATCTACCGGATATGTTACAGATTGCGCTGTCGATTAAGGCCGGTCGCATCGCGCCTTCGACGATCCTGCGTAAGCTCGGCACTGCCAGCCGGAAAAACAAATTGTATTTTGCATTTCGAGAACTTGGCCGCGTCGTCCGTACCTGCTTTCTTTTGGCATACGTGAATAGCGAAGAACTACGCCGATTAATCCAGAGCGCAACGAATCGATGCGAGAGTTTTAACAAGTTCGCTCAGTGGGTTTACTTTGCTTCTGACTTGATTCAAGAGAATGTAAGGGACGAGCAACTGAAAGTCATCAAATATAACCATCTGATCGCCAATTTGCTGATTTTCCACAATTGTAAAAGCATGACGGAAGCGCTGAAGGAGATGCAGGATGAAGGGATGGCGTTGACGCCAGACATTTTGCGGGCGTTGAGCCCGTACCGGCAACACCCAAGTCGATTCGGTATGTATGAATTTCGAGGCAGTGAGGTAGGACCAGTTGATTACGATGTGCGACTTGACTTCGCGGAGCATGCAGAAAATGCGCTTTAGAAGTGAATTTCACATGATCTTAGCCGCTATTGCCCATTTTCGCACAA
>VGVA01000120.1 GCA_016874115.1 Gammaproteobacteria bacterium
GGATAGGACTTGTTGTATCGCTTGGCCTCGCGTTTCAGGCGTTCCTGGATGGCCTGCTCGACCTTGGCCAGACGCTTCAAACCATACTGGATCATCTTGAAGCGCTGGTTGGTGCTGTCGCGGGGGGCAAATTCTTGCAGCCTTGCCCGTTTCAGCACCTCGTAGAGGGTCGGCCTTGAGACCCGGAAACGTTCCGCCAACTGCGTCACCTTCCAGGTTCGGGTTTGGTAAAGCCGCCAGATTTCTTGGCGGTCTAGCAATGTGAGTCGAGTTCGTTTATGGATGTTCATTTACAGTATTCTCCAGAATACTGTAAACAACGCTAGAAATTTTTACACCGAAAGCACTTGGCTTATCTTTTGAAGAGCCTATAACGTGTGCGGCATCATGTGGAAATACGACGATATCCCCGTTTCGCAATTGGATCGGCACATTGTCTTTTGGCAGATGCAGCCAGCAGTCGCCGTGACAAACAATATGGAAGTTCACGTGTCCACTACCCGATGTATCCAGCGCCCAATCATCACACAACTGACCCCGGTAAAATACTTCTGCACGAAAGCTGATACGTCTAAGGATGTCTTCGAGTGCTTGTTTTACATTGTTTGAAAATTCTTTTTCGTTTTTACTTGCCATCAAAATCCATCCTGTAATAAACCTTAAAAGCAATAAATTATTAAGCACCGCAACAACGTTTATATTTCTTACCGCTGCCGCACGAACAAGGCGCATTTTTTCCTTCATTTTTTGGCATCACAACCTGACTTGCAGCCTTGACGACCCCGTCAACATAAAACCAGCGGTTATTGGTTTTTATAAAGCGGCTGACTTCATGCAAAACATGCTCAACACCGTCTTTAAGATAATAAGCCTTGAATTCGACAACGCCTTTTTGGTCGTCGGCCTGCCCTTTTTTTGCATTAATTAGAGCCAGTTTTTGCCAGACGATTTCTTCACCGCCGAAATTCAGTTTTTCCTCGGACGGCCGTGTACTGCTATCCCAGGTACGTTGGATATAAGCCATGTTATCCATCACATAAGCCGTAAAGCGCGAACGCATTAATGCTTCTGCGGTTGCGCTTTGCGCTTCACCGGTATGAAACGCACCGCAACAACCGGCATAATCAAACCCTGATCCGCATGGGCAAAGCCTATTGTTATTCACTGCATCGTCCTATATTAATCGACTTGAAAAAGGTCGTTATTGTACACAGCGATCCATAAATTAAACTATATTTCATGGTGTTATTACCGTTTGTTTTTACGTGTTAATGAAAATTCAAGAATTTATTTACCATCGCTTTGAACCTCGGCCAACGAATTTGTAATTAATCGAGGAAAAATTATGGGCGTTATTCCGAACTTGTTCTAGCGGTACGCCAATTCAGTTACTCATTAATGTTATCAGGAGATGCTATGACTATACTGGCCCGTAAAAAACTATCTGTACTGGTCTGTTTAAGTTTGTTTTGTTTAGTATCTGCCCCGGCGTATGCGCTTTTTGCCAAACTGACGACCAATTTATCCGGCACAGCTATTATGAATGTCAAACCTACCGGCAAAGCGGCGATTAATCAGGGTAATTACCCAAAAGTGGCTGCTGCTTTGTCAGTCAATGTATCCAAAGTCAATGTACCTGATGGTACGGTATTTGAGATTAATCTTTCCGATTGCAAAGCATTCGGCTCGGTAGGTTATATTAAAATTGTGGGAGGCTCTGCTAGTGTGGGCATCAGTTTGCCTAGTATCTGCCAGATTGGCCGAGGTTCCAGTATTACCATCAATGGTGCAACAGGGGCCAACATACTCAGCGGCGGCGGTCCTTGGAAAATATAAAACCCAAATAGTAGGGCGTTAATTATCTGTCTTTAACCAATTAATTAATAAAGAAAACTTATATCGTTCTGGAAAACTGAAAACCGCTTACCGCTTGCGGTTTTTTATTGCTCCTGTTAGCTGAAATAAATTATTTAATAACATGTACTTATTCGCCGATAAACATCGCATCGCCATAACTGAAAAACCGGTATTGCCGGTCGATAGCGTGTTGATACGCTTTCATCACCGGTTCATAACCGGCAAAGGCTGATACCAGCATTAATAACGTAGACTCCGGCAAATGAAAGTTGGTCAACAAAGCATCAACAACCTTGAACCGATAGCCGGGCGTAATAAACAAACGCGTATCGCCGGACGCCGCCGCCAATTGGCCGGATTGCGCGGCAGACTCCAATGACCTGACTGCTGTAGTGCCGATAGCGATTACCCGCCCTCCTCTCGCCTTAGCCTGACCAATTGCATCAACCGTAGCCTGCGGCACCGTGTAAAATTCGCTATGCATGACGTGCTGCGCCAAGTCGTCGACTCTCACCGGCTGAAATGTTCCGCTCCCCACGTGCAAAGTCACAAACGCCGTCTGTATCCCTTTCTGTTTTATATTCGCCATAATATCTTCATCAAAATGCAGGCTGGCGGTCGGCGCGGCAACTGCACCTGCATGTTGAGCGAAAATGCTTTGATAGCGTTGGTTGTCCGTGGCGTTATCAGCCCTATTAATGTACGGCGGTAGCGGTATATGGCCTATTTCAGCAATGACTTCAAGAATCGGAGTGTTACCGGTAAACTCAAGCTGGAATAAATCGCCTTCGCGGCCTTGCACACAGCATTGAAAACCGCCATCCAGCATTAATAACGCACCAGATTTGGGCGTTTTACTGGCCCTGACATGGGCAATCGCCTCATACTCGTTTACGATTCTTTCCAGCAAAATTTCCACCTTGCCGCCGCTCGCCTTTTTGCCGAACAATCGGGCGGGGATCACTTTCGTATTATTAAACACCAGCAAATCATTGTCATTAATCAACTCGACAATATCGCCAAACTGGCGATCGACAACACATCCTGTTGATTTATTTAGGTGTAACAGACGGCTTGCGGAACGCTGCGGCAAGGGCTGCTGCGCAATTAATGTTTCCGGCAAATGGTAAAAAAAATCGTTTTTCTTCATGGCAAATAAAAAGACGCAAGAAAATAGGAAAACTCAACAAAAATGGACTGGCATTTTAATCGAAGTATCCCTATAATGTCCGCTCTTTGCCGGGGTGGCGGAACTGGTAGACGCGCCGGATTCAAAATCCGGTGATGGTGACATCGTGCCGGTTCGATTCCGGCCCTCGGTACCATTTAAGTGTACAGAGACGTGCAAAGAAGTACAGAAACCTGCTAGCCACAAGGCTTTGCGGGTTTTTTTATGTCTAACGTTATCCACTAAAATCCCGGGTAATCCAAGAAAAAAAGTGACACGATTAGTGACACGCATTAAAGTGATACACAAACGTATCACTAATCGTGTCACTTTATGGCTAAGAATCTCAACAAAGACGCTGTCTACAAAACTGCAAAACCTAAAGAAAAAGACTACACCATCAACGACGGCGAATGCCTAGTCTTGCTTGTCAAAGCTACAGGATCAAAACTTTGGAGGTTCATTTACAGAATAAATGGCAAACAAAACAGACTAAGTTTTGGATCTTACCCAGAAACCACCCTAGAAAGTGCTAGAAGAAAAGCCGAAGATGCTAGACAACAACTCGCTGATGGGATTGATCCATCCGAATTACGAAAACAACATAAAGAAAAAGTTAAGCAAGATATCCTTAATCAAGAGAGAACAAAAATAGGCTTACCCGCCCTAAACAGCTTTTGCCATGTAGCTGAACTCTGGCTTAAATCTATAGAACATCAAACAAAACCACAAACCCGAATCAAAAAAATTAGCCGGTTAAAAAACTACGCATACCCAACTGTAGGCAACAGACCAATCAATGAAATTAAATCAGCAGAAATCTACATGCTAATTAAACCATTGATTGAAGAAGCAAAGCTTGAAACTGCTCACAGACTGCATAATGAAATCAGTTCAGTTTTTTCCTATGCAATAGTCCACTCTTTTACTGACTATGATCCTGCACAACCAGTGGGAAAACAAATCCCAGCACAAAGAGTAAAACATAGAGCAGCTATTATTGACCCAAAACAAGTTGGCCAACTACTAAGAGATATTGAAAATTACAATGGAACATTTGTTGTTCAGCAGGCACTAAAATTATCACCGCTATTATTCCAACGCCCAGGTGAAACAAGACAAATGCTATGGACTGATATTGACTTTGAAGCTAATGAATGGCGACCGTTTATAAGTAAAACTGATTTTCATCATATAGTGCCATTATCAATTCAAGCAATCGAGCTCCTAAGAAAATTACATACATTAACAAGCCATCAACAATTCGTTTTTCCCAGCGTACGCGCCAATGGGAAGCCAATGTCCGATGGAACAATCAACTCTGCTCTCAAAAAACTCGGATATGCTTCCGATGTTATGACACCACACGGTTTCCGAACAACAGCATCCACTTTATTAAATGAACAAGGATGGACACCAGATGCAATTGAACGCCAACTTGCCCACGCACCCCGTGATCATGTCCGAGCAGCCTATAACCGTGCGCAATATTTAGAAGAAAGAAGAAAAATGATGCAGGCTTGGGCGGATTATCTAGATAAGCTGAAGGCTGGCGCTGAAGTGTTGCCATTCAAAAACCAGGCTGGGTAGAACATTTATTTTAACCACCCCCATTACCAGTCCGGCCACTGCTTTTTGCTAGGCATAAAAAAGCCTTCCTAACCTATTTCACTGGATTTGAAGGCTTCTACTAGTGAGTGATGGTCAAAATTTAAACCGTACGTGATTACCAGGCAATCAAACTATCACAATTTAAATACTTTACATTTGACATATTCATCACTATCAATCTCACGGTAACCAACATCGTCTACGATATTGTTATCGTAAAACACGTTAGTTAAAAATTTTTCACCTTCGAACTCGTCATAACTAAGAGTAAGTCTTCTGGCATCAAATGGTCTATCTAGTTGAATATAGCCAGTAAAGTACAATCCCCCTTCATTCAACTTACCCATGTAATACGGCTGTTTCTCAAGTAATTGATCATTAAGATTTTTACCCATAAAAGTATTAATACCACTCTTGGCTAGTCCGTTATTATCCAATGAACATTTAAAATGCTCTTGATCATTTTCGTCATAAACCATAACTTCGCATTGACAGATTATTGGATCATATAAATAGAGCGCCTCATTGAGCTCATGCCAGAACCCACCCTGAAAAAAATCCGCATAGTTTGGCACATCAAAGCATTTATACTCTGCAAAACTTGATAAGTCACAGGAACTAAAGTCGCACCAATATTCATAAGCTTCTTCTGTTATTTTTTCAACAGCAATATTTGCACCATCACCATAAATTTCAATACGGTAAGTAACAGGTGTAAATTTCAGTAGGTTCCATGTATCGTACATGGTTGATTCTTCCAATGAGTTAGTTTGCGCGTTTTCGGAAATGTCGTTTATTTCATTTGTAGACATAAATATGTCTCCTTGCCATATTTCAGGCAAAAGTGTCCTTAGGCTGTAAAAAAGTCAGCCTAGAAGGACGGATTTTAGTTAAGTGCCACCACCTGGTTAGAGGGTGGTTTTGAAGTAGAACCACACCATTGTGGTTGCTTCAGATTTTTGATTGCTTAAGGTTTTAACTTGTCATATGATTCACCCTGCTATTCCAAAAGCCACTCAGTGGGTTCCTGAATGCCGTCACCGGCCAAAGTTTTGACATCCAGGTTCCATCACTTCTTAGCGGTTATAAAAATTGTTAGTTAGTAATTGCCCGAATTACTGGCATCGCGTTCAGTAATTCTGGCCTCTAACCAAGTAGCTACTTCTTCTTCGACCCAAGCCACACAGCGTTCACCCAACTTAACCTGTCTTGGAAATTTACCCATTTCAATGTAGGCATAGAGGGTCGAACGACTTAGACCTGTCATTTCTTTTACTGCTTTAAGTTTCAACATCTACTCTCTCCAAAAATATAATAGTGATCGGGACGAGTCCTACCCTGTAGAGTGGAAATTACGCGGCTGCAGAGCTATGTCTTGCTGCGATAGCGGCCTTTTTGGCCTTAAAAGCTTTTTTGTTTTTAGCTTTGGCCTTCGATTTATTCGGCTGATTAGGCATTAGCTTTGCGAGATCTGTAGTCGTATAGAATTTGAACGATGCGCTATCCGACTTATCACGTGTTTTCAAAGCCTTTTTGGCCACTTTGGTTTTTTCATCCTGCATTAAAGCGTGTGCAATTTTTCCAATCGCTGTATCCACCATGTGCGATGTGGCATCAGGCACGGTGCATAACACCTGTGTTTGATTATCGCCATTTGTTTTGCCAATCAATAAGGTGTATTCACCACCGCCGGCACGATCTGTAAATTGGTCTTTTGCAACAACTGCCAATGGTGTTGCGATTTTGCCAACCAATAAATCACGTGCTTCTTCGACTTTTAATTTCAAATAGGCTTCACGATGAATCGCTTCTTCCGTTTTGCCTTTTTTTGATGTTACATCCTCGATACCACCATGATCAGCAACCCACTGTGCAAACTGATCGACCTTAATGCCATCGTTGATGGCAATATTGAGTGCTCTGGCATACGAAAAGACACGACGACGATCAGAATTAAACACATAGCGCACAATGAGATTAATGATTTTTGGATTTTTTTTGATAACAAATCCACGATTTACCAGTTCTTCTGTGATTTCTTTAATCACCGCTCTTTCCAGGTTTTGACCTTTAATAAGATGGTATGTACCCAGGCATTCGGCCAATAGCGCGTATTTTTTGCTATTGGTGCGATCCAGCTCTTTTGTCCAGGTAACGCCTTTCTGATAAAGCTCTTGCAATGTTTTTAACACCGCAGTTGTTTCATTTTTTTGTGTATCCACACTAATTATTACTTTCATGTATGTCTCGCTAATTAAGTTAGTACATTGAGTACCTCGAAAAACGCCTGATTCGTCATTCCGGTGCAGACCGGTATCCAGAGAAATCAACAGCGTGGATTCCTGCCTTCGCAGGCATCGAGGCGCC
>VGVA01000121.1 GCA_016874115.1 Gammaproteobacteria bacterium
CGTTGATTAAATGTCGCCGTCTGACTTCGGCTACTGCTTTCATGCTTAACACTCCAGGTTGCTCCGGCTAAATGCCGGTCATTTAACATCCGGGGCGGGTCAGTTTTCAATGACGTTTCACCCCGGTACCTGGGTCAGTTTTGCATGATTATTTACAATTAAAGCCCTGTTATTGTCATGGTAACAGGGCTTTTTTATAGGTTATAAGGACGTTCTTCACAAACTTGCTGCCAGGCACTATGTTGTTGCAATAAGTATAGCGCCGATTCCAGCAGACTTATGCCGGGTTCCTTGCGGTGCCAGGTTGAAGCGCCAGACGGGTGGGGCAGAGGGATGACATCACATGGGTGGCCATGGAAGTTGACGTGGTGCAATTTGCCGATGACCTCATCAAGCTTGTTAACCGGCATTAACTGGCAAATCGCTAGTTTTCCGATCGGCAATATGAGCGCCGGTTTTAATAGATCGATCTCAGCTTTCAACCAGTTGGCGCAGTTTAAAATTTCTGCCGGATTAGGCACCCGGTCGCCGCCTTTGGGATTCTTCCCCGGAAAACAGCGGCAAACTGCCGCCATGTAAATACGGGCGCGGAAACTGTTTTCGTCCAGCCCGATGCGTTCAAACCACTTGAACATGGTTTTACCGGCCGTCCACGCGAAGGGTTTGCCGAAACCGCCTTCCTTGTCGCCCGGCGCTTGGCCGATTAATAGAATCGGCGAAAACACGGGATTGCCGCTGACCACCGGGCCGATCATGTCGGGGCATTGGCGGCAACTGTATAGCGCGGAACGATGTTCGCGCATTCTTAATTCGTTAGGGGTCATACGGATTGCAAATGGTTAAATGTCGATTTCGATACCGACCGGACAGTGATCCGAACCGTGTATTTCCGGCATGATAAACGCTTGTTTAACATGGCCTATTAATGCTTGGCTAACCAGTACATAATCGATCCGCCAGCCGATATTGTTGGCGCGGGCGTTGGCGCGAAAGCTCCACCAACTGTAGGCGACGGTATCGGAATGATGATGGCGGAAAGTATCCACTAAACCCGCCGACAGAAAATTGCTGAATCCGTCGATTTCGACTTGCGTATAACCGGCGGATTTATTGTAATTAGCTTTCGGGCGTGCGATGTCGATCGGCTGGTGCGCCACGTTAAAATCACCGCAGGCAATTAGCGGCTTTTTGCTTTGCAATTGCCGACAATAGGCCAAAAATTCCGCATCCCAGGTTTTGCGGTAATCCAGCCGCGCCAATTCCTCTCCGGAATTCGGCACATACACGTTGAGCAGATAAAATTTTTCGAATTCGGCCACAATCACCCGGCCTTCCTTGTCGTGTTCGTCGATGCCTATGTCCGGAACGATCTGCAGCGGCTGTTGCCGGGACATGATGGTTACGCCGGAATAGCCCTTGCGTTCTGCGCAATTGTTATGGATGTGATAATGATCGATATGCGCCAGCGTTGCATCGATTTGCTCCGATTGGGCTTTGGTTTCCTGCAGCAAAATACAATCGGCGTTCAAATGCGCCAGCGTGTCGTTAAAGCCTTTGTTTTGCACAGCACGAATGCCGTTAACATTCCAGGAAATGATTTTCATGCAGTTATTAAGGTAATTTTATTAATGGCTTAATGATAATTGTGGTATCACAAAAATACTGCGGTAAAACATTTGATCTCGGTAACTATTCATCAGGGCAATCGTCCGGCGGCGTATAATTCTCGTAGGGTAAGCATTCGGACCGGCCGCCAAAAGGTATCTGGTTTTCACCGTTTTCTGCGCGTCGGAAAAATTTTTCACCAGTTGTTTCTGAGGCGCATCCACTCAGGATTATTGCCAATAAAAATCCTATCATAACAAGCGCATTTACTTTCATGTTGCCGCTCTCCGTATAATTAAACCACTTTCTCTACACGCTTTAATAGTGCAAAAGCGATCTGAGCAGTTTTGTTTATTCTAATCTAAAAAGATTACCATACGTTTACTTTAACAGCGGATAATGTGAATAACGGTAGGTGCAGAGTCATTAATAAAACAGATCCATTTGCTGATTACAGATAGCTGGATTGAATAGGCCGTTATTGAAGGGCGGCAGGCCGGGAAAATCAAGTTTTTTCATAGCCAAATGAAAACGTTGAGCCAGCAAATCGGCAAACTCGCCGGTGCCGCGCATACGTGTGCCGAAAGCGGAATCGTAAGCTTTGCCGCCGCGCGAATCGTAAATCCGGTGCAAAACACGCTCTGCTTTTAACGGCTCGTGCGTGTTAAGCCATTCGGCAAACAAATCTTTCAATTCGTGCGGCAGGCGCAAAAACACATAACCGGCATCCAATGCGCCTGCATCTTTGGCTTTGTGCAGTATTGTTTCCAGTTTGCAATCGTTAAGGAAAGGGATTAATGGCGCAATCAGCACCGACACGGGCACACCTGCTTCTGCCAGAACCGACAACGTCTGCAATCGGCGTTTGGGCGAAGCGGCGCGCGGTTCCATGCGCCGCGCCAAATTTGCATTCAACGTGGTGATCGACAAGCACACATGAATAAGCCCTTGTTGCGCCATCGGAATTAATAAATCCAGATCGCGCTCGATCAATGCGGATTTAGTCACGATGGAAACCGGGTGCCGTGTATCATGCAGCACTTGCAGCAAACGCCGGGTCAATTTCAATTGTCGCTCTACCGGTTGATAACCGTCGGTATTAATACCGAGCGCCACCGGCGAAGGGCGGTAGTTTTTGGCGGTAAGCTCGGCTTTTAATAGCTCCGGCGCATTCGGTTTGTAAAACAGTTTAGTCTCGAAATCCAAGCCGGGCGATAAGCCGTAATAAGCATGAGTCGGGCGGGCAAAACAATATACGCAACCGTGCTCGCAGCCGCGATAGGGATTAATAGATCGGTCGAAATCGACATCGGGCGATTGGTTGTACGTAATAATTGTCTTGGCGCTGTCGACAAACAACTGCGTGGCGATTTGCGCCGGATACTTGTCGGGATCGTCCCAGCCGTCATCGAAATCTTCCTTAATGTGCGACTCAAAACGTCCGGTATTATTGCTTAACGCGCCGCGGCCTTTTTTTAGGTTTGGCGGCAAAATCGGCTTAGCCATTAACAGATTGAATACTCATGCTTTTCAGATAAACGATACTAAATCAATGCCGGTGTGGAGTAAAGCAGCGAAGTCCGTCGTAACAATTGCACAGCCTGTTCAATTAACCTGCATTCTGATGATGAAAATCATCTTTGTGTTTTTTCTCATCGAGCTATCAGCACTGTGGAATATTACCTTTCATTAATTTTCAGCGGTTGTATTTTATTTGGTAGTAAAGACATCTGCCGATTAATCTTACCGGTTTGACAGCAGGGCGGTTTCGCAATCCACTTTACTTGTTGAGGGCAGGCCATAATTGTTATTCATTAATGGTTTGTGTTGTTTTATTTTTATGTCGTTTAAATCATTAATGTTTCGGCGTTCCGCTGGTGATTAATGAAACGCGAAACGGAGGATGCCATGCATAATCTTACGCAAGCGAATTTGTTTGAGTTAAGCCGTGGCGAAATTCATGTCACTTATTCCACTACTAATATCTTAGGCGGCCCGATGTTGAGTTACCGGGACAGCCATGCCAGTAAATCGTTCCGTGGCGATGAGATTCGGATCGAAAAAACAGCAATTGGCGACGTGATAACGGTTACACTGGAAACGATTCCCGATTTGAAAACCGTTACTTTTTCGTTGATTTTACCGGCGGTTACCGTTATTCAACAATTGACCGGCGCGCGCATTCAAGTGCCCGGCGTCACCACTACCGCGCCGACAACGATTGCCGGTCCGCCGCCCGGTCCGCAATTATTGTACGATGTGGTTAAGTTACGCGGCACCGCGCAATTTATTATCACCTGAGACGGTTTAGCTTTTCCTACGGCAGTGGCGCCAGGCGGGTAAACACATAGCCCGTTTCTTTTGCTTGTTCATGGCAGGATGAACATTCTTGGGCGAAGTTGGCGTCGTTGCCGTAGGCTTTTTGTTCCAGCCCTAACCAGCGGGCATAGCCCCAGCCATTGGTATCGGCGAATTTTTTGCTGTCGCGAATCATGAATTCCACGTGCGCCAGTTCGCCAGGTACGGTGGCGCTAGAAAATTTCGGGTGTGTGCTGTCTTTCCACGCCAGTTTGGCGATCATACTGCCGTCCGGCCAGACATTGGTTTTGCCTTCCGATGCTGCTTTATACGCGACAGAGTTAGCCAGGATGATGCGCAAAGAGTTTTTATCCGTCCGGTGCGAAACCCCCAGTATTTGCCAGCTTTTGTAGTCCTTTGGCATTTCTATCCCATTGGGGGCAGGGGAGATTTTAGTTTCCGCCGTTACTGTCGTTGCGATTAATAAACCGCAGATTAATGTAACAATCATTGCCGTTTTCTTGTTCATTATGATGACCTCGTGTGAATATCGCGTTGATGTTCGTCCGATTATAAGGGATGATTAAGCTAATCGACTCGGCTATTTTAAACTTCGCACTATTGTCATGATTGATTGGAATTCGACGCTGGCCGCCGTGTGGCGGCAGCGCAAAGAAATGTTACGCCCCGTGGTGCATATCGACCCGATCGGATTGGACGATTTGTTGGGCGTCGAATCGCAAAAGCAGCAGTTAATCCACAATACCGAACGCTTTCTGGCCGGAAAGCCAGCAAATAATGTATTGTTGTGGGGCGCGCGCGGTACCGGTAAATCGTCATTAATCAAAGCCTTATTAAATGCATATTGTGTTAATGGCTTGCGTTTGATTGAAGTCGATAAACAGGATTTGCTCTATCTGCCGGACATTGTCGATGAGATCCGTGAGTTGCCGCTGCGTTTTATCATTTTTTGCGACGACCTGTCGTTTGACAGCAATGACAGCCGCTACAAATCGTTGAAGAGTGTGCTGGAAGGTTCGATTGAATTGCCGCCGGAGAATGTCAAAATCTACGCCACCTCTAATCGCAGACATTTGCTCCCTGAGTATATGCGGGATAACTTGGACAGCCATTTAGTCAGCGATGAAGTGCATTACTCCGATACCATTGAAGAAACCATCTCACTGTCCGATCGTTTCGGTTTACGGCTGGGGTTTTATCCACCGATAACTGATGCGTATTTGAGCATCATTAATTATTTGTTTGCTGATTTTTCCGGCAACCGTGAAATTTTACACAAAGCAGCTTTGGATTTTGCCCATACCCAGGCATCCAAAAGCGGGCGCACCGCCAAGCAATTCTATAACAAGCATTCAGACGACGGATTTGATGAATCGTCGAAATGATGCTTTGAAGAACAGGTGAGGGCGGCTATATCTCAGTATGCAAATTACAAGTGAGTCATTAATCATTAATGGATAACAATAACAGCAGTGCTAAACCGGAATCGATAACCTTGCGCCAGGCTTTTTGGTACTGGCTTAAACTGGGTTTTATCAGCTTTGGCGGTCCGGCTGGACAGATTGCCGTTATGCATCAAGATTTAGTGGAAAAGAAACGCTGGTTATCCGAACGGCGTTATTTGCATGCGCTGAATTATTGTATGCTGCTGCCTGGGCCGGAAGCGCAACAATTGGCGACGTATATCGGCTGGTTAATGCATGGAACCTGGGGCGGCATTGTGGCGGGCGTGTTGTTTATTCTTCCGTCCTTATTAATCCTGATCGGCTTAAGCTGGATTTATTTAAGCTACGGCGATCTGCCATTAATAGCCAGCGCTTTGTACGGCATTAAACCGGCGGTGACGGCGATTGTGTTTTCCGCTGCGTACCGGATTGGTTCGAGGGTTTTGAAAAACGGACTGCTGTGGCTTATTGCAGGGCTGGCGTTTGCCGCGATTTTTTTTTTAAATACACCGTTCCCTGTCATCATCTTAATGGCGGCGTTGTTGGGATTAATTGGCGGAAAAGTCATGCCGCAATATTTTACTAGCGGCGGGCATGGCGGCAAAGAACAGTCTTATGGCGCAGCATTAATCGATGATGATACACCTACACCACGGCATGCCGAATTTCGTATGAACAAGTTGATTAACATCATTTTAGCCGGGATACTGTTGTGGGGAGGCGTGATGGGTGAGTTGATTACGCAGTTCGGCTGGCAGGGCGGATTAACGCAACTGGGCTGGTTTTTCAGTAAAGCCGCGCTTTTAACGTTTGGCGGCGCTTATGCGGTACTGCCGTATGTTTACCAAGGAGCAGTGGAACACTTTCACTGGCTGACCGCTACGCAAATGATGGACGGCCTGGCGTTGGGAGAAAGCACACCGGGTCCGCTAATTATGGTGGTGACGTTTGTCGGGTTTGTGGCCGGCTGGACGCAAGCGTTGTTCGGGGCGGATCAGTTATTTCTAGCCGGTCTTGCTGCGGCGTTAATCGTCACTTATTTTACTTTTTTACCCAGTTTCTTGTTCATTCTGGCAGGCGGACCGTTAGTGGAATCTACGCACGGCAAGTTGCAGTTTACAGCGCCGTTAACGGGCATTACTGCCGCCGTGGTAGGCGTGATTTTGAATTTGGCCATGTTCTTTGCCTATCACGTTTTTTGGCCGCAGGGCTTTTCCGGTGAGTTCAACGTGTTTGCCGCCTGTATTGCCGCCGGTGCATTGCTGGCATTAGTGCGATTTAAAATCAATGTGATGGCGGTTTTGTTTGCCTGCGCAGTAGGCGGCTTATTGTTGCCGTATGCAGCGGCGTTCTCAGTCAGCTTTTTTCGTTGAAGGAGTACATGGAAGCGAGCGAAGCCGAGCGATGTACGACGACCCCTGCGTAGCCGTAGAGGCCGGGTGTTTTGACGGAGTTGGAGCGCAAGCGTAGTGCGTAGTCAAAATGCAAGGCCATACGA
>VGVA01000122.1 GCA_016874115.1 Gammaproteobacteria bacterium
CAATGCCCAACAGCGTTGGTGCCGGATATTAAGTTTGGCGCTAGTAAAGTATCTTCGAGGTCGGCAATTACATCCACCAGATTGCCTTCCCGCACCTGCATAAGAGGCAAACTGATCTTTTTAGGTTTAACGACCAGTTGGAATTGCGCAATCAGGCGATTGATTTACTTAAGCAAACCGCATTTGCACGGTTTGGACGTCAGGTTGACGCCATTGAAGAATTGAAGGTAACGGAAAAGAAAGCAGAAGGTGGCAGCGTGACCCAGAACGTGACGCATGTGCAAGGCACGGCGGTCGCCTTTTTGCCGGAAAACAGATCTTATGTTAAACCCCGGCCGAGAGTGAAAACGGTAAAAACTCCGGTGCGAAAACCCAAACCGGCAAGCCATGTCGTTCAGAATAAAGAAAAATCGGAAGACATCACAATTACGCCTTCCGAAATTCTCAAATAATCGCCGCTCGTTAATGGGTGGATTTTTCAGTAAATTAATCCGGTTTTACTTTTTCTGACGGTAGCTTTTTACGACCGGGCCGACTGAAAAACCGGCGTCATCCGTGATAACAGCCGATACCATATTGTCTTTGATGAACCCTTTGGGTAAGGCTGTCGCGCCTTCGGCAATATCGTTTTTATTGACATCGAAATCGAATTCGACTTCACCGCCGACCGGGCTTTGGGTGTCTTTCGATTCGACGGTTACTCCGCCGGATGTCACGGCGGCGCGATAAACGCCAGAACCGAAACCTTTACCGTCAACGGAAATTTTAGGCCGTTGTTTTTTAGCGCGGAATTCACAGCGTAAGCGAATGGATTCGGCGCTCGCTTCATTAACAAAACCTATCGTAAAAACAGTGCTGGCTATTACCGCAGCAAGTACTTTTTTCATAACCATCATACATCTCCAACTTAAGAATTAATAAAAAACATTAATGATTAACACATGGTCGTCTATTAATTGCCCTTAAGCGTTCAAAGGTTCAACGGTTGTTAATTTTTTACCCGAACCGGGTAAAGCGCTACCCCATTAAATGGCGTCACATAAATATCCTCTACACAATTTGCCGGACAAAATTGCTCATATTGCCGTCATATCTGGGGGATAAGTTACTATTAGCTACTGGCTGGGCGGTACATATCCTTCCGGCCTGACCTCATTCCCATGAAACAGAAACTTGTCTCTTTCTTCGGCCAGAAACGCGCGGGATTTTGGGTCGTAACTGGCTAACTTATACTCATTAATCAGCATGGTTTGTCTGCTTAACCATTCCTGCCACGCCTGTTTAGAAATTTTTTCATAGATTTCCTGTCCTTTTGGACCGGGGAATGGCGGCTGTTCCAAGCCTTCGGCTTCTTTATCCAGTTTTACGCAATGTATTAGTCGTGTCATGTCCGTTAATCAGCATTAATTGGGTATTTAACATTTGTTTGATAGGCGCAGGTAGTCCTAATTGATTCATCTGGTTGATATTATGCCAGCTAAGCCTTTCTGTTTCCTGAATATAATGCGTACTGCGCGGTGTTTTCACGATCAAAACGCGATAATCCAAATGAAAATGGGAAAAGGTATGCCGCTGCGGCGGACTTAGCTGCGTCTCGGCAACGGTCAGATCGTGCAACGCGCACCAGCTTAAGGCCTCCGTTTCATCGGCAAACTCCGGTAAACTCCACAAACCTCCCCAGATACCGTTGGGGGGTCTTTTTTCCAGCAAGACCTGTTGTTCAACATACACCAGCAAAAAAGTTAATGATTTAACAGGCAAGGCTTTCGTTGCTTTTGCCGTAGGAAATGCGGTGGGCGTCTGCATTAAATACGCCCGGCAGCTGGCCGACAACGGGCATTCACCGCAGGCGGGTTTGCTGCGGGTGCAGATCGCTGCGCCCAGATCCATGATGGCCTGGGTGTAATCGGCAATGCGATCAAACGGCGTTAGTTGCGTACTGTGTTCCCACAGTTGATTTTGCACACGGCTTTCGCCCGGCCAGCCCGAAATAGCAAAATAGCGGGTTAACACACGTTTCACGTTGCCATCCAAAATCGGATGCGGTTTGCGAAAAGCAATACTTAAGATTGCGCCTGCGGTTGAACGGCCTATACCCGGCAATGCCATAAGCGAATCCAGTGAATCCGGAAAACAGCCTTGTTCTTGTATCCGTTGCGCCGCTTGGTGCAAATTCCGGGCGCGGGCGTAGTAACCTAAGCCGGTCCAGCAAGCCAATACGTCGTCAACAGGAGCGGCGCTGAGATCGTCGACAGTGGGAAAGCGAGCCATAAACCGTTGATAATACGGAATAACCGTAGTTACCTGGGTTTGCTGCAACATGATTTCCGATATCCAAACCCGGTACGGATTAATGTTTTGTTGCCAGGGCAAGTTATGGCGTCCGCACCGATCAAACCAGCTTACCAAAGCGTGTTGAAAGCGCTCCGGCGTCATGCTGAATAATCACGTATGATTAATAGAAAAGCGGTCTGCTCATTCATTACTGCTTGGTTTCTTGTTGTAATTCGCTATCGGTTTTCGTTACAGTGTAAAAAATGTTATTAACGCGGTCAATTTAGCGTCCATACCAGTAACTTCGTTGATTGTTGCTTAACGCAATGAGTGCAGCAAAAATTGGCTCTTTGATGCTGTTTACGCATGTAAATTAGCAAAAAAGGCCGGTTTTTGCTTGATTAAGCAAGAGCAACAGTTACGCAACATCCTGCTGATTGCATTTCGCCTGTATAATAAAGCTATTACTTATCTGGTCGATCATTAATGAAAAAACTCATCCTGTTACTGATATCTTTCGTGTTGGCCGGCTGTAGCTTATTCGGCATACAATCGGAAGATTCACCAGTCTATGGGCTTATGGAGGAAGATGACGATATTGAAATTCGTCATTATTTTCCTTATCTGACCGCGCAAACCGAAGATGCCGGCGATTACGAGTCCGCCAGCAACCTTAGCTTTCTGCGGCTGTTCGATTACATTAACGGCAAAAATCAAAGCCGGGAAACCATCGCCATGACCGCGCCGGTACTGCAAGAGCAGGCCGGTAATAAAATCGAGATGACAGCGCCGGTTTTTCAAGAGCAATCCGGCAACAAATGGATCATGCGCTTTGTGTTGCCTGTACAATACACGACGATATCGACGGCCCCGAAACCGTCCGATCCCAACGTTAAATTGGTGGAAATCCCTGATAAAAAAGTAGCTGTCCTGCAATTCAGCGGTTTTCTCAGCGACAGCGCCATAACGGAAAAGAAAGCAGAATTAACGGCATGGCTAAAAAACAAAAAAATTAAGCCGCTGTCCGATGCACGTTCCGCAGGTTATAACCCGCCCTGGACGATTCCGTTTTTACGGCGCAATGAAATTCATATCGATATCGAATAACGCTACTTTATTAATACCTTTACAATTAATGTTGCTTCAACAAGCGCTCAATAAATTAATCCAAAAACACGACCTGACGACGGACGAAATGCGTTCCGTTATGCAGGTGATTATGCAAGGCGGCGCCAGTGATGCGCAAATTGCCGGTTTATTAATTGCTTTACGCTGCAAAGGCGAAACCGTTGACGAAATTGCCGCCGCGGCGGCAGTCATGCGCGAACTCGCCAGCGCTGTACCCGTCATCGGCGCGCATGTCATCGATACCTGCGGTACCGGCGGCGACGGCGCTAATACCTTTAATATTTCAACGGCTTGCGCCTTTGTGGTGGCTGCCGCGGGAGGACAGGTCGCCAAACACGGTAACCGCTCTGTTTCCAGCAGTTGCGGCAGCGCCGACGTGTTAGAGACGGCTGGCGTTAATCTCGACTTAACGGCGGCGCAAGTTGCGCAATGCGTACAGGAAACTGGCGTGGGTTTTTTGTTCGCGCCCAAACACCACGGCGCCATGAAATATACCATTAAAGTGCGCAAAGAATTGGGCGTCAGGACGATCTTCAACTTACTCGGACCTTTGGCTAATCCAGCCTCCGCGCCTAATCAATTAATCGGGGTATTTTCCAAAGACTGGGTTGAACCGCTGGCCAAGGTGCTGCATAAGCTGGGCAGCCGCCATGTTTTGGTTGTCAGCGCCGAAGACGGTTTGGATGAGATCAGCATTAATTCGGCAACACATGTTGCCGAATTAACGAACGACAGGGTAACTACCTATCGAATCACTCCTGAGCAATTCGGTTTAAAACGCGCTAGTTTGGCTGAATTGACCATTAATAACGCCGAAGACAGCCTGACGATGATAAAATCCGTACTCAACAATCAGCCTGGATCTGCTCTGGATATTGTGCTGTTGAATGCCGGTGCAGCCATCTACGCCGCTAATCTGGCGGCGTCCTTGCAGGACGGTATTGTTTTGGCGCGTCAGGTCATCGCCAGCGGCGCGGCGCTATCTAAACTGGACGCTTTAATTAATTATTCAAACCAATTAGCTGCAACTCTTTCATGACAGACACCCCTGATATTTTACTTACCATCCTTGCCAGAAAAGCCGAAGAAGTCGCCAAACGCCAGCAATTGAGATCGATTGCCGATTTAGAAGACATTGCCAAGGGCGTAGAAAAACCTCGCGGTTTTTATCAGGCTCTGCAGCACCGGGTACAGCAAAAACAACCGGCAATCATTGCCGAAATCAAAAAGGCGTCACCCAGCCAGGGCGTGATCCGGGAAAATTTTCAGCCGATTACCATCGCGCAGGATTACGCCATGAACGGCGCAACTTGCCTGTCTGTACTTACCGACAAGGATTTTTTCCAAGGCGCCGAAGCGTATCTGCAAATGGTGCGGGAACGTTGTCCGTTACCGGTCATCCGTAAAGATTTCATGATCGACCCTTACCAAATCTATGAATCCAGAGCATTAGGAGCCGATTGTATTTTATTAATCGTAGCGGCCTTGAGCGACGGGCAAATGCAGGAGTTGGCGGATACCGCCGCCAAACTGGGCATGGATGTGCTGGTGGAATCGCATGATGAAGCAGAATTGTTGCGCGCCTTAAAACTGGACACACCTCTAATCGGCATTAATAACCGCAACCTGCGTACTTTTGCGACCAGCCTGCAAACAACATTAACCTTAAAAGACAAAGTTCCTGAAGACCGCATCATCATCACGGAATCCGGTATTCACAGCCAGGCCGACGTGCAGTTAATGCTGGAGAACGATATTTACACTTTTCTGGTGGGGGAGTCGTTCATGCGCGCGGACAGTCCGGGCCAAAAAATGCGGGAATTGTTTAAGCTTTAACCGACTACCATTTAATAACATAATCAATTTCGCCACAACACATGTCGGATTAATGATGCACAGTACCTGTCCTGTTGGTGTTTTCGATTCAGGCGTCGGCGGCCTTTCGGTTTTACGGGAAATCCATCAGCTGATGCCGCATGAAGAGTTGTTATATGTTGCGGATAGCGCCCATGCGCCGTACGGCGACAAGCCGAAGGAATTTATATTGGAACGCTCGACCGCTATTATCGAGTTTTTTTTAAGCCACAAGGTGAAAGCCATCGTGGTAGCCTGCAATACCGCCACTGCCGCCGCTGTGAAAGAATTACGCGGTATTTACGATTTACCGATGGTCGCCATGGAGCCAGCCGTTAAGCCAGCGGTCGAACAAACGCACACCGGCGTAGTGGGTGTATTGGCAACCAGCCGCACTATTAATAGCAACAACTTTCAGATCTTGTTCGCCCGCTTTGCCGAACAAGCGCAGATTATTGCGCAGCCTTGCCCCGGCCTAGTCGATCAGGTAGAACTCGGCGAGTTGGATTCGGCCAAAACGCGTTCGCTTGTCGGCCAGTTCGTTTTTCCTTTGCTTGAGCAAAAAGCCGACGTGCTGGTACTAGGGTGCACACATTACCCCTTTCTGAAGCCGGTCATTCAGGAAATTGCCGGCGCCACTGTAAAGGTCATCGATTCCGGCGCGGCCATAGCCAGACGTTTGCATTCGTTGTTGCAACATCACGGCCTGTTATCCGACTTGAACTCACCAGGGGAGGTACAATTTTTCAGCAGCTCCGACAACGGCGGAGCGGACAAAGTCATCTCGGAACTGTGGGGCAGTCCTGTTAAAACGCTAGAATTGTTAAATAAGTATAGCTACTAGTAAGATAGGTGCTTTTCAAAGCAGAGCGCCTATTTATGAATTGCCCCAAGTGTAGTTCGACAGATTGCAGCAAAGACGGCATAGTCAAAGGGAAACAGCGGCACAAATGCAAGTCGTGCGGGTACAGGCACACTGTCCAGCAACGCCGGATAAGCGCGGCGACCAAGCGCGAAGCCCTGCAGCTGTACCTTGAGGGGCTGGGCTTCCGCTCCATTGGCCGGTTCTTGAAATGCAGCCATGTCGCCGTGATGTGTCAACAGTATTCCGGACACACGGTTAAGCTGACTTATATTGTATTTCGTAATCCACTGATGAAAAGTGTCAAACGGCTTTGAAAAGTTTCCACTAAAGAGCGCCGAATAGTTTCCAGCCAAACTGTAAGGTTATAGGTTTTCTACCGCCTTTTTGCGTTGCTTAAATCGATAGGAATCGTTGCCGGTTTCCAGGATGTCGCAATGATGGGTAATCCTGTCGAGTAGTGCGGTGGTCATCTTGGCGTCACCGAACACTTGCACCCATTCCGCAAAATTCAGATTGGTGGTGATGATCAGGGACGTTTTCTCATACAGGTGGCTAATCAGATGGAATAGCAAGGCACCACCCGATGCAGGAAACGGCAGATACCCCAATTCATCGAGGATAACGGCATCCATGGCGGTGAGTTGCTTGGCCATGTTGCCGGCTTTAC
Source organism: Gammaproteobacteria bacterium (assembly GCA_016874115.1). GTDB lineage: Bacteria > Pseudomonadota > Gammaproteobacteria > Methylococcales > Methylomonadaceae > Methyloglobulus. The sequence continues at coordinate 6,789 of VGVA01000122.1, forward strand.
CCTGCTGTTTTTCCTTGTCCAGCTGATTGACCAGGTCGACAGCATTGTAGAAGC
>VGVA01000123.1 GCA_016874115.1 Gammaproteobacteria bacterium
CGTTGATTAAATGTCGCCGTCTGACTTCGGCTACTGCTTTCATGCTTAACACTCCAGGTTGCTCCGGCTAAATGCCGGTCATTTAACATCCGGGGCGGGTCAGTTTTCAATGACGTTTCACCCCGGTCAGGTTTGCATGATTATTTACACTGTAGCGGGACGAACGCAGGCCGCCGAAGGCAAACTCGCCACGTCATTTTTCGCTGCTGAAATCGGATTGGACCCCATTTCAGCTTTCGCGAAAAATAGTGGCGCGCTGGTGCGGTCGGCGCGTCCCTTTGACTGCCATGTTAGGCCATTTTAATGATATATGCCATTAGCTGGAATCCAGTTGATGGAGACTGTTTCAGAGGCGCAAAACCGCAAATATGATTTTTGAATTGCGTGTTGAACGTCATTTGTTGAGTAACCTGCTTTAGGAATGCAATGAACGACGAAACCATTATCTTCAGGATTGGAAAACCCTCCGAACATGACTCCGACGATGTAATGCGTCACTTGTTCGGCATAACCGACAATGCCAAGGAAGTGCCGATTATTAGGGATAGGGTTTGCTGGGAAATGCTTCATGATCCCGAAGTGCTCAAGAAATGCCCGCGTCGTATAGTCATCACGAAACTCAACAAGCTCACTTTTATTCTCGATAAGGAGGGCGTTGAAGTTGTACATGTCTCTAAAATGGGTTAAAAGAAAATCCCGCTATTTTGGATTGTTGCCTAACGTGAAGCTAACCGGGCGCGGCACGAAAAGCTGAAAAACAAAGCCGCATTATAACCGCGCTCTGGTTGAGCGTTTGGTTAGGCATTTAATTTTACTCTGACCCTCTGTCCCAATTATCGTAAATGCTTTCCGTCACCGTAATGTCCACCCTTGTTGTCCCAAACGCCGATATCAGTCTTCTTGCCGCAGTTCATGCACTCCCAGTAATGCATCCAGGTTGGATTGGAGACGAAATTTCCAATGTCTTTATACATGCGACACTTACAGATCCACGTCGTGGTCTGAGGACCCCGTTCAGTAACAGATCGCTCCTCAGTATGGTAGCTGCTGTCGCGATAAGTCTCTTTACGACTCTTCTCAAGGCAGCTACAGTAGAGTTGCTTGTATTCTCCAGTTATTGGTATTGCCATGGTGTTTCGTTCACAGTGAGCGTGGGGAAATGCCTAACGTAATATATACGACATAGAATGTCTCATAAAAATTGTCTTTTGTCGTATAACCATAGAAAACTAACCCTATCTAATTATTTAATAATGTAAAAGTGTAAGTCAGCACGACAATCTATGCAAACAAATACGACAATATAACAACCCAAAAATTAATCCCTATAGTGCCTGAAAAAATATGTAGAGTTAAGCGTAACTCGTAAGGCGCAATAACTGAAAGGCAGTGCGCCGGATTGAAAACCTATGCGGCGCACTACAGCTTCGCCTAGTGCGGCCTACGTGCTTTGTCCAGCACATCCTACTGATTTTACATACATCCTTTATGAGCGTAGATTTACCCACCGCAACCGATTGGCATTAGTAACCACGGTTAATGAAGACATTGCCATCGCCGCGCCCGCAATCATCGGGTTGAGCAAGATGCCGAAGAAGGGATAAAGTACACCAGCAGCAACGGGAATGCTGATGGTGTTGTAGAAAAACGCGCCGAACAGGTTTTGTTTGATATTTTTTACGGTGGCTTTGGACAGGGCAATCGCTTCCGGCACTTTGGTTAATGAGCCTTGTAAAATCACCACGTCGGCACTTTCGATAGCGACATCAGTACCCGTACCAATCGCCATGCCGACATCGGCTTGTGCCAGGGCAGGGGCGTCATTAATGCCGTCGCCGACCATGCCGACCACTTGGCCTTGTTGTTGCAATTCTTTAACGATTCCGGCTTTATCTTGCGGCAAGACCTGCGCTTTAACTTCATGAATGCCCGCTTGTTTGGCGATGGCCTGCGCGGTAATCTGGTTGTCGCCGGTCACCATGATAACGCGAACGCCAAGCTTTTGCAGTTGCTGAATAGCGTCGGCGGAATCTTTTTTGATCGGATCGGCAACGGCGATAATTCCGGCAATGACGTTGTCAACAGCCAGCAGCATGGGTGTTTGTCCGAGATTGGATAATTCATCCATCTGTCCGTAAAACTTCTTGGCGTTAATACCTTTCATGTCCATTAAGGCTTTGTTGCCGAAATAAACCTGCCTACCATTAATGATTGCTGTAACGCCGTGTCCGGCGATCGCCTGAAATTTTTGCGCTTTCGCCAGCTTGATGTTCTGCTCTTTAGCGGCGGCTAATATACTGGACGCCAGCGGGTGTTCGGAGCCTGATTCTATGCTGGCCGCAAGCAGTAATACGGTATCGCCGTCAAAATTAACCGCGTGACGGATAGTTGATACCACCGGCTTACCTTCGGTCACGGTGCCGGTTTTGTCCAGCACTACATAAGTTAATTGTCCGGCTTTTTGCAAGGCGTCGCCCTGGCGGATTAATATGCCGTTTTGCGCTGCCCTGCCGACGGCCACCATGATGGAAATCGGCGTCGCCAAACCCAAGGCGCACGGGCAGGCAATCACCAGCACTGTCATCGAGGTTACGAAAGCGTAACCTATAGCAGGTATCGGCCCGAAAAAATACCAGACTGCAAACGTAATAATGGCGATTAATACCACTATCGGAACGAAAACGGCGGAGATTTTATCGACCAAACGGGCAATATCCGGCTTGCTGCTTTGCGCCTGCCGTACGCTTTTTATGATTTGCGCCAGAGCGGTATCCCGCCCGATACGGGTGGCTTTAAACAGGAATGTGCCGGTTTGATTAATCGATCCGGCAACCACTTCGCTATTAACGGTTTTTTCGACGGGTATAGATTCGCCGGTCAGCATGGATTCATCCACAGTCGAATGCCCATCAAAGAGAACGCCATCGACCGGTATTTTTTCACCGGGCCTGACTCGGAGCGTTTCGCCCAAGCCGACGTCTTCGATTGGAACGTCTTGTTCTTTACCGTCGCGAATGACGCGGGCAGTGCGCGGTTGTAAGCCGATCAGCTTTCTGATCGTGCCGGAAGTGCGGCCGCGCGCCAGGGTTTCCAGACCGGTACCCAGATTAATGAATGCCAGAATAACGACAGCCGCTTCAAAATAAGCGTGTTTTGCCAATGACGGCAATGCGTCGGAAAAATCAATTACAATGCAGGAAAACAGCCACGCCGCGCCGGTACCTAAGGCAATCAGCGTATCCATATTGGCTTGTCCAAGCATTAACGCTTTGACTGCGCCCTGGTAGTAATGCAGGCCGGAATAGACCAGAACGCCAAAGGTGATTAAGGCCAGCTCAGGCCACACCCATCGTCCGGTTGGCGACGCCATGTCCGGCAACCAGCCGAAATGCTCCGCCGCCATTAATAATGCGCCGAATACGCCGGCGACGGCGGCTTTTTTCATTAATGAGCGGTAACGCTGCATTTCCAACGCTTCCTGCTCTTCCGGGTCTTCCAGTCCTTGCATGACGGCGGCGTCGTAACCGGCACTGATTACCGCTTGTTTGAGTAGTTCAGGATCAACAGCGCCTTTCACCGTTGCAGAGTGATCGGCAAAATTTACCGCAACAGAAACAACACCCGGCACAGCGGCCAGCGCACCTTCTACCGTGCTGACACAGCCTGCGCAGCTCATACCCATGATGGATAAGCGCGTTTCTTCGGCGCAGCTTTCGGTAGCGGATAGCGTCGTCATAGCTGGCCTTTCAGTCTGATTTTATTTGTTATTTTAATTATCTTCCACAACCGTGTAGCCTGTATTAACAATGGCTTGAGAAATGGTGTCAAGGTCGGTCAGATCGCTGTCGAATTCGACTACGACTTCCTGATTCTTGCTCGACGCCGACGCTGATTGTACGCCATTAATCGACTTTAGCTTGGTGGTGACATTATTTTCGCATCCGCCGCATTTCATGCCGGTTACTTTTAATGATGCCGATTCAATCATTTCCGGTCTTCAAAGGTATAATATAAATTGATATTACAAATAATAGTAAGCCTTAGCTTGATCTCAATCAATCTTTATTTATTTAAAGTGATTTATAGTGTATAGGCGATTGTTAATAACGAATGGCTGATCATAACCATGGAATTAAAAACTCTGACAAACCAGACCATTGCTCTGGCAGGAATCGCACAAGTCGCTGTTTTAGTTCAGCAAGTAGCCACAACCGGCACTTGCGATGAAGACGCTTTAACAGCAAGTATTGGCAGCGTATTAAAACTGAATTCAGACAGCGTAGGCGATATTTATGGCGGAATAGCCGGTTTGAAACTGGGCTTCGAACAATTGAACGGCCAAATAACCGGCGCTAAACCGCCTAATCGGGAGCAGGCGCGTTACGCTGCGAGCATAGTTTACTTGGAACGCAAATTGTCTGGCCGCCCGGATTATCTGGCGACCATCAGAACGGGTGTTATTAAAGCGCAAAACCAGGCCGATCAATTCGGCTTATTGCATGAGAATGTGCTGGCAAATCTGGGCGAACTTTATCATTCCACGGTAAGCAATATTCAACCGAAAATCATGGTGAATGGCGAGCAGCGCTATTTAACGCGGCCTGATATTGCCAATAAAATCAGGGCGCTTTTACTGGCCGGCATCCGTTCCTCCTTGCTGTGGCGGCAATGCGGCGGATCACGGTGGAAATTTATTCTTTATCGCCGGAAAATTCAGGACGAACTACTGCGCCTGATACAACAAATCAATTAATTTAACGACTACTTATGCAAGATAATGATATTAATAAGGTAATAACTTATCTGCTCGGATTACAGAACAGTATCTGTGCAGCTTTGGAAGGAGAAGAAAACACTGCGCGCTTTATTGAGGATCAGTGGCAGCGCCAAGAAGGGGGCGGAGGCAGAACAAGGGTATTGAACGGCGAAGTTTTTGAACAGGGCGGCGTCAACTTTTCTCATGTATCCGGTTTTAATTTGCCGCCCTCCGCTACCGAAAAAAGGCCTGAACTGGCAAACCGGCAATTTCAGGCGATGGGCGTATCGCTGGTTATCCATCCCCGCAATCCGTATGTACCGACATCTCATGCCAATGTCCGTTTATTTATTGCGGAAAAAGCCGGAGAACCTACCATCTGGTGGTTTGGCGGCGGCTTTGATTTAACACCTTATTATCCCTTTGAGGAAGACGTTACCGCATGGCATCAATGTGCCAAAGCCGCTTGCGATCCCTTTGGCGCTTCGGTTTATCCTCAATTCAAGAAATGGTGCGACGAATATTTTTTCCTCAAACATCGAAATGAAACGCGCGGGGTAGGGGGCTTGTTTTTTGACGACCTGAACGAATGGGGTTTTGCGCAATGTTTTGCTTTCATGCAATCGGTAGGCAATCACTACATAAAAGCCTATTTACCCATTGTGCAAAAACGAAAAAATACGCCTTACGATGAAAAAGAACGGAATTTCCAGTTGTACCGAAGAGGCCGGTATGTGGAATATAACCTGGTTTACGACCGTGGAACTTTGTTCGGTTTGCAATCGGGCGGGCGTACCGAATCTATATTAATGTCGTTGCCGCCAGTTGTTCATTGGCAGTACAACTGGCAACCAGAGCCTGGCAGCGCCGAATCGGCATTGTATGATCGCTATTTAAAGCCGCAAAACTGGTTAGATATCTGAAATCGGAATAAATCCGATTTCAGTAACTCTGGATAATGTTAGCAATCTTGTGAATCAGTTGCCGTTATTACTCAACTGAGCACTGGGAATGACCACATAGCTGGTGGTTCCAGGAACACGCCATTGCAACCGGGCCGTAGCATCGCCGCCTTTTTCATAAAACTCCATCACAATATTATACTTCGTCCCTGCCGTAAGGTTGATACTAGCCGACGTATTGGTAGTCAAGGTATGATCCGTCCAGTTATTAATGCGTAGTACCCCATTAACATACAGTCTGACCCCATCGTCGGATTGTGTCCTAAAGGTATAATTACCTGATCTGGTCGGGATAATTTGACCTGACCAACGCACCGAGAAATTATCGGCATTGACTCCAGCTCCAGGTGAGCCAGCACGCCAGGTAAAATTTACCATCTCGCTTCTTTGCAAATCGGGTACGCCACTCATTGTCAGATTATTGTAGTATCTGCCCAATAAGCCTGCCTGGGTAACTGCCTGCACAGTCATGTTGACAGGGTTACTTATAGTCGTCGAGCCATAATTATCATATGCTTTGGCTGTAATCGTATGGCTACCTAACGATGGATTTGTCCAAGTATAGGCATAGGGAGCCGTATCGTCGGTCGCTACTAACGTTTTGCCATCGTAGAATTCTGATCTTGCCTGGATTTCACGGACACTCCACTAAGCGACTTTTTGGGCTTCAAACGCTTCTGGGCAGAGATAGCCCAGTCTTGAATGGAGACTGTTTGCGATTGTAATACACTTCGATATATTCGAACACCTGATGCTTGGCATCGGAACGAGTCTTAAAGCGTTCGCCATGAATAGCTTCGACCTTGAAGCTGTGGTTCCAGCTTTCCATGGCGGCATTGTCATAACAATCGCCCTTCTTGCTCATACTGCAAACCAGCCGGTGTTTTCTGAATAGCTTCTGGTAGGCGGCTGAACAATATTGGCTACCCCGGTCAGAATGCACTATC
>VGVA01000124.1 GCA_016874115.1 Gammaproteobacteria bacterium
GGATAGGACTTGTTGTATCGCTTGGCCTCGCGTTTCAGGCGTTCCTGGATGGCCTGCTCGACCTTGGCCAGACGCTTCAAACCATACTGGATCATCTTGAAGCGCTGGTTGGTGCTGTCGCGGGGGGCAAATTCTTGCAGCCTTGCCCGTTTCAGCACCTCGTAGAGGGTCGGCCTTGAGACCCGGAAACGTTCCGCCAACTGCGTCACCTTCCAGGTTCGGGTTTGGTAAAGCCGCCAGATTTCTTGGCGGTCTAGCAATGTGAGTCGAGTTCGTTTATGGATGTTCATTTACAGTATTCCCCAGAATACTGTAAACAACGCTAGAAATTTTTACAGTTAATCGAAGATTAATCCGATCCTGCACCGATAGCTTTAGCTATCGTTACTGCTGTCGGAGCGCAAACCGGATGTCTCCAAACGCTGGTTAGATCGTAATCGATACCGTCATGGCCGTCTGGCCCTACGCCTGGGGGCAGGAAGTTGAAACCAGCCAGATTATTTCTGGTGCGCCAGGCAATGTTGTGGTCAGCGCAAGAAGAATCGCCGCTAACGCCCAGTGCGCCGACTATAACGCCGGAAGCCGAATAAAGCGCCAACCCACCGCCGAATACATTCACGCCGCCGATTTTTTTGCCGACCATCGGATCGTTTGTTTGACCGTACTTAGCGGAAGGGCCTTTGTAAGCGGCTGTGGTGTCGACCGGATTGCTGTGCTGTAAACCGTACAAACTGCCGCCGGGCTGCACTGCGGTATATAAATTGGCGGTTGATAATGCTAAGTTCGGCAGGCTGAAAGCATTGGCGGTATTGGCTTTTTGCGCTGAAATTACGCGGCTGCCCGGCCATTGATCGCCCCGGTTATCGCCGGTAAAGGCTACGGCGCATACGATGCCGTCCCTATTAACGACAGTTCCCCACATATCTAAACTAAAACCGCCGTTGGCTTCGCCACGAGCGCTGAATAAGGCGGCTTGCAGTTGGTCGTGATTCGGTAGGTTTTTACAGCTGTTGTCAGAACCTGCAGTCGCCACTGCCGAAGCCGACAGAAATGCTGCGCCGGTTAAGACTAATTTCAATACTCTTTTCATTTTTATCTCTCTATTTTGTACAGCAGTTACGCCGTCGCTGCTGATGATGCTTTATTTACCGCTAGAATTGGCGCTCATAAAAGTGTAAGCAGAATACGGACAAATGTGTAGGTAATATTACCTATACCAGGTAAGCTAAAGAATACAAAAAATTAATCGTAAATTACAAAATAGTGATGGAAAAACCTGCAAAAACAGCACCATCAAATTATTTACTCATATAAACAATCAGTTAAATCCGGGAGTTTCAATTGCGGCAATAACAACGGATTACTGTTATCGGCGTCGGCGTTTTCATTAATGCAACCGGAATACCCGTCATGATAAACCTCAAATGCCTTGCCGAAATCTGCGTTTAAGAAATTTGTCGCCAAATGAGAGCAAACATAATAAAGCGCTGAATAATCTTTTGCTTCCCCATCCGAACAATCATTTATCTTACCCGACAACAATCGCATGATATCAAGCAATTGATAGCTAAATTTTTTTTCGGCCGCATAAGCTCCCACTTCGCAACGCAGCACCGATACAGCCAGTAACGAATGATAGGCAAGCGCAACTAGACCAACCAAAATGCCGGCAATGTCGCCTGTTTTCATGGCGTTGAACGTAATGCCGCCAGCTTGCATCAGCACGGCCTGTGCGCTAATCACCTCCATATCAGCCACATGCGGCTCTCCTCCCCCATTCGCTTTTGCATCGACTCGGCTGGAAAGGATTAATGCTGAATGTGGGTGCATGTGATTACGGACTCAATCATTAATAATTTTGATAAAATCGCTTAAAACTTAACAATCCGACAACACAATTGTTGCATTTATCCAACGTTAACGACAGTTAATGATAAGTTAACAGCCAGTTAATGCATTACACGCAACATTGGCGATAGAGTATAATTCAACGACTAGAATCCCGGCGTAAATGGCTGATTTTGCCTATTAAGCGCGTTATTCTCGGTTACGCAATCGGGGACAGCATTAATTAATACATGAAAAAACTACTATTCCAATTCGATACGGACATCCATCCTTCTGTTTTCGATACCGTTGTCGCTTACGATGGCGGCGCCGATCATGTGATCGGTCATGGCGGATTAACGCCGGAAAATGTCAAAGCGCTGGTGGAAGGCGCTATCTTTACCCGTGCGCCGAAAGATAAAAAAAATACGGCGATTTTTATCGGCGGGAGTAATCTCGCTGCCGGGCAGGCGCTTTTTGCCGCTGTGCAAAAAATTTTCTTCGCCGGTTTCCGTGTTTCCGTCATGTTGGACAGCAACGGCTGCAATACCACAGCAGCGGCGGCTGTCGCCAAACTGGCGGCAAACCGAAGCTTAGCCGGTAAAAAAGCCGTGATTTTGGCCGGCACCGGTCCAGTCGGCCAGCGCGCAGCGGTGATGTTGGCAAAAGAAGGCGCAACTGTTGCTATCACATCTCGAAAGTTGGAACAGGCTATTAATGTGTGCGATGCAATGAAAACTCGTTTCGGCGTTGATTTAACCCCTCTTGAAGCGTCCGACAATCATGCCAGAAAATTGGCGATCACCGACGCTAACATTGTTATGGCGACAGGTTCAGCAGGCATTGAATTACTACAGGAAGAAGACTGGCGCGACAATCCGAATATCGAATTAATCGCCGATGCGAATACCACGCCGCCGCTCGGCATTGGCGGTACGGATATGATGGACAAAGGCGCGGAACGTCACGGCAAACTGGTCTGGGGCGCTATCGGCTTCGGTGCGTTTAAATTGGCTTTACAACGCGCCTGTATTACTAAGTTATTTGAGGATAACAAGCTAGTGCTGGATGCTGAGCAGATATATCAATTAGCAAAGGATACAGCATAAGTAGTAACTCATTAATAACATTGAATTAATCCGTTACTGGTGTATTCTTGAAAAATTCAAACCCCAGCAAATCATATTTAATGAGATTAACGTTTTATGAAGCCACTAGTTATCCCACCCGCTGCACAACGTGATGAAAACTCAGTCCAAATGCTAAGCGCTTGGATAGCAGAAAAAGGGCTGCATTGCAGTATTAAAATTGGAATGTGGCAAGATAATGGTAAAAATGAAGCCCTCTCCTGGGGAATTTTATTAGCGGATACCATCAGGCACATCGCCAATGCTTTACATGAGAATTACGGGGTCGATCAAGTCGATACCATTGATGCAATCTTGAAAAAATTAAGGGCAGAACTGGAAAATCCAACGTCTGCGGCTAAAGGTCACTTTCATCATGGTCATCATTAAAAATGGTTAAACTGATGAGTCTATAATTATGATGGATTCCATGAAAGAACCAAGCGATACCGAAGTCCATCGCGCCACAGCTCACGCAGCCATGTATCTCTTCATATCGGTAATATTGGCATGTTTTGCTATCTACATATCTGTCACGGTATCAGTTTGGTTTCGTGTGGCTTTCGTGCTGCTACCTATATTTTTTGGTTGGTTATCTTTCTTTGCACCATACAAAACTTTAGTATCTGTCATGAAATTCCTTCCTTGAACAAAACAAGTACAATTAATAAAAATCATTGAAATCAAACACCTCATCGTTTCCTTTACGACAACTTGCAATTGATTTTTTTCAAACAGGCATCACTGCCGCCAATCCCTATCAAGCTATCAAACGCTACCTTTCGGTCATTAATGAGCACGTTACTATAAAACTAGATAATAGCAGGGTGCGCACCGGTGCTTGGCAACAAATCCATTTAATTGCCTTCGGTAAGGCAGCCTGCCCAATGATCCAGGCCGCTCTGGACATCATACCGGCTGAATTAATCGGGCGAACAATTGCTGTTACTAATTATGAAAATGTCCGGCCGATTAGCGGCATTAACATACTGGGCGCTGCGCATCCCTTGCCTGATGAAGCCGGGTTAGAAGCCGCAACGTTATGCGCAGAGATTGCCGAAAACGCCAAAAATGGCGAATTGGCGCTTGTATTAATCAGTGGCGGCGGCTCGGCATTAATCCCTTATCCCGCCGAATCGATCACCTTGCAAGATAAAATCGACACAACCGATTTATTGCTGGCTTCCGGCGCAAACATTAATCAAATTAATTGCGTACGCAAACATTTGTCGCAATTGAAAGGCGGCGGCTTGGCTCGATTAATAGCACCCGCCGATTGCCACGCCTTGATTCTTTCCGATGTGATCGGCGATGACATATCGGCAATCGCCAGCGGCCCGACCGTTCCAGACGACACCACGTTTACCGACGCCATTAATATTTTAAATACCTGCGGCGTTTGGGCTAAAGTTCCTGATAGCGTTCGTCTTTATCTTGAGAAAGGCCGACAAACGCTGGTCGGCGAAACCCCCAAATCCGGCGATAGTGTTTTCCAAAGCTGTAACCATACATTAATCGGCAGCAATGTGATGAGCATTAATGTCATCAGGCAAGCGGCCACAGAGCAAGGTTTTGACGCTGTTGTATACAATGATAAGCTATGCGGAGAAACAAGGGTTGAAGCAGCAAAACTGGCGCAATTTGCCAAAACGCAGCTAAACAAAGCTAATAGCCGTCAACCGATAGCCGTATTAGCGGGCGGGGAAACGACGGTTACCATTAACGGTCCTGGCCGCGGCGGACGCAATCAGGAAATGGCGCTGTCATTTACGCTTGCAGCCGAACAATTGGGCTTACCGGCAAACTGGGTATTTTTAAGCGGCGGCACCGACGGGCGCGACGGCCCGACCGATGTGGCGGGCGGCATTGTTGATTCAGGCACATTGCAACGGATAATTAATGCGGGTGTTAATCCTATCAACTTATTGGATAATAATGATTCCTATACCGCGCTAAAACTATCGGATGACTTATTAATAACCGGCGCAACGGGCACCAATGTGGCAGATTTGCAAGTACTGCTAATACAACCGCAAGATCGATAGACAGAATTTTAAAAAGGAGACATGAATGTTTAACAAATCAATGACCATCGCCGGATACGATGACGAGTTATTTCACGCCCTTGAGGAAGAACGGCAACGCCAGGAAGATCATATCGAGCTGATCGCGTCGGAAAATTACGCCAGCCCGCGCGTACTGGAAGCGCAAGGTACGGCGCTCACGAATAAATATGCCGAAGGTTATCCGGGTAAACGCTATTACGGCGGCTGCGAATTTGTCGATAAGGCCGAGCAATTGGCTATCGACCGCGCCAAGGCATTGTTCGGCGCGGACTACGCCAACGTGCAGGCGCATTCCGGCTCGCAAGCGAACATGGCGGTGTTCATGGCGCTGGTGCAACCCGGCGATACGATTTTAGGCTTGAGCCTAGCCAACGGCGGCCATTTAACACACGGCGCAAAACCTAATTTTTCCGGCAAAATCTACAACTCCGTTCAATACGGGCTTGATCCGGCCACGGGTTACATCGACTACGACCAAGTTGAAGCCCTGGCTTTGGAGCACAAACCGAAAGTGCTGGTGGCGGGCTTTTCAGCCTATTCCCGCATTTGGGATTGGCAACGCTTCCGCGAGATTGCCGACAAAGTCGGCGCGTCTTTATTCGTCGATATGGCGCATGTGGCAGGATTAATTGCGGCAGGCGTTTATCCGAATCCCGTACCGATTGCCGACGTGGTCACCACGACCACACATAAATCCCTGCGCGGACCGCGCGGCGGATTAATTTTGTGCAAAAGCAATCCGGAACTGGAAAAGAAATTTGATTCCAATATCTTTCCTGGCATTCAGGGCGGACCATTAATGCATGTGATTGCCGCCAAAGCCGTCGCCTTAAAAGAAGCCATGCAACCGGAATTTAAAACTTACCAGCAACAAGTCGTCAAAAACGCACAAGCGATGGCGAAAGTGTTTGTCGAACGCGGCTTCGATGTCGTATCCGGCGGCACCGACAACCATTTGATGCTGGTGTCGTTAATTCCCAAAGGCATTACCGGCAAAGCGGCCGATGCCGCGCTGGGCAAAGCGCATATCACTGTTAACAAAAATGCCGTGCCTAACGATCCGCAGTCTCCGTTTGTTACCAGCGGCATTCGCGTCGGCACCCCAGCTTGCACCACCCGCGGCTTTAAGGAAGCGGAAGTCACCGATGTCGCCCACTGGATGTGCGATGTGATGGAAGATATGGAAAACGAAACGGTAATCGCTGCCGTACGAGAGAAAGTCTCAGCATTGTGCAAACGTTTTCCGGTTTACAGGTAGCCATTAATAGCGGCGTTGATTATTTTACAATCAACGTCGCCGGTTGTGAGGTAAGCCTAATGGGCGCATCGAAAAACCCACCCATGTTAAAATAGCATATCTACATAGCCGCTAGATTGATGCACACCACCATGATCAAAGAAAGCCTATTTGCCGCCGAAGAACGTGAAGCCAAACTCGATATGTTGGGCGACATTCTGCAAGTAATGGAAAAGCACGTGGACTTTGCGACCAT
>VGVA01000125.1 GCA_016874115.1 Gammaproteobacteria bacterium
TGACGAGTGGGATAAACGGGCTCTTCGATCGTGTTGAGGTGTTTACGAATCGTGGGACGGGATAATTTGAACTGCTTCGCCAAGTCGCTGATGGTAACTTTCTCAACGAAATGCAGTCGCCTGATTTCGGGTATGACATCCATTTTTATCACTCCAGGTTTCTCCGGCAAAAAGCCGGTCATTGAACTACCTGGGGTGGAAACTTTTCAACGCTCTTTTTCCCAGGACCCTGGAAAGTTTTGTACGCCGTTTTGCAACATCCTGACTGGGACTGATCCTCTCATGCTCAACCTATAGGACTGATCTCGTAAAGTCCCTAACTGTCTGCCTTTCCCTGCTATGTACTGCGCGTCTGAGATCTTCGAATTAATGGAAAGATACCCTAATTTTCATTGTTACGTGTTAATCTTATAGAAAATGAAAAAAACGATTTTCAGCAACATTTAGAGAAACAGCTACCTGGATTTAACCGGCGAGTTAATGCTCCGTTTCCTTATTGGCATTATTTTAAATTGCCGAGCGATTACGCTTTGGAAAATTCGCTAACCATAATAAAAGAAAAAATAAATGAATTTGTCGGTTCAGCACGTCAACACCTCGTTACTAAAAAAGACAAAGATAATATTCAACCAGCAAATTTTCTTGAAGCAATTTTGTTATCAAAAGATGAAGATGGTTCTGTGTTCTCGGATGAGGAGATTCAGGGCAACATCTACAACATACTAATGGCAGGTGAAGATACAACTGCACATACCTTATCATGGGCATTGTACTTTATGTCCGAACATAGAGAAATTCAGATTAAAATGCAGCAGGAAGCTGATCTGGTACTAGGGCAGCAAAATATACCTCCAGACTGGAGTTCTATTGAAAAACTAATTTATATTGAAGCTGTAGCCAATGAAACTTTACGTTTAAAAGGTGCGGCTCCTTTATTATTCTTGGAAGCTAATATTGATGTTGAATTAGATGGATTACTCATCCCGAAAGAAACGCTTATTATGCTAATTAATCGGCATGGGGCTTTACAAGAAAAAAATTTTTGTGATGCTCATCAATTTAATCCAGACCGTTGGTTAAATGTAAAATCAAATAATTGTATTCATAATAACAATGCTTTTTTACCTTTTGGAGGCGGGCCAAGGTCATGTCCTGGCCGCAATTTATCAATGGTCGAAATGAAAATGGCCTTAGCAATGGTTTGTAAAAATTTTACGGTTAGTAGAGTTGATAACGATGCACCTGTGAGAGAGGTTTTTTCATTTACAATGATGCCTGATAGTTTGAAAGTGAAATTTGAAAAACGCAAACCACATTAATAATGTCGTAAAAATATTTGTATACGACTTTTATTTTAGTATTTTAAAACTCAAGGTCTTTCCACTTTAAACGTACTGCCATCGGAATTTTCCAGAACAATACTGTCAGAACGGATTTCCTTCAGTCTTGCCTGTCCTTTAACAAGTTGGCCGGTTTTGTATTTAACCATGTCGATGATAACAAAGCGTTCTTCCGGTTGTTGGGCGTAGCTGAAGACATTAATGTTTAGGTTCGGCAGGTTGTTGCGTACTTCGCTGGGCAATTCGTTCACATCGGGTGTTCCGTAGATTTTGGGTTTCGCTGTCGGTCTACGTGACGGTTCATTAATGGATTCTTCCGTTAACGGTTCAGGTGCAACGCGAGACGCGGCTGTAACGGCTTTAGCAACGATTTCTTTTTTAATAGGTTGCGGTTTTTTCTCCACGATCTTTTTGTTCGGTTTTATGGGGTCAATAGTTTTTGGGCTTTCTGCCGCTTTTTGGTTTTCGATTAATTGCGCAATACTGGGCACATTAGCAGGTTTTGCTGAATTTGCCGTTGACAGCGCAGGCGCTGCGGTAATCTCATTAAGCTCCTTATCTTCTTTTCCCGCTGCTGGCGGCATTACCGTTTTTGCCGCAGGCGACAGCTTATGGAAACTGGCTTGGGGTGCTGTTGCCGTTATTTGACGATTAAAATACCAGATCAATCCGCTAATAATTAATAAGTTACTGATTAATAATGCGTACATCCATAATTTACGTTTTGGTTGCGGTTGCGGATGGTTGATTAATATCCGATCCGTAACGTTTTCCGGTTGAGTCGCTTGCCGTTGTTGTTCGGATTTGCGTAAAGCATCAAGAATGTATGACATAAGCAATCAGTCCTGTTTCAGATGCGGCGATCCGGATGCCCCGGTTGCGGTATCCATATGGAAGATCGTTTTCATGCCGACTTTGCCATCCGGAGTTAAATGGTGCGCCCGTTGGAAATTAATGACTCGCGCCTTGAGTTCGGCATCAAAATATTGCGGATTATTACTATTCCCATTAACGCCGTCAATGGCCGATAGTTGCTGGCGCAGCCAGATGATGTGCGGCGATGTTTGGCCCGGATATAGCATTTGTACCGGAATGGGCGATTGCCAGAGCAATACGTAATAGCCGTCCCAAAAGCTCAGCACATCGTCTAGCGAAAAGGTATGATTGCCGTCGAAAACAAAGGTTGGCTGGCCGTTATTAATGGCGCTGAGTAAAGCAAAACGTTTGTTGTCGGGGGAAAGGGAAAACTCCAGGATAGCCGGACGGTTATAGGCCATTAAATCTTTCCAGTTGCCCTTGGCAAACAAGCAATTGAGACCGGTTTTTTTGGCGTAATCGCAATCGATTTGCTGTCCTTTGGGGATGTCTTTTTTCCAGATTTTCAAGGCGTTGGCGATACCTTCCGGTAACGTAAGTTCTGGATTTCCCAGCCATTGCGCGAATTTTTTGTCCGGTTCTGCAGAAGCTTGTTTAGGTGCGGCGCTTACTTTGGCAGGTTTGGTTGGCGCTTGCGCAGCGGGCAGGTGCTGGATATCGTTTTTTTGCGGCAAGGCTGAAGAATTGACCGTAATTTGATGATTAACCGGAGTGTTATTAATGGCGGCTATTTGCGTCCAGTAATACAATCCGCCCGCCAAACATGCAATAGCCAGTGTTGCCAGCATAGGTTTTGCTAATGATGTCTTATCGTTTTTAAATGCCAAAGTTTCTTTAGCGGCGCGTTTGACGATTTCCGGCGTGACGGTGCGCATATCCTGGGAATATGCGCCCAATAATGCGCAATGGCTGATGATATTGATAACGCGTGGTATGCCGTTGGACAATTGAAATATTTTGTTGATCGCGCTGTCGTTAAACAAGTCAGGATTGCCTTTGCACATCATTAATCGATGGCGGATATACGTGCGGGTTTCGTCCAGAGATAAGGGCAGCAGATGGTAACGTGCGGTAATTCTTTGATTTAATTGCCTAAGTTCCGGTCTGTTAAGCAAGTCTTTTAATTCCGGCTGGCCGACCAGGATAATCTGCAATAATTTGATTTTGGTCGTTTCCAGGTTGGTTAATAAACGGATCTGCTCCAGCACTTCCAGGCTCAGATTCTGGGCTTCGTCGATCACCAGGACGGTGCGCCTGCCTTTGGCGTGGGCATTAATCAGATACTGGTTTAACGCATCCACCAGATTTTTTAATGTTTGCGTATTGTTGTCGTACGCTATTCTAAGTTCATCGCAGATTGTCGCCAGCAACTCTATAGCGTTGAGTTTAGGGTTCAATATCAGGGCAATGTCGATATTTTCCGGCAATTGCTGCAACAAACAATGGCATAAGGTGGTCTTACCGGTGCCGACTTCGCCGGTGAGCGCGACAAAACCGCCGCCATGATTAATACCATACAACAGGTGCGCTAAACCTTCCTGATGGCGCGTACTCATAAACATGAAATGCGGATCGGGCGCGATGGAAAAAGGCAGTTCGCTGAAGTGAAAATATTCGTTGTACAAAGTTTTAACTTTTTGTGTTTTAAAATAAACTGATTGTAACTCACAATAGAAAGAAGGTATCAATATACATGAGCCGTTACGAGCCTACACGCGGGAGAAAACCCGCGAAGTCGACTTTTATTATTCCCATACTGATTTCATTTTTTATCGGGGCGGGCGGTATTTTGTATGTTTACATGAATTATCAAAAGAAAACCCAAAAAGCGGAGGCTACAGAGAACGTAACCGTAAAACAAGTTGCCGTATCCGATAAATTTCCGGCTGAATTGAAAACAGAAACGGAAGCGGATTTAGCCGTTAAAGCGCCGGTTAATCCGGTTAATACCGGGCCGAAACCGGAAAATACAGCGCTTACCGCACCGCAACAAGCGTCAGAAATCGGCGCAAATACAAAACCGGCGCCGCTGCCTGACTTATTAAGCAGCGATTCCGTCGTGCGGCAGGCCATTATCAAACTATCGCCCGGTTTGACGACTTGGCTCAACGTCGATCAGCTTATCAGGCGATTTTTTCTGATTATTAATGATTTTTCCCAAGGCCAGCGGATTACCAGCCACATGAGCTTTTTGCGGTTGCCGGATCCGTTCTTTGTCGAACAAGACGGTAACGATCTTTATGTAGCACCAAAAAATTATCACCGTTATAAACTGTTTACCGATGCTGTACAGGCGATCGATGCGAAAAAAGCCGCCAATCTGTATCGCCGGTTCAGGCCATTAATGCTGCAGGTTTTTACCGAGATGGGTTATCCCAAAGACATCACGTTAGAAAGTATTGTCAAAAAAGCCGCCGCCGAAATCATTGCTGCGCCGGTTCTTGACGGGCAAATTATGCTGATACGCCCTTCCGTTTATTACCGTTTTGCCGATCCGAAAATGGAACAATTAGATCTGGTGCATAAGCAGTTGATTCGCATGGGGCCGGAAAATACCCGGATAATTCAGGCTAAATGCCGTGAGGTTTTAGTGGAATTGGGCAAAATCGACCTCAGATAGCAAACTCATACCGTCTCAGTAGCTATTAATCAGGTCTGCGGCCTGGCGATAATGCAAAATGGCCATTAATAAATTTCTAAATACATGAACCGCCTGCTTATTTTTATCTTATGTTATTCGGTAGCCGCCTGTGCCGACGTTTACCGGTGGCAGGATGAAAAAGGCGCAAAACATTATTCCGACCGTGCGCACGACAAAAGCACTAAACTGGTCGTTAAGCCGGGTTATAGTTTCGTAAAGGTTGAAAAAATATTCGATGGCGATACGATTAAACTGGAAGACGGCCGTAAAATCAGACTCTTAGGAGTTAATGCACCGGAAGTGCGGCATCCGGGGCAGGAGACGGAGGCGGGCGGCGATTCGGCAAAGCGCTGGCTAACGGACAAGCTGATAAACAAAAAAGTCCGTCTGGTTAAGGATGCTGAAGAAACCGACAAATATAATCGCGTATTGGCGCATGTTTTTACTGAAAGCAAAGAGCATATTAATTTGCAATTAATTGAAACCGGTTTAGCTGCTGTTAATATTTATCCGCCTAATATGTTATACGCCGAACAACTGGCGGCAGCCGGTGCGCATGCGGAAGCCGCCAAAAAAGGCATTTGGGGGCGAGCGGAGTATGCGTCGGTTCCGGTTGAACAACTAAACGAGGACGGGCGTCGCGGTTGGTTGCGCATAACCGGTAAAGTCGCCGTTATCCGCAGCAGCCGGAAATTCGTCTATCTTGAGTTTTCGCCCGGATTTCAGGTGCGGATTGAAAAGCAATGGTTAGGTTTATTTCCGGAGTACGAAAATTATCGCGGCAAAACGTTGGAGGCGCGGGGATGGCTGAACAAAAATCGCGGCGGATGGTCGATGTTAATCAGACATCCGAGCGCATTAAAAATAATTCCAGGTTAATGTGTCCGTTTGGTTGGGTCGCCAGCTATCTCTAAATACGTCAATACACGAGTATCGCTATGACTAAATATATATTAATATCAATGCTATTACCTATTAATAGCAGGGCAAGTTAAGGCCGAAAGCGTCGATAGCGTACAGACCCAGCGTAATGCTTCTAAAAGCGCTTCCGTCATTAATCCTAAAAAGATCAGTTTGCCTCTTATGCAGGTGCGGGAAGGCAATCTGGTGGATGTAATTGCCGACCTCGAAGATACTTTACTAGCGCCAAACTTAATATCCGGCACCAACGCTGTTGGGCATTGAACTGCTCCGCAGTTGCCCAAAGCTCTTTGAAGAATGCGGCAATCCGGCGATAGCACTGTTCAACTTTTACCGCCTCGGAGTGGGTACTGCTGACGGTTAGTCGGGTTTGTCCCGCGTGACGCGTCTGCTTGCCGATGCCATAGAGCATCAAGGGGCGACTGGTAATGGCTTCGGTATGTCGGTCGGGGTCGGCGAGCCGGACGAATAGACTCCACCAGTTATAAACCAATGCGGTGATCCTGGCCATGAACCGGCAACGTTTCAGGTCTTGGGTGGTGAAGCCACCCCAGCCCCAATGGTTTTTGAGTTCGTCAAAACTGTTTTCAGCATCGGCGCGGTCTCGGTA
>VGVA01000126.1 GCA_016874115.1 Gammaproteobacteria bacterium
ATGGCCTTGCATTTTGACTACGCACTACGCTTGCGCTCCAACTCCGTCAAAACGCCCGGCCTCTACGGCTACGCAGGGGTCGTCGTACATCGCTCGGCTTCGCTCGCTTCCATGTACTCCTTCTATGTGAAGGCGCTGGCCTTACATCTCAGGCGGCACCCCAAATACAAAAAAGTATTAACGAATGAAATCATTGAGTTATTGTTCAAAGCCGCACCCTTGCACGACATCGGTAAAATCGGTATTCGCGATCATATCCTGCTAAAAAACGACCGGCTGAACGATCAGGAATTTACCACGATGAAATCCCATCCCCAGATCGGTGCTGAAATCATCGCTTCGGTCGCCGGGCAAATCGGCTGGAATCCGTTTATGAAAATGGCGCATCAAATCAGCCTGTATCATCAAGAAAAATGGGACGGCAGCGGTTATCCCTTCGGGTTGTCGGGTGACGACATTCCGTATCCGGCTCGCTTTATGGCGCTGGCCGACGTCTACGACGCATTAATCAGCAAACGGGTGTACAAACCGGCGTTTTCGTACCAAAAGGCCGTTACATTAATCATGGAAGGCAAAAACAAGCATTTCGACCCAGTACTGGTCGACGGCTTTAACGCCATTCACGAGCAGTTCCGCGATATTGCCCTGCAATTTTTAGACAGCGAAGATCAACGCAGCACGTTGTTGGCAAAAGACGATCATTAATGGCGATAATTGCCTTGCCGCACCGGTCATTAACTCCCGCAACATCGTTATTCGCGGCTCAAAGATATGCCTACAAATAACATCCTGCCGTTAAGGCAGATTTTTGTATAATTGCTCACCATCCTGGGGCAATTATTACTATGCACACACCTTTTAAAACCATCGGCATTCTGGGTAAGCGTAAAGACCCCGGAATTGCTGCCGCCTTGACGGTGCTGTATACCTTTTTGAAACAACATTATGCCGTGGTTATTGCCCGCGATAGCGCGGTTTACATTAACGAAAGCTCGCTGCAAGTCTGCGAAACAGAAGATCTCGGCAAACAATGCGATCTGGTAATCGCTGTAGGCGGCGACGGCACTTTTCTCTCCGCGGCAAGGGTAACGGCCGATTACGACGTACCGGTGATCGGCGTTAATCTCGGCCGCCTAGGATTTCTGGTCGATATTTCGCCTAACGAGCTGCCTGGCAAATTACAGCGTATGCTAGAAGGCCATTATGTCGAAGAAGCGCGTAGCCTGCTCCAAACCAGAATTATCCGGGAGAATCAGGTTATCCATCAGGAAACAGCCGTTAATGAAGTGGTGATACATCGCTGGGTTACCCCAAGCATGATTGAGATTGTCACTAAAATCAATAATGTATTCTTAAACTCACAGCGTTCCGACGGTCTGATCGTATCAACGCCGACTGGCTCGACGGCGTATTCTTTATCGGCGGGCGGACCGATTATGCATCCGGGCTTAAACGCGCTGGTGCTGGTGCCTTTAAATCCGCATACCTTATCTAACCGACCGATCGTCATCGACGATTCCGCCGAAATCGAAATCAGCTTCGGTCAAACCACGCAAATTAATGCTCTGGTAACCTGCGACCACATCGAATTGCCGGACGTTTTAGTCAGCGATACGGTCGTCATTAATAAACACGCCAAACCGATCCGTATTTTACATCCGGAAGGGCATGATTTTTTCCAGATCCTGCGCACCAAACTGAATTGGAGCGGCGGCAATCATCACTGATTAGCATGTTAGTCAACCTGAACATCATCGATCTGGCTGTTGTTAAATCCTTGGATCTGGATTTGCATCAAGGCATGTCCGTATTAACCGGCGAAACCGGCGCAGGGAAATCGATTTTGCTTACAGCGCTAGGTCTGGCCCTGGGCGATAGAGCCGATTCCGGCTATGTCCGCCCGGACTGTAAACGCGCCGAAATCAATCTGGAATTCGATATCGGTAACATCCCGTCGGCACAGCAATGGCTTCAGGACAATGATCTGGATGATGGTGCGCATTGTTTTATAAGACGTGTGGTTTCCGATGACGGACGATCCAAAGCTTACATTAATAACCGTCCTGTCACGCTGCAAACACTGCAACAATTAAGCGAAAAACTGGTGCAGATCCACGGCCAGCACGAACACCTGACGTTATTGCATGCCGACGAGCAACGCCGCCTGCTCGATTCGTTCGGCAAAAATCAGCCGTTGCTCAACCGATTAAACGCCTGTTTTCATCAGTGGGATAAGACGCACAAAGAACTGGAAAACCTCATTAACACCACAAGAGATCAGAGCCAACGCGAAGATTTTCTGCGCAATCAGATTAATGAGTTGCAGCAGCTCGATCTGCAGCATTACAACTATGCCGCGCTTTCGGAAGAACATACCAAAATGGCCAATTTGGAAAGCATTTTGACCATCGGGCAGCGTCAGGTGGACAATCTGTACGAAAACGACCAAATTTCGGTTAACCAGATGCTGAACCACAGCATTAATGAAATCACCCAAATCGCCCAATACGCACCGGAATTAACAAGCATCGGCAATATGCTGGCGGAAGCGCAAATCCAGACCGAAGAAGCGGCCTTGCAGTTGCGGCGTTTTATCGAAACGCAGGAAGCCGATCCCGGACGGATGGCGGAGCTGGAAAATCAGATCAGCCTGATCCAGAAATTAAGCCGAAAACACCATGTTGCACCGGAAGAATTACCTGATTTATTAACTGGCCTGGAACAAGAACTAGATGGCGTCAGCCATTCCGGAGAGCGAATCACCGAATTAACCGTGCATTCTGAAACGCTGTATAAACAATACCATGAGTTGGCGAACGAACTATCGGCCTTTCGCCAACGCCAGGCTTTGCAGTTACAGCAACAAATTTCGGCTACCATCAAAGAACTGGGTATGCCGCAAGGCGAATTCCTGGTTAATTGCGTTAAATTAATGGAGCAAACGCCAAAGTTAAACGGCAATAATAAAATCGAATTTCTGGTCAGCGCCAATCCGGGATTGCCAGCCAAACCGTTGGCGAAAGTAGCTTCCGGCGGCGAGTTGTCACGGATAAGCCTGGCGATTCAAGTGACGATTACCAGCGACACCAGTACGCCGACGATGATTTTCGACGAAGTGGATGCCGGCATCGGCGGCGGCATTGCCGAAATTGTCGGACAGAAATTGCGTAAACTGGGACAGGACAGACAAGTGCTATGTGTCACGCACCAGCCGCAAGTCGCCGCACAGGCCCACCACCATCTATTGGTAGCAAAACGCAACGACAGCGACAGCACGGCTTCCTCCGTCAGCACACTCGATGCCGGTCAACGCATTGAAGAAATCGCCCGCATGCTGGGCGGGGTTAAAATTACCGAAAATACGCGTATCCACGCCAAAGAAATGTTAATGACAGGAAAACAACCGCTATGAACCGTATGCCCGCAGAATGGGAACCGCAATCCGCCGTATTAATCGCCTGGCCGCACCACACCGGCGATTTCACGAAACAACTGAATTCAGTCGAAGAAAGCTATGCGTTTATTGCCTCGACCATCAGCCGTTATCAACCGTTATTAATCGTCTGCCGCAATGACGATCATCAGCGGCATATCCAAAACAGGCTATCGAACAACCGCAATATTGCTTTTATCCATGCCGCCCTAAACGATATTTGGGTCAGGGATACCGCCTTTTTGACCGTGGAACAAGAGGGAAAAGCGCTGCTGCTTAATTTCCGCTTTAACGGCTGGGGCGACAAATACCCGCACCAGGAAGATAATGCTTTGAATCATAAGCTGCTTTCGAATTCCGCTTTGACCGGCAACCGGCATCTGGATGTCGATTTCATTCTGGAAGGCGGCAGTATCGAAAGCGACGGCGCCGGAACATTAATGACCACGCGGCAATGCCTGCTCAACCCCAACCGCAACCAAAGACTGTCGCAACACGAAATCGAACAGCAATTATTAATACACTTGGGCGCGGAGCATATCCTGTGGCTGGATCAACCCAATCTCGCTGGCGACGATACCGATGCACATATCGATACGCTGGCGCGCTTCTGTACGCCAACCACGATTGCCTATACCAGTTGCGACGATGTCAATGACCGCCACTTTCACAGCCTTCAAAATATGGCGGCGCAATTACAGGCGTTTCGCACCCGGGATGGACGGCCTTATCGCTTGATACCGCTACCCTTGCCCAAACCCATCGTTAATGACGAAGGGCAACGGCTACCGGCCAATTACGCCAATTTTTTGATCATTAATAACGCCGTCATGGCGCCTGCTTACGACGACCCGATGGATGCGATTGCCGCACAACGCCTGAAAGACTGTTTTCCAGACCACGACATCATCCAGACGCCGTGCCGGCCGTTAGTCCACCAATACGGCAGCCTGCACTGCATGACCATGCAATTCCCCAGAAGTGTTATATTTACATTATAATTTTTAACGATACACTTCGGTTTGCAGGCAAAAAAATAACTGAAAATAAAATAAAACTTATCTAATTGCCGGATATTTTCACTGCTTATTTTAAAAATACGGTTTCCAGACTAAACTTAGTTAAAAAAATAAAATCTACATTCGCTGCGGAACAGTTAATGCACAACTATGGCTTCACCCACTAGAGTTTCTGAAAAACGGCGGTATAAACGCTAGCAGACCAATGTCGAGGCGGTGCTCGCTATTGGCGATAGCTCGTCAATTCAATGCATTATCCTTGATTTCTGCGAACAAGGATTGTTTCTTCAGTTAAAGAATCCGTCCCTCGTCGGATTGCAAAAAAGCAAAAGCACCAAAATCTACTTTTCCGCGCAAACGGACTACGCCAAGGAATACTTTCAAATTGACGCGCAAATCGCGCGGCTTGCCGAGGACGGAATCGGGGTCGTTTTCGACAACATCTCCGAATCTATGTTTAACGCCTTGAAACATTCGACGAATATCGGCTCGATTTCTGCGCATTCGTCGAATCCTAAGTTTTTTCTGACCTCTTCCAATCACGACAGCTTTAAGAAGGCGCTTCAAGATACATTAAGCCAGCATCTGCCCAAACTTATGGCTGAACTCTTTGAAGATGTGCAAGACGAACTGGAAAAACCGCCGGCTTTTGCCGAAAACTTTCAGGACGTCGTTGCGCAAGGCAATCTGCTCGCTGTTTTAAGAATAAATAAAGACAAGCTGATCGCCGAATTTTGCCAGACGGTCATTAAAAATATCGATTTTACGGTAAGCACCGCCGATAAACCGAGTGCTCTGGCCATCTCCGTGAAAAACCTTTCGCTCATTGAAAAAAATGCGTTTGAAGAAAGTATGAGTTTTTCCACACTGGTCAGAAAACTGAATGCTCAATATAAAAACCAACTTTACCAGTTGGAATTGAAACTCAGCTATGTTACCTGCTTTCCACGGTATTTGATTAATAACCCCGTCGATCCCGAGCACTTATGCAGCGTTTTTCGCAAAGAAATCGCCAGCATCGATGATAGCGTTGCCATTAAAAAATCGTTGTACAATGCGTTTCTCACCACATTAACCGAGCACTTATCTAAGCTATATTCGATATTCGATCAACTATTAATCGAACACGGCGCTCCCGTTAATACGGCCGAAGATATTGTCTGGAAAAAAAATTTTCCGACCGCGACAAAACCGGATGCTTTTTTCGACTCGAATAAACCGGGCGACCATTTACCGTCCTTCGATAACACCACCTATCATTACGCCGATGGCGGCAATCTCCATAACGCTTCTTTGTCCGGATATCATAGTCAACCTACACGCGCCAATTACGCTCAGCCGGTTACCCAAACGGCTTCCAAGTTATTTAATCTGATTAATCAAAGTCTTGCAGCCAATCAGGCAGATATGAATGCACTTGCGGATCCGCCAGAAGCTGTTACAGAACCCGAACAACCCAGCGGACCGGTTTATAGCTCCGATGATCTGTTAACGGCGCTCATCAATCTGCAAACTGCGCGCGCCTTGGGACAATCGGCGCAAAACGCATCTAGAGTCTGTTGACAATTAATATGAGATAATTACGCCAATTAATTGAATAGGTTGGCGAATGTTAAGAACGATGCTGCGGGATGACCAGTGGGAACGGATTGAGCAGATGTTGCCGGGCAAAAAGACTGATCGGGGACACACGGCGGCGGACAACCGGTTGTTCGTGGAAGCGGTGCTGTGGATAGCCAGGACAGGTTCGCCGTGGCGGGACTTGCCAGACGAGTTTGGCTTTTGGAACAGCGCCTACAAGCGTTTTGCGCGTTGGTCGGATGCGGGAGTGTGGCAACGGGTGTTTGCGGAATTGTGCAAAGACGCTGATTTTGAGGAAATATTCATCGACAGCACCATTGTCCGTGCCCACCAGCATG
>VGVA01000127.1 GCA_016874115.1 Gammaproteobacteria bacterium
TTGAAGGAGTACATGGAAGCGAGCGAAGCCGAGCGATGTACGACGCCCCCTGCGTAGCTGTAGAGGCCGGGCGTTTTGACGGAGTTGGAGCGCAAGCGTAGTGCGTAGTCAAAATGCAAGGCCATACGACACGGCGTCAAGTCATTCGCGCAAGGTCAAAATACGAAGCAAGGCGGAAGCCGATGTTTTGTGTTTTGGGCTGTAGCGGGACGAACGCAGGCCGCCGAAGGCAAACTCGCTACGTCATTTTTCGCTGCTGAAATCGGATTGGACCCCATTTCAGCTTTCGCGAAAAATAGTGGCGCGCTGGGCAGTAAAAAAAACAGCAATAAGATTAACAGAAAAGATGTTTTTCGTTGCATCAGCCACCTCCTAATTTTGTTGATTAGACGTATCGTTATCCTGTAAGTTGCAGGTATGTATATTCGATGAGGAGTGTACCTGTTGCAGATGAATACCCGCTTAACCGGCATAAATCTTTGATTTCACTTCAGGCGGTAGCATCCATTTTTGGCTATTTCCTGTTCAAGTTATATAATACAAAGTCTTATTCATTAATCACGAGGATTTTGCCAAACCCAATGCCGCAAAAACTATACATCCAGACGAATGGCTGTCAGATGAACGAGTACGATTCTGACAAAATGCGCGATGTACTTCTCGCCTCGCACGGTTTGGAACTGATTAACGATCCCCATCAAGCCGATGTTCTCCTGCTGAATACCTGCTCCATCCGCGAAAAAGCCCAGGAAAAGGTTTTTTCCGCGCTCGGTCAATGGCGCATGATCAAAGCCGACCGGCCTGACGTTATTATCGGTGTTGGCGGCTGTGTCGCCAGCCAGGAAGGCGCAGCCATCCAAAAACGCGCGCCTTATGTGGATATCGTCTTCGGCCCGCAAACTCTGCACCGATTGCCGCAATTGCTGGATGAAGCCCGCAGCAAACACAAACCGGTCGTCGATATCAGCTTTCCGGAAATCGAAAAATTCGACAACCTCCCTGCCCCGCGCGCTGAAGGCCCGAAAGCCTTCGTTTCGGTCATGGAAGGCTGTAGCAAATACTGCTCGTTCTGTGTTGTGCCTTACACCCGCGGCGAAGAAATCAGCCGCCCATTAATGGATGTAGTTACGGAAATTCAGCAGCTGGCCGCACAAGGCGTCCGCGAAATTAATCTCCTTGGACAGAATGTTAATGCGTATCGCGGTGTTATGGAAGACGGCGACATTGCCGATTTTGCTTTGCTGCTGCATTATGTCGCTGCAGTGGACGGGATTGGCCGTATCCGCTTTACTACTTCGCATCCGATTGAATTTACTGATAATTTAATCGAAGCCTTTGGCGAAATCCCCAAGCTGGTCGATCACCTGCATCTACCGGTGCAAAGCGGTAGTGATAGGATCTTGGCATTAATGAAACGCGGTCACGTCCGCGCCGATTACATCGAAACCATTCGAAAACTGCGCGAAGTTAGGCCGAACATCAGTTTATCGTCCGATTTCATTATCGGTTTTCCCGGCGAAACCGAGGAAGATTTCGCCGATACGATGGCGCTGGTTGAAGAAATCGGTTTCGACCATTCATTCAGTTTTATTTACAGCGCTCGTCCCGGTACGCCAGCCGCAGAATTGCCGGACGACGTGCCCTTAGCGGTCAAAAAACAGCGCCTGGAGCGTTTTCAACAACGTATTAATGAGATGGCGGCGGCGATTTCGCACAATATGGTCAATACCGTACAACCGGTTTTGGTGGAAGGCCCTTCCAAGAAAAATCAACTGCAAATGCAAGGTCGCACGGAAAATAACCGTGTCGTTAATTTTACCGGGCATCCGCGTCTGGCCGGACAGTTTGTCGATGTCTTGATTACCGAAGCCCTGCCCAATTCCTTACGCGGACGGTTAATGGAAACCTCCGCCGATAAAATCGTGGTGAACGCTTAATCGATGATTTCCGAGGAAATTTCCTTACTTCCTGCGGATAATCAGCGGTTATCCAATTTCTGCGGCCATCTCAATACTCATCTGAAACAAATTGAAAAGCGCTTGCAGGTCGAAATCGCTAACCGGGGCAATCAGTTTAAGATCACCGGCCTGGAAAACTCCGTGCGCGCCGCAAGTGCAGTCATGCAAAAACTATTCGATTCAACCGAAAAAGAAGAATTAACCACCGAGACGGTTCATCTGGCCATGCAGTACGCCAGTATCGACGACTTATTGACGAACGAAAAAAATCTCGACGACCAGCCGATTGCGATTAAAACTAAGTATGGATTAATCAGGGGTCGCGGCATTAATCAGCAAGAATACCTCAAGAAAATCGTCTCACACGACATTAATTTCGGCGTCGGCCCTGCCGGTACCGGCAAGACTTTTCTGGCGGTCGCCTGCGCTGTCGACGCCTTACAAAGCGAAAAGGTCAGAAAAATCATTCTTGTACGACCTGCCGTGGAAGCTGGGGAAAAACTGGGATTTTTACCGGGAGACATGGCGCAAAAAGTCGATCCTTACTTACGGCCGTTGTACGACGCCCTGTACGATATGCTGGGCCTGGAGCGGGTTGAAAAGTTAATCGACCGCGGCGTTATAGAAGTCGCGCCGTTAGCTTTTATGCGCGGACGTACCTTGAACGACGCCTTTATTATTCTGGATGAAGCGCAGAACACCACCATCGAGCAGATAAAGATGTTTCTGACTCGCGTCGGTTTCGGTTCCACTGCGGTAGTAACGGGCGATATTACTCAAATCGACTTGCCGTCGGAAAAAATGTCCGGGTTGCGCCACGTTCTGGAGGTGCTGAAAGACGTGGAAGGCATCAGCTTTACCTTCTTTAATGTGCGCGATGTCGTTCGCCATCCACTGGTGCAGCGGATCGTTAGCGCTTATGAAGCGTACGACCAGAAAATGAAAAAAAATCTATGACTGTCGTGGAAGTGCAAACCGTCGCCAAAGCCGTGAATCTGCCCACTCAGTCGCAAATCGAACAATGGATTAATACCGCTTTGCAGAATTATCCAGAGGACTCCGAGATCGTCGTCCGCATTGTGGATGAAACAGAAAGCGCTGAACTGAATAAGCAATACCGCAATAAAGCAGGGGCTACCAATATTTTAAGCTTTCCCGCCGATTTACCGGATGAACTTGGCATTAATCTGCTCGGCGACCTAGTTGTCTGCGCACCGGTTTTAGCAAAAGAAGCACTCGAACAGCAGAAAAACTTGGAAGATCATTGGGCGCATATCCTTATTCACGGCGTTTTACACTTGCTGGGTTACGATCATCTAAACGACAATGACGCCAGCATCATGGAAAACAAAGAAATCGAATTGTTACAACAACTGCAAATCAGCAACCCTTATCTATACTAACAACTATGAGCGAAGACCAACCTCCCAGTAGCCGTACCCGCCGTAAACGGTGGGTAGACCGCATCGGCCAGTTATTTTCCGGCGAACCGCAAGATATGGAAGATTTAATCGATGTGCTCAGGGAAGCACGGGAAAACCGCCTGTTAGACACCGATACATTAACCATGATCGAAGGGGTATTGCAGGTTAATCAACTGCGCGTTCGCGACATTATGATTCCGCGGGTGCAGATGATCGTCGTGCCGCACGATGCCGAACTCGACACCATTCTGCCTTTGGTCATGGAATCCGGGCATTCCCGTTACCCCGTCATTGAAGACGACCGCAGCAAGATCATCGGTATTTTATTAATCAAAGACTTACTACAGCAATTGATGCACAATAAAAAATTGCTGGTGAAAGACATCATGCGTCCTGCCTGCGTGGTGCCTGAAAGTAAACGCCTGAATGTACTATTGAAAGAACTGCGTACCAACGGCAACCACATGGCGATCATCGTGGATGAATACGGACAAACGTCCGGACTGGTTTCGATTGAAGATATTCTTGAACAAATCGTCGGCGAGATCGAAGACGAGCACGACGAGCCGGAAGACGAAGGTTATATCTTCCGCCGCAACGACACCGAATACATGATTAAGGCTTTGGCGCCGATGGAAGAATTCGACGATTATTTCCAAACGCAACTGGCGACCAACGAATACGACACACTGGGCGGTTTTATCGTCAGCCAACTGGAACACATGCCGAAAAAAGGCGAAACACTGGAAGTCGATAACATGCGCTTTGAAGTCGTCCGCGCCGATACCAGACGGGTGCATTTAGTCAAATTGAAGTTGATCGACCACTGAATTGTTGTGTTTTTTAGCAGGCTAAGGCAATACCTTATTAATGCGCGTGTAATCTAACTCATTAATCGTTAATGCGCTGAGTTTATTTTTCGCGTACTCGCAATAGAAACGTCACCGGGCCGTTATTCACTAGACTGACTTGCATGTCTGCGCCGAATTGGCCAAATTGAACATTTGGCAGTTTGGCTAAAGCAATGTCCTGCATATAGCTGAATAACTGCAAACCAACCTCCGGTTTAGCTGCGGTGGTAAAGCTGGGGCGATTGCCGGTATCGGTATCGGCTGCCAAAGTAAATTGCGGCACCAGCAGCAAACCACCATTAATGTCGAGTAAACTCAGATTCATGCGATCATTGTTATCGGCGAAGATACGGTAATTCAGGATTCTTTCCAGCAAGCGCACTGCTGTTTTCTCTTGATCTTCAGGCTCTACTGCAACCAGGGCAAGAATACCCTCGCCTATCTGCCCAATAATCTCCTGATTAACCGCTACCTGCGCCGATTTAACCCGTTGAATTACCGTCAACATGAGCTGATCAGAAATGGTTGCCTGATAGTTTGCTGGCCCGGTAGCTGCGCATTAATGCCATGAAGGCCAGAAAATCGTACAACCAATGGATCAGCACGGGTGTTAATAAAGCGCGTTCGCCGCCGTAATCCAGCACTAAACCTAAATAAATTCCGACTACAGTCGCGAGTACCAGATACAAAGGCGTGATGGCGTGCACCAATCCGAAGACGATATTACTGCCGATTAATCCGCCCAGTGCGCCCCAGTACGATTCCAGCCACGGCTGCAACACGCCGCGAAACAGCACTTCTTCTGAAATCCCGGCAATAGCAGCCAGAATGAACAAATCGGACCAATCATAACGGTGCAACGCAGGTCCCAACGTTTCCAGCAGAAAGCGACGAATAGCAGCAACCGATTCGGCATTAATCCGCTCTAGCGCTAAGAACATAATAAATAAAGGAATCGTACCGATGACGCCGTACAGAAACGCACTGTTAGAAAAATACAAATCGGCAAAGGGATTAATACCGGTCAGCCAGCCCAGGACGATGGCGACAACAATTAACCCCGCCTCAAACAGGCAAGCGTTTTTATAGAAATTTTCGGAATCGAAGGCCAATTTCATCTGCGCCTACGCCTACGCCTTCGGCAAGGTTACACCGGTTTGCCCCTGATATTTGCCGCCCCGGTCTTTGTAGGACGTTTCGCACACCTCGTCGCTGCCGAAAAACAGCATTTGCGCAACACCCTCGTTAGCGTAAATTTTCGCAGGCAAATTAGTGGTATTGGAAAACTCTAGCGTGACATGCCCTTCCCATTCCGGTTCCAATGGTGTGACATTAACGATGATACCGCAGCGGGCGTAAGTCGATTTACCCAGGCAAACCGTTAATACATCCCGCGGAATACGGAAATATTCCACTGTCCGCGCCAGCGCAAATGAATTGGGCGGAATGATGCAGACATCGGATTTTACATCGACAAAACTGTTGGGATCGAAATTTTTCGGGTCGACAATCGCAGAATTAATGTTGGTGAAAATTTTGAATTCATCGGAACAACGGACATCGTAACCGTAGCTTGACGTGCCGTAAGAGATGACCTTGCCCTTGTCGGATTCGCGGATTTGTCCGGCTTCGAAAGGCTCGATCATGCTGTGGTCCTGCGCCATGCGCCGGATCCATTTGTCTGATTTAATGCTCATTAATGTCCGTTAGGTCGATTGAGGTTAATATGTGTACAGCGCCAGATTGATAAAATCCGGTTATTTTAACCTGCTTGGAAGATTTTTTTGATTAAATTGAAAACAAGCTGCCGAAACCAAAGGATTAATTAACAAGGTATTAATAACAGTATCGGGTAGGTTAAATTTATGCTCCGGACAAGGGCATTCATGTTGACGGAGTTGGAGCGCAAGCGTAGTGCGTAGTCAAAATGCAAGGTCATACGACACGGCGTCAAGTCATTCGCGCAAGGTCAAAATACGAAGCAAGGCGGAAGCCGATGTTTTGTGTTTTGGGCTGTAGCGGGACGAACGCAGGCCGCCGAAGGCAAACTCGCCACGTCATTT